>CAIXHE010000011.1 GCA_903919205.1 uncultured Opitutaceae bacterium | reverse complement strand
TCCACGAGTATCTGCCTCGCGAGCGCGGGATTGCCGGCCGCTACCCGGGCCACTCCGCGGGTCACGGGCGCGTTGAAGTCCACAACGCCCAGATGCGCGTCGTGAGCGATCGCAGAAACGTCCTCACCCATCCTGACGAGGACCTGATTGTAGCCGCCCTCGAATCCGGGGCTTCGGGTGATGTCATCGTAGGGTGAGCTTTGGATAAGGTAGATGCGCGCCGAGGGAAGAGCCGATGACAGCCTCGCGACGATCGAGCGATAGCCTGCGGCGAAGGACGCCTCCCTCGCGGGGTCGAATTTCACATAACGGCCGTCGTTCATCGCGAGCATCACGGTCACCACCGTGGGCTTCCGATCGATCACGTCCCTGCTCAAGCGCGTCTCTATGGGACCGGCGCCCCCGCCGGTCACGGTGTCGCCGCCCACGCCCGCATTGAAAAACCTGAGATTCCACGAGGGGTAGCGCGTTCGTGCGTATGCCTCCACGAACTGGCAGTAGCCGCCGGCCTGCGTGATGCTGTCGCCGTAAAACACCACCACGTCGCGATCGTGGAGCGCGAACCCTTCGGCTGGAGCCGCGGACGCGCTCGAGACCAAGACAGGGAAGGAGAGAATGGGAACGACGAGTAACCGAACTAGTAAACGCTGGCCGACACACAGCAGCGTTCGCTTGAGGGAACGGCAAGACCCACCCTTCCGTGCGGGGATCTCTGGAGTTAGGCTTGAAACGGCATCAATCATGGGGAGAGGTGCCTGGCTCAATGAGGCAGCATCCAGGCAAGGGCGTGGGCCTGAAGATAGGTCATGACGCAAATCACGGCAAGGAGCAGCAGCGAGTGCTTGAGGGTGAAGCGCAGCAGCATCCCCTCCTGCCCCACCATTCCCGTGGCCGCGCAGGCCACGGCGATCGACTGCGGTGAGATCATCTTGCCAATCACGCCCCCGCACGTGTTCGCGGAGGCTGCCAGCAAAGGGTCCATGCCGAGGGACAGGGCCGCGGATCGCTGAAGGCTGCCAAACAGGACGTTGCTCGAGGTATCGGATCCCGTCAGGACGACGCCCATCCACCCGAGGACGGGTGACACCAGGGGGAAAAACCGTCCCGCATGGGTCGAGAAGATGCCCAGGCACTGCGTCATTCCCGAGAGATTCATGACGTAGGCCATTGCGAGCACGCATGCGACGGCGGATGCGGGCCGGCGCATCTCGTGAAGGGTGCGTCCGAGCACGCGGGCAGCGGGCAGCGGGCGGATTTGGCACAGGGCGGCCGAGAGCACGGCCGCGAGGAGCACGGCCGAACCCCCGCTGGCCAAGTAATCCAACTTGAACTTTGCGCCGAGGGCCGACGGGGTCTGGCCGGCGGAAAGCGCCGGCCTCGCGACGCCGCCGTCCAGCAAGGGCACGGGCAGCATAACGGTCGCCCGGGACAGCGTCGCCTTCACGGCGGGGATGTTCCATGCGAGCACGAGCAAGGTCAGCAGCAGGTAGGGCATCCACGCGCGCAGGACCTCCGCTGGCCCGTAACGGGGAAATTCGGGCGCCGCGGGGTCATCGTACTCGAACCGGAACACCGTCGGCGGCCTCCAGAAGCGCAAGAGCCCCACGAGCGCCGCCATTGAGGCGAGCGACGCAAGCATGTCGGGCAGGTAGGGGCCCAGGTAGGTGGCAACCGCCCATTGGCACAAAGCGAAAACGCCGCCGGTCACGGCAACCGCAGGAAGCACCTCCAGCGTCTTCCTGGCTCCTGATACGACAAGGACTAGGTAGGCCGGGATGAACAAGGAGATGAGCGGCAGCTGGTGGCCCACAATCGCTGAGAGCCGCATGAGCTCGGGGTCGGAAAGCCCGAGGACGCCGCCGATCGCGACGATCGGTATGCCCATGGTGCCGAAGGCCACCGGGGCCGTGTTCGCCACCAGGCACACGCCCGCCGCGTAGAACGGCCGGAAACCGAGCCCCACGAGCGTCGCTCCGGCGATCACGACGGGCGCCCCGAAACCGGCGGCGCCCTCGATGAAGGCACCGAAGCAGAAGGCGATCAGGATCGCCTGAAGGCGACGGTCCGGGGTCACGCCCGCCAGGGACGCCCGGATGACGTCGAATTGGCCCCCCTTGACCGTCAGGTTGAACAGGAACAGCGAGGCCATGACGATGTAGAAGACCGGGAAGAGCCCGAAGGCCGCACCCTGCGCGGCCGCGAGCGCGACGAGCCCGGCGGGCATATGCCATATGAGCACCGCTATCAGGAGCGCCGAGGCAAGGGCGGCCTGAGCGGCGCGAAGCACCGTCGTCCTGAGGAGCGCAAGGCATACGAACACGACCGCCAACGGAATCACGGCGACCGCGGCCGAGAGCCCGGTGCTCTCCCTGATCGGCGAATAGGCCTGGAGCCAGGGCATGGCTCAGCCAGCGGAACGAAGGTGGGGCACGGGGTGACTGTGGGGCCTCATGGCTCTGGTTTCAACTGATGAATGTGCGGCCATCGGTCCGGACCGTCAGGGGTTCGCTTCGAAATGGTAGGAGCCGGACCCCACGTTCACGGCCGTGCGATCCCCCCGGATTTCCCAGGACACGACTCCCTGGGCCCCCGACAACGGCTGGCCGTCCACCATGATCATCGCGGGACGGGTCGAAGGCAGGAACACGGATGCCGTCGTGTTCGCGGGAACGGCGACCTCCAAGGAAAACATCGAGCCCTTGCTGGACCATTCCACCGAAATGCGACCCTGAGGCGAATCGAAGTGGCCCTTCGCCCAGGTGAGCGCCGGCTGGTCAACCGGTCCTGGATATACCGAGAACCGCTTGAATCCCTGGCCGTCGGGACCGGGCTGGATCCCCAGCACGCCCGATATGAACCAACCCCCGGCATACAGATAAGAGCTATGCAAAAGGGAATCCTTCCCGTCCCATGACTCGCCGAAGGTCGTCTCTCCCCGCGTGAGAAGGTCCACCCAGCCGGGATAGCTGGTCTGGCTCACCATGGAATAGATGAGATCGTTTCGGTGGGCCTCGATCAGGAGCTTGAACAGCATCGCTCCTCCGGTGATGCCGGCATCGATATGCCCCTTTCTAACCACGAGGATCTGGTCCTCAAGCTGCCGCCAGACAACGCCACGGTCGGAGGCCGGGGGTACGTCGGCGAGCAGGGCCATGGCTAGGTAGGCCTGGGTATGGGCCGCGTACCCCCCTTGGTCGGGCCTGT
>CAIXHE010000010.1 GCA_903919205.1 uncultured Opitutaceae bacterium | reverse complement strand
TCCTGGTCGGCCCCGGGGGGCACGCGATCGGCGTTCGCCTTGCCGACGGAAGGCAGGTGCGTGCCCCCGTCGTCGTGAGCGACGCCGGGGCCCAGGCCACGCTCAACCGGCTCCTGCCCGCCGAGCTTGAATGCACGCGCGCGCTCCGGGGCGAGCTGGCGAGGATCCCTCCCTCGATCGCGCACCTGGGCCTGTACGTCGGGCTCAAACGCGCCGAGGACGAGCCCGAGTTCGGCGCATCGAATCTGTGGTCGTTCCCCGGGCCCGACCACCAGGCCAACGTCCGGAGGCACGCCGAGGACCCGTCCGCGCCGTTTCCTTTCGTCTTCGTCTCGTTCCCTTCCGCCAAGGACCCGGCCTTTGCGACGCGCCACCCGGGAAAATCCACGATCGAGGTGATCGCGCCCTCCTCGTTCGACCGCTATGCGGAATGGGCCGACACCCGCTGGAAATCACGGACGGCCGACTACGAGTCCCTGAAGCGGGACCTGACCGCGAGGCTCCTCGCCGAGCTCGAGCGCCTGGTGCCCTCGACGAGGGGGAGGGTCCTGCACGCCGAGCTCTCGACGCCGCTCTCGACGAGGCACTTCGACGCCTGCCAGCACGGGGAGATCTACGGTCTGTGCGCGTCTCCGGCGAGGTTCCGCGTCAGGGGTCTCGGAACGCGCACGCCCGTGCGGAACCTCTATTTGGCGGGCCAGGATGCGGCGGTATCGGGCGTGACGGGAGCCCTTGTGGGCGGCGTCCTCGCGGCCTCCGCCATCCTGCGAAGGAACCTGATGGGTCGGGTGTTCCGTCCGACCGGGGCCTAGCACAAGCGAACGCTTGTCACGGCGCCGCGGTTGCGCTTGGGTGCCGACCGCGGTCCCGCGTCGGTCCAAGCGGCGGGAGGCGATACCCCCGCGTCGGTCAACCCCTGACAACCCCTACCCCATGACCCAGCGAGCCCTGCTCCTGCGGACCGCGTGCATTGCCGCGGCCCTCTGCCTGAACCTCAACCTGGCCCACGCCACGGACGGCTACTTCGTCCAGGGCTTCGGCGCCGTGAATTCCTCCCTGGGCGGAGCCGCCACCGCCGGCAACGACCAGGACCTGATCGGCAGCCTCTACAAGAACCCCGCCAACGGCATCCTGTTCGCGGACCGCACGGCCTCCGTCGTGTTCGGCGACATCCTACCGAACGCGCGCGTCGACAGCTCCGTCGCCGCCCTGGGCCTGAGGGGCTCGTCGGACTCCACCGTCAGCGGCGTGCCCTACCTTTCACTCATGGGCTCCTGGAGGGAGGCCGACGCGAGCCTCGCCTTCTTCGCGGGCGCGGTCAGCGAGGCGGGCCTCAACTTCCACGCAGCCACCTCCGCGACCAACCCCGTATTCTTCCCCCAGGCGGGCGCGACGGGAAACCCCTTCGGGGGCCTGTTCGGCGGCTTCGGGGACGTGCGCTCGAGCCTGTACGTGATCCGGATCCCGCTCGGCGTGTCCGGATCGCTTCCCGACGGCTGGTCGTGGGGCGTCGCCCTCGCCCCCTCGGTCGGGCGCAACCTGTTCACGCCGGCGGCGTTCGCCGCTCCGGCCCTCGGGACCAACGGCGCCCCGGTCTACGCGACGGTGCAGCAGCAGGACATCCAGCTTGGCTTCGGCGCCCAGGGAGGCGTTCGCTGGCAGTGGGACAAGGACCTCTCCTTCGGCGCCTCCGTGTCCTCTCCCACGTACTTTCACACCTACTCCTGGGACGTCTCCGTCCCGACCGGCGGCTCGCGCACCGTGACCTTCCAGATCGACCGGCCGCTGACGGCGCAGCTGGGGTTCAACTACGCCCTGGCGCCCTCAACGCACCTGGTCGGCGACCTCGGCTACATCGCCTACGCCTCGTGCAAGGGTTTCGACAACAGCGGCTACAACCCGGACGGCTCGATCAAGGGCCTCGGCTGGCAGGACTCGTGGACCTTCGAGCTCGGCCTGCAGCATGCGCTCACCTCGACGATCATCGTGCGCGCGGGCTACAACTACTGCTCGGACCCGATCCCAGCGGACATGACCTTCTACAATGTCGGCTCCCCGCTGCATGTCTCCCAGCACCTCTCCCTCGGCGCCTCCGTCGCGCTGGCGGCGGGCGTCACCCTCGACGTGTCCTACACGCGGGGCCTCTCGAACACCCAGTCCAGCTCCTGGTACAACCCCGCGGGCGCCGTGCCGGGCACGAACCTGACATCGGTGACCTCGGGCAACGAGTTCGCGGTGGGCACCACGTTCCGGTACTGAGGGGGGCCTCAGATGCCGCTGCCATCCGCGTGCGTGCGGTGGCGGCCCTCGAGCCAGCTGCGGTGGAGACCTCCGTGCCGAAACTCGTGCTCGAGGAGCTCGCATAGCTCCTCGGCAGACTCATCAAAGCGGACCGCAACCCGCCGGGCGATCGACCACAGGGTCTCGATCTGGTGGTTTCCCGCGGCCGCCCAGGCCTCCTCCGGCGAATAGAGCAACCCAGCCTCTTGGGCTGCAAGGACTTCCCTCTCTGCAGCATGTACGGATTCAGGGGAGAGCACGAGGACAGGGGTTGGGACCTAATCCTTCAATCGGCCGCCACCGGGGATGACTTGAATCGGCAGACTGGGCAGATCTACGCACGCCGCCCAAAGCGAGTCATCCCAGCCGGACCTCGAGCCACGTGGTGGCCCGGCTCCACGCGGCCTGCGCCGAGGCCGAGTGGTAGGCGGAGCGGTCCTCGCAGAAGAACCCGTGGCCCCCGTCCGGATACACCTCGACCTCGTGCGCCTTGCCGAGGGAGGTGAGGCGCCTGTCAAGGACGGCAATGTCCTCCGGGGGGATGCTCGCGTCGTGGCCGCCAAAGACGAGGAGGAGCGGGCATCCGACCGAGCCCAGGCGGTCGACGAGCGGCGTGAAGCCGATGCCGGGCCGCTCCCGCACGAGGCCGCCGCCATAGAAGGAAACAGCCGCAGCGATCGGCAGCTCGCAGGCGGCCAGCACCGAGGCCCATCCGCCCAGGCAGAAGCCCCAGCTCGCGATGCGGGACCCGTCCACGTCGGGCCGACCCAGCATGTGCGCGTGCACGGCATGTAGGTCCTCGGCGATGTGGGCGTTGGTGAGGGTGCCCATCAGCGGCTTGATCTTCGGGAATTCGTCATAGCCAAACTCGAGTCCATCGCCCCCGCGGTGGAAGAGCTCGGGGCAGAAAACGGCGTAGCCGAGGGCCGCCATCCGCTGGCCGAGGCGGCGCATGTGGGGATTCACGCCAAAGGCCTCCTGCAGCAGGATGATGCCTGGAAGCGGGCCCGCCCCGGGGGACTCGGGCAGGAATCCGTGGACCGCCATGGGGCCCCCGGAGGTGGGCAGGGATACCTTGAACTCGCTCATGGCGACCATTGAAGCGAATCGCGCCGGCAGCGCAACGCCGTCCAGGCGTTTTAACAGCCGGGGCCCGCCCAAAATGCTGTTGGCGCGCGCGGGTCGCCGTCGCAGTGTGGGCAACGTCCCGGGCGGGAGGTGTTCCCGCCCGAGTCGCCAACCCAACCCCCATGACGACCCGCAGACTCATTACCCTCGGGTTGCTCCTGGTTTCCGGCCTGCCCTCCGCGGGCGCCGCCCCGATTTCGCCGGCTACCGTGGCGGCCATCGACGCCCTCTTCGCGCCCTTCGACCGGGACGGGTCCCCTGGGTACGCGCTTGGCGTCGTGAGGGACGGCAAGCTCGTCCTCGCGCGCGGATACGGGAGGGCCAACCTGGACTACAACCTGCCGATCACGCCGCGAACCTCGTTCCACATCGCCTCGCTCTCCAAGCAGTTCACGGCGGCGGCCGTGGCGCTGCTGATCCTCGACGGGCGGCTCTCGCTCGAGACCCCGGTCGACCGGTACTTCCCCCAGGTCGACCACTTCAGGGCGGACCTTCGCCTGAAGCACCTGATCTACTTCACGAGCGGGCTTCCCGAGTACACGTCGCTCGCCCGGTCAAACAATGCGCCGTGGTTCTCGTACTTCTACTTCACCACCGACGAGGCGATCGCGACCACGCTGCGCGCCCCCGCGCTCGAGTTCGAGCCGGGCACGCGGTGGGAGTACTCGAACGTGAACTACATGATGCTTGCTCGCATCGTTGAGCAGGCGTCGGGGAAGCATTTCTCGGAGTTCCTCGCGTCACGCATCTTCCTGCCCCTCGGGATGCGCGACACCGTGCTCGACGACGACCCCACCCTCGTGATCCCGAACCGGGCCACCGGCTACCTGGACCGGTCCGACGAGCGAGCGCGGCACGACCTTGAGGCGATCGGCTTCGGGATACGGGGCGGGCTGGGCTACGCCCAGCTCGAGCGGGTCTCGCCGCACTACGGTGGCAGCGGGATCTTCAGCACGATCGAGGACCTGGCGCTGTGGAACGAGAACTTCGAGAGCGGGCGCCTGGCCGGGGCCGCCTTCACCCGACAGATGCTCGAGCGCGTGCGCTTCGCGCACGACAAGGACAACGACGCCTTCGGCCTCGTCTTCGGCAGCTTTGAGGGCCGGGAGATGATCTGGTTCTCGGGCGCAGACCTGGACGCCTCGTCGTTCATGGCCCGCTTGCCGAGCGAGCACCTGGCGATCATCTGCCTCTCCAACATGCCCCACGGCGACAGCGAGGGGAAGGCGAAGCAGGTGCTCGCCCTCCTCCTGGCCCCGCCCGCCGGCTGACCGGTCAGTGGGTCGGGGGCGCGATCGGGGCCGTGGACGCCGTCTGCGTGAAGGTGGAGTCTCGGGTCACCGTCTGGCCGTTGGGGCCGGTGGTCGTGACCGTGCGCGTGCCCTGGCCGTTCACGACCGTGGTGTCGACCGTCTGGTTGATCGTCTTGCCGTTCGCCGCGGTGACGACCCGGTTCGTGTCCCACGAGCCGGGCGCGACCTTGGTGGTGGTCGCGCTGTAGGTGTCCTTCTTGCCATTGGCCTGGGTGATCGTCCCCTGGCTCTGGACCACGCCGGGGGCGGTGCGCTCCTTGGTGCCCTGCCACGTCGCCGTGGCGCCGTTGGGGCGCGTCACCGAGCCATTGACGGTGGCCGTCCCCGTCGCCTTGTTCCAGGTGGTCTGCGACTGGCGGGTGCCGGTGCCGCCCGCGGCGTTGGTCCAGGTGCCCTGGCGGGTCACGACGCCGTTGGAACGGGTGGTCGTCGAGGACGTGGAGCCCGAGGCGCCCTTGCTGTTGGTGTAGGAGCCCTGGCGCTTGGTGACGGTCTCGTCCTCGGCGCGGGCGGAGGCGAGGAGGACGCAGGCGAGCGCCGCGACGGCGGCGGAGCGGAGGAGGATGCGGTGATTCATGGGAGGTGAAAAGGCGGAATGAGGATGGGACCATCGGCAAGTGACGGCGGAGGGAGCCTACCCGGTTACATCGGCGCACCAAGTTCTCGCCGGGAGTAGAATTGCTTAGGGACAGCGTGGCACAGGGAGTGCTCTGCGGGACCCATGCGCACGCACACCGCCCCTTCACCCCAGGCCCGCCGACGCGGGACGTGGATGCCAGCCTTGGTCGCCCTCATGGCCAGCGCCTTCCTAGGTGCAGCCCCTGCTCCCTCGCCCGCCAAGCTCCTGGTCAAGAACGCCTGGATCGCGAGCATGGACCCCTCGACGCCCGAGCCTTTCCACGGATACCTCTTGGTGGGCGCGGACGGGAAGCTGGCGGCGGTGGCCGAGGGCGAGCCCCCCGCGGGGTTGACGGCACAGCAGACGCTCGACGCCGGGGGCAAGGTGGTCATGCCGGGCTTCCTCTCGGGCCACAGCCACCTGTGGCAGAGCGCATTCCGGGGCGTTGCGCCGGACCAGCTCGTGATGGCCTGGGTCACCCTCCTGCACCGCACCTATGGGCCCTTCTTCTCCAAGGGCGACCTCTACGCCTTCACGCTGCACGGGTCGCTCGACTACTTGCGCCACGGCATCACGACCGCCTTCAACTACTCGCAGTCGCTCAATCTCCCGAACGAGCTCTACCAGGAGGAGTACCAAGCTGAGCTCGCGGCTGGCGAGCGGTTCGTGTTCGGCTACGCCTTCCCCAACCATCCTCCCTTCACGAAGGATGTGAAGGACTTTGAATCCTTCTACAGCGCCTTTGAGGCGGGCCCGAGGTCGCCGCTCGTGCTCAGCGTGGGCCTGGTCAGCGAGGGCCTGACCGAGGACTACCTGAAGGTCTTCTTCGGGCTGATGAAGGAACACGGTCTCGTCGCACAGCTCCATTATCTCGAGGCGCCCGACTCAGCCAGCCAGCACAAGTATTTCCCCTACATTGAGGCCTCCGGGATGCTGGGGCCGCGGATGAGCTTCGCCCATTTCATCCACACGAACGACGAGATCCTGGCCAAGGCGGGAGCCGCCGGGGCCGGCATGAGCTGGAATCCGCTCTCGAACGGGCGACTGGGATCCGGCTTCGCGGATATCCCCCGCTATCTGAAGGCCGGCGTGCAGGTGGGCATGGGGCTCGACGGGCAGGCGAGCGCCGACATCTCCGATCCGTTTGAGAACATGCGCATGGGCCTCTACGCCATGCGCGACAAGTACGAGAACGCGGGGGTCCTGCACGCGATCGACGTGCTGCGCATGCACACCCTCGGCACCGCCAAGATCCTCGGCGTGGCCGACCAGGTGGGCTCGCTGGCGGTCGGCAAGTACGCGGATTTCCTCGTGCTCGACCTGGGTCTCATGGACCCGGGACCGGTGTTCGACCTCTATGCCACGCTCGTCTTTGCCTGCGACATCGCGAACATCGACTCGATCTACGTCGGCGGTGGGCTCGTGGTCGACCACGGGCGCGCCGTGAACCAGGACATGGCAGCCATTTCGAAGGATGTCTCGACCCGGGTGGCGCGAATCCGGGCCAAGTTCGACGCCTCCAAGAAGACGGCAACCGCGCCTACCCACCCCTAGGCGCAGCGCTCGGTTCGGCGATCCCTCAGGCGGCCGAGAACGCGTAGGCCGTCGACCGCATTTGCGGGACGCCAGGCCTAACGAGGATGTTCCCGAACCCCTCGAGGCCCGCCGCGTTCGGATAGCCCTCGCACTCGAGGCAGAGCCCCGCGTGGGGCCCGTACGGGATTCCGGATCTCCCGGCGTGGCTCCCGTCGAGCCCCACGCCCGTGTAGAACTGCAGGCAGGCCTCGTCGGTGGATACCTCGACCACCCGGCCGCGGCGAGGCTCCCAGACCCGCGCCGCGAGCCTGGGCGCGGCAGGTGCCTCCGTGCCGCGCGCCCGAAGCAGGTAGGTGTCCCCGTGCGCCCCGGCGATCCCGGGGAGCGCCTCCCGGAGGATCCTGGGGCGCCTGAGGTCGGCCCCCGTCCCTTCGACCGCCGTGCGCAGGTCCGAGAGCGTGCACGAGGCGTCCGCCGGAACATAGTCCTGCGCGAGAATCTGGACCTCGTGGCCGAGAACGCTTCCCGAGCCCTCCCCCGCGAGGTTGAAGTAGGCGTGCTGCGTCAGGCTGAGCGGCGTCACCTGGTCGCTCCATGCCCGCGTCTCGAACAGGAGGCGGTTGTCGGGGGTCAGCGTGTAGGTGGCCTCCACACCGACGTTGCCGGGGTAGCCCTCCTCACCGTCCGGGCTCAGGTAGGTGAGCCGCAGCGAGTCCGAGCGGTCGCCCCGGAATATGACCTCCGGCCTCCAGAGCCGGCGGTCGAAGCCGCAGATCCCCCCGTGCAGGTGGTTGGCTCCGTCGTTGCAAGCAAGCCTGCAGGCCCTGCCTTCGAACTCCAGGCGGCCGCCGCTCACCCGTCCGGCGATGCGGCCGATGATCGCCCCGAAATATGCGCGGGACGAGAGGTACGGCTCCAGCCGGTCGAACCCGAGCACCACGTCTGCAAGGCTTCCCTCGCGGTCCCTCACGAGGAGCGAGGAGAGGATGCCCCCGTAGCTCAGGACCTCCGCCCGGGTCCCCGAGGCGTTGGAGAGCGTGAAGGCCCGCACCGTCTCGCCCGAGGGCATCGTTCCGAACACCCGAGAGTCCATGGGCCGGTGGGGAGTTCCGCCGAGGGCCTAGGACCGCCCGGGAATCTGGGGGACGGGCGACGAGATCACCTTCAGCTCCTGGAACTCGCGCAGGCCCTCCTCCCCTCCCTCCCAGCCCTGGCCGCTCGCCTTCGTGCCCCCGAACGGGATCTCCGCCCTCAGGGGGCGCCACTCGTTCACGCCCACGATCCCGGCCTCGAGCGCATCGGCCACCGCGTTGGCAAGCGAAAGGTCGCGGCCGTAAACGTAGGCCGCGAGGCCCGCCTCGGTGGCGTTCGCTCGGCGGACGGCGTCCTCCACGTCGCTGTAGGTTAGGAGCGGAAGGACGGGCCCGAAGATCTCCTCGCGCACGAGCGGCATGTCGTCGCGCACGCCGCGCAGGACCTGCGGCGGATAGAAGCTGCCCCCGGCGTTCCCGGCATCCGACTCGTGGCTTCGGTTCTCCGCCACGACCGAGGCGCCCGCGGAGACGGCCCCCTCGACCAGCGCGCGCACGCGCTCGCAGGCCGCCGCGTGGATCAGCGGCCCGGCGTCCATGCCCCCGGCAAGCCCGTTGCCGATGCGCAGCCCGGCCCACGCGGCTGAGAGCCTGGAAATCAGCGCCGGCTCGAGCGCCTGCGGCACAAACACCCGGTTCGCGGTGACGCAGACCTGCCCCCCGCAGAGCAGCTTGAGCTTGATCAGCTCGGGAACGACCGCGTCCAGGTCCGCATCCGGGAGGATCACAAACGGGGCGTTTCCCCCCAGTTCAAGCGAGAGGCGCGGAAGATGGCGGGCGGAGGCGCGCACGACGGTGCGGCCCGTCTGGGTCGAGCCCGTGAGGGACAGCACCCGGATCCGCGGGTCGGCGGTCAGGGCCTCGCCGCCGACCGGCCCCAGCGCAGGAAGCACCTGAAGGACGCCGTCGGGCAATCCCGCCTCCTTCGCAAGGGCGGCGAGCCCAAGCGCCACGAGCGGCGTGAGCTCCGAGGGCTTCCACACGGCCGTGCAGCCCGCGGCCAGGGCCGCGGCGATCTTCTTTGCACCCTGCGCGAGGGGAAAGTTCCAGGGAGTCACGAGGCCGACGACCCCGGCGGGAACGGGCTTAACCCGGTATTCGCGGCCGCGGAGGGGGTGCGGCTGAAGCCGGCCCGCCGGCCGGCGTGACTCCTCGCCAAACCACTGGAAGAAGCTGGCCGCGTAGTCGACCTCCCCCGCGGCCTGCGAAAGGGGCTTGCCCTGCTCGCACGTGAGGACCTCCGCCAGGTCGTGCCGACGGGCGGCCAGGAGCACGGCGACCCGCTTGAGGATTTCGCCGCGCGCGGCGCCCGGCTCCCGCGCCCAGCCGGCCTGGGCGGACTGCGCCCCGTCGATGGCGCCTGCAAAGTCCCCGGGTCCAGCGAGCCGCACGCTCGCGATCTCGAGGCCTGTGGCGGGGTTTCGGACCGAGGCAGCCTCGCCGTGGCCCTCGCACCACGCCCCGCCGACGAAGAGCGCCGGACGCGCGCCCAGCCTGTCGAGGAGCAGAAGGGTCTCAGACATGGAATTCCAGGGTCCTGCGGTAAATGTCCACCGCGTCCGCCTCCGTGACCGCGCGCGGGTTGGGGTCCATCAGGCGCCGGTTGGCAACCGCCGCCCGAGCCATCTCCGCCAGGGAGGCTTCGGGAATGCTGACCGCCCTCAGCACATCCGTGAGGCCGATGCTCCGGGCCAGGGAGGCCAGCTTCCCCGGGAAGTCCTCGGGCGGGGTGTCTTTCCAACCGAGCGCCTCCGCGAACACGGCGACGTCCGAGCGGATCTCGGGGAGGTTGTGACGCATCGTCTCGGCCGTGAGGCAGCCGGTGACCACGCCGTGAGCGATGTGGAAGCGGCCGCCGAGAGGCAGGGCCAGCGCGTGGACCGCGCAGCAGGAGGAATTGGCGAAGGCGAGGCCGGCCAGGTTGGCGCCCACGAGCATGGCATCGCGGGCCTCCCGGTCGCCGCCGTCGCGGCACACGGCGGGAAGCGCCGGGCCGAGCCTGCGGGCGGCCTCGAGCGCCAGGCCGCGGGCCATGGGAGTCGCCACCTTCGCGATGTAGGCCTCCAGGGCGTGCACCAGGGCGTCCATGCCCGCCGCCGCGGTCGGCAGCCGCGGCAGGCCGTCGGAGAGCTCGGGGTCCAGGAGCACGATGTCCGGAACGAGGCAGGGGTCGACCACGCCGACCTTGTTGCCCGTCACGGGGTCGGTGAAGATCGCCACGGGCGTCGCCTCGGAGCCCGTGCCCGATGTGGTCGGGATGCAGAGGAGGGGAAGGTCGCGGCGCCCGACCTTGCCGATGCCGGCCAGACCCGCGGCGTCGCGGCCATCCTTGAAGGTGGCGGCGACGAGCTTGGCCGTGTCGATCACGCTGCCACCCCCGAGGGCCACGACCGCGTCGGCGTCAAAGCTCCCGCCGTGGAGTGCGACGGCCGCCGCGACGCAGGCGAACGGCGGCTCGGGCTCGGTGGCGTCGTAGACGGCGGCCCGGATCCCCTCCGCCTCCAGCGGGCCCAGCACCCGCTTGAGCAGGCCCGCAGCGCTCACTCCGCGATCGGTGATGAAGAGCGGCCGGGAGCTCCCCAGCCTGCGCAGCTCGCCCTTCAGCTCGGCACTGATGCCACGCCCAAAGCGCAGCCGGCGGGGCAGGTTGTTGTCATAGGGCCTAAGCATAGGGGGTGACTCAGGACGAAAAGGCAGGCTGGCATCCGAACGCGGATCCCAGCCTGCCGTGGAGTGTGGGGCCTTTAGGTCCCGATGGCTAGATCAGTAATGCAGGCGCAGGGTGATCGATGCGGTGATCGGGGGCCGCACGAAGATCAGGTCGTTGCCGGCGAAGCTCACGTCGATCGGGTCGAGCAGGCGCGAGTTCAGAAGGTTCTTCACGTTGACCCGCACGTCCCACTTCTTGGTGCCGTAGAAGACGAAGCCGTCGAACTCGACCTCGTTCGGGATGTAGAGCGTGTCCTGGTCGTTCGCGTACTCCTTGCCATTGAACTGCGGGCCCACTCCGGCGCCCCAGCCCATCGGCGAGTTGTACTGAATGAAGGCGTTGGCCTGGAACTGCGGAATACCGGGGGCGCGCATGCGGCCGCCGGGCGGGAAGTAGAGCGTGAAGTTCGGCGAGCCCACCCCGGTGCCGTGCGTGCCGTCCACGGCCGTCGTCGTGGCGAACTGGTCGAGGTAGTTGCCCGTCGCCTGGTAGAACACCCCGAACGCCGTGGCGTCCAGGTAGGTCACGTTCGCGTTGAAGTTCCAGGCCTTGCTGGGCTGGTAGACGAGCTCGAGCTCGACGCCGTTGTCCTTGATGGGGTACTTGCCGCCCGTGATCTGGGAACCGTACTTGAGCTGCTGGAAGATGCTCGAGGCAAAGTAGAGCGTGTTCTTCAGGAAGCTCTGCTTGTAGCCGGCCTCATAAAGCGTGCTCTTGGTGCTCAGAACCTGGTCGAGGTAAACCGCGTCGACGCCGCCGAAGTTCGAAGATCCCAGGATGCCATCCACATGGTCGTAGGTGATGTAAAACGTGGAGTCCTCGGTCGGCTTGAAGGTCAGGCTGGCAAAGAACGACTGGTCGTTGATGGTGCGGCTGTTGTCGTAGCCGGTGTAGTACGGCGACGATCCGCCCGCGGGGATGTAGATCGGCGACGCAAGGGGCACGTATGTGAAGAAGCTGTTCACATAGCCGTACTCCTCGTACGCCGGGTTCTTTCCGTGGACGTCGATGTTATCGATGCGGTAGCCGGCGATCAGCGAGAGCTTCTTCGTCAGCTGGATGTCGTCCTGGAAGAAGTAAGCCGTGTCGTACTCGGTCTCCGTCACGTTCGCGACGTCGGAGGCCGCGGCGCTGTAGCCCGTGGTTCCGGGCACCCTCAGGCCGCCACCCCAGGTGTTGTTCTCATAGACGTAGCCCGGGTAGATGATCTGCGAGAGCGGCTGTGAGAGATCGAAGTAGGACACGGGCTCCGTCGAGTAGTCCTGATAGGCGGTCATATCGAGGAACTTGAAGTCGATGCCGGTGATCAGGCTGTTGTCGAAGATCCCGAGCTTGAACTTGTCGTGGAATTCAAGCCTGTCCTGGATCGACACGTTATGGGGCACGTATTCGCTGTAGCCCACCTCCTCGGACTTGTTGGACTTGCCCGAGCTCGCGAAGAACCGGTTGACCAGGGAGGAGTCAGGGGTGAGCTCGAGCGAGGCCTTCAGCTGGCCCTGGGCCACGGAGGCCCTGGCCGTGTCCGACGGATTGATGAGCGCGATGTCAGGGGAGAGCTTGATCGTATGGGCGGTGGCCGGGTTAACGATCGAGTACGAACCGTCGGTCTGGCTGCCAAAGGTGAAGGGGGGCGGGTTCGGGAACGTGATGATGTCGTAACCGAAATAGGCGTTTGGTCCCGTCGTCGTGGGGCTAGCAGGGCCGGCGATGTAGTTTCCGTTCTTGATGAAGTCCTCCGTGACGCGGCTGACGCCGGCGATCTCGTTCGTGCGGTCCTCGTACACCTGGATCCATCCATCGATAGACAGCTTTGAGCTGGGCCGGTAAGCCAGGGCCGCATAAACGTCCTGGGTCTGGTCGTGATCGTTCAGGTAATAGCCTTCGCCGTAGCGGCTCAGGTAGCTGATGCGGTAGGCGAGCTTGTCCGAGATCGGGCCGCCGGTATCGATCGTGAATTCCGGGTTGGAGTACGAGTGGCCGCTCGCCCAGCCGCTCATGGTCAGGTCGATGGTGGTGTGCTCATGGTCGAAATAGGGCTCCTTCATGACGAAGTCCACGTAACCGCCCGAACCCTCGAGCTGGGGCCCGTAGACGGCCGAGCCTGGGCCCTTTACGATGTCAAAGGCGTCCACCCCGTTGAAACTCGGCGGGGTCGAGTTCCTGGAGAACGGGATCTGCTGGCCGCCCATGTAGATCTGCGAGAGATCGCCGCGTATGTAAGGCACCGAGGGGATACCGTATTGCGCCGCGGAGTAGACGCCGGGAGAGAACTGCCCGAAGTCCATCGCGTTCTTCACCATGCGGTCCTCCATGAGGGCGGTGTTCACCGCGGTGACCGAGCGAGGGATATCGAGGATGTTCCTCTCGTCACCCATCACGTCGCCCACGGGTCGGACGGTCGGGAGGACCTGGTCCTCGACGGGAACGTCGCTCACCGTATACTTTTCCATCTCGGTCACCTTTGTGCCCGAGCTGGTGGATGGGGTGCTCGAGTCCGAGGCCGCTGGGGGCGTGGAGCTCTGCGCCCGAAGCCCGACTGCGAGACCGGCGACTGCGCAGGTCATCGCGAAACTAACACGTACTAGCTTGGTGGTGGTCGTGTGCATGGTGTTGTGTTTGCTGCCGTTAAGGGCCCTTGGGCCTGTGCGCTCTGGGGCGCGAGCGACTACGGCTTGGTTCACTTTGCTCTGAAAAGCTGGGTCGACAGCTCTGCGTTGAATCCCCCTCAAGGACCGAACGGATGCCTGTGGATTTCATCGCTCTTACGTCCCGCGACTTTGCGGAGCGTTGCGGAGTATATGCGGATTCACCGAAGGCCGCCTCCGGCCTCATCGAAAAGGGTTCCTAGAAAATAAGGTCCGATTGGGTGCCCTCCCCGAATTACCACTGCAGGGCAGCCGATTCGTCCCGCCTTCAGAAGTTCTAATGCTGCGATGGCGTTTGATAAGCCGGGAGCATTCAGCATGCTTCCAGCTTAATAAGGGTATGCCCGATGTTCGTTTCCACACCTTCGGCCTAAACGCGAAGCTCCAGAATCTGCCCAAGCCGATGGGCGTGATCCACCATCACCACGAGGTGGAAATGAACTACGTCTTCCGAGGGGGCGTGACCTACCTGCACCGCGGCTCGATGCGGCACCTTGGCGCGAAGCGCCTCGCCCTCTTCTGGGGGTCCACCCCACACAGCCTGGTGCGTGTCGATCCGGATACGGAGCTTGCCTGGATCACCGTTCCCCTGGCCTGGGTCTGGGCCTGGGGGCTTCCCGACCGGTTCGTGCGCGAGTTGATGGAGGGAAACTGGTGGTTCGCCCCGCCCACCTTCGGCGACCGCTTCCAGATCAGGGCCTGGGTGAAGGAGCTGCGCAATCCCACCCGTCCCCAGCAGAGGCGCCTGTTGCTCGAGCTCGAGGCGTGCTTCCTTTGGCTCTCGGACCAGGCCTACTCCAAGGCAGAGGACGCCGCGACCCGCTGGAGCGAGGGTGAGTCGACCGCGGGCCTTCAGCGCGTCGAGCGCATGGCCAAGTGCATGGCCGAGCGATTCCAGGAGAACCTGGCGGTCGCCGACATAGCCAAGGCCGCGAACCTGCACCCGAACTATGCGATGCCGCTTTTTCGGAAGCACTGCGGCGTCACGATCCGGGACTACCTGCTGCAATACCGCATCACCCACGCGCAGAGGCTCCTCCTCACGACGGACGACAAGGTGATCGACGTGGCGCTCGCGAGCGGCTTCAGCTCGCAGAGCGCGTTCTACTCCGCATTCGTGAAGTTGGTGAAGACGACCCCCCAAGCCTTCCGGAGGCGCGTCGAGGCCTGAGGGGCTCAGATCTTCGGCCAGCAGTCCTGCTCGTCAAAGTGGGGGGCCTCCGCCTTGCGGAACCCCTCTCCGTGGATCAGCCGGCGCGGAGTGTTGGGCCTCGCAAGCAGCGAGTAGAGCTTGCGTGCGTCGAAGACGATCATGTCCGCGGGTGAGCCGGGAGCCACCTGGCCGTAGCCGGGAAGTCCCATGATCGACGCAGGGCCTGTCGTCACGATCGAGGGTGCGAAGGACAGACGGGAGTCGAGGTGCGCGAGGCGCACGCTCTGAACGAAGACCTCCACCATGTCGAAGTCCCCCCAGCCGATGAACGCGTCGCACACGTTGTCTCCGCCGCAGGCGACCGTCACGCCCGCGTCCACGCACTCGTGAATCAGGGTGAGGCCGCGCCACTGGGGAGTCTTCGGCGTGCCCCACTTCCCGCCATCGGGCGCGGGCGCCCGGTTGCGGCCCTGCAGGTGCACATTCGTGAGGGGGAGCGAGATGATCCCGATCCCTGCCTCCTTCACGAGCGCGATCGTTTCCTGGGCGCGCTCCGGCGACTGCACCGACAGGGAGCAGTTGTGCCCGCAGGCGACGGGGTGGGGAAACTCGTTGCGCAGCACCGCCTCGGCGGTGGCCCGAAGGCACTCGGCCCCCGCGAGACCGCTCTCGTCCACGTGGAGGTCCAGGCCGATGCCGAGCTCGCGGGCGGCCGCCATGACGGTGTCAAGCTGGCGGGGGAGGTCGGGGTTGGGCTGCGGGAAGCCGCCCAGAGCGTGGACCTTGTGCTCGGCCGACAGCTTCAGGATCGTGTCCGCGGCTCCGGAGAAATACCCCGTGAACGCGAAGAGGCTGACGACCTGGAGCTCCACGCGCCCCGCCCATTCACGCCGGAGACGCGAGAGGGCCGAGAGCGAGCCGGCGCCCACCTTTGCGCCGACGTCGATGTGGGTGCGAAGGGCGCGGGTGCCGTTGGCCCAGGTGGTCCTGAGCGCAAAGTCGGAGCGCCGGTAGACGTCCTCGTCTGTCCAGTGGGCGCTGTCCTTGTATAGCACCTCGAGGGACTCCCAGAAGTCGCTGTGAATTCCCGGGGCGCGGTTCCAGGTGTAGCACTTGTCGAGGTGGGTGTGGACCTCGAGCAGCCCCGGCAGGACCAGCGATCCGCCCAGGTCGGTCACACCCGCACCGGCGGGTGCGGCCGCACCGGAGACCGAGTCCGTCACGGAGACGATCCGCGAGCCTTCCACCGCGACGTCGCACTCGCGCCAGGGCTCGAGGGGCGAGGAGGACGCGGTCGGCGCGTTGAGGGGCGCGGGAAGGCAGGCAAGGGGAACTCGGGCTCGGCGGAAGAGGTGCAAGGCGGGGAAAGGGTTCAGGAGACGCTGCGGTTCGCGAGCAAGCCCATGATCGGCGGCCGAACGCAAACGAAAATGCGGCGAGAAGCGGAGTTCAGGGTTGCGGGGATGACGCGGATTGCGGGCAGGACTCGGTCGGGTCAGCAGGATTCGTGCTCATCGCACGGGCACGGGCTGCGCTCGGCCGAGGACAAAGGGTCGTTTTGGTCGCGCAGCATGGATTTTGTTGCAAGCACGGTTGAAATTCCGTTCGAGTCACGAACAGGCCCGGGCATCAAACAGGCCGGACGCACTCCACCCATGATCTCACACTTCTCCGAGCGTTTGCGGCTGTGGTCTTTGGTTCTTTGTGCGTCGCTCGCCGCCGGCTGCGGCCGTCCGAGCACACCGGCGGGCGCAGCCGATTCCAAGGTCTCGGGGGCGAAGCCGCTCCTCAAGGTCGGCTTCCAGCTCGACTGGTACCCTTCACCCGAGCACGGCGGCATCTTCGAGGCGCTCGCGAAGGGCTACTACCGGGATGCGGGGCTCGACGTCACGATCGCACCGGGAGGGCCGGGCTCGTTCCCGCTGCCGATCGTGGGCACGGGCAGGATGGAGATCGCCATGGGCCGCGCCGACGACGTCATGATCGCCGTCCAGCAGGGACTTCCGCTGCTGATCGTCGGCGCGCAGATGCAGCATGATCCCCAGGCCATCATGGTGCATGACGACGGCCCGGTGAAGACGTTCAAGGACCTCGAGGGCCGCTCGGTCATGAGCGGCCCGGGCGCCCACTGGGTCGGCTACGTGCAGAAGCACTACGGGGTTAACTTCAACGTGATCCCCACGGACTACGGGGTGGGCCGCTTCATGTCCGACAAGGGCTTCATCCAGCAGTGCTTTATCACGAACGAGCCCTTCTTCGTGGAGCAGCAGGGGATCAAGACCCGGGCGCTCCTGATCGCGGGCGACGGCTACGACCCCTACCGCGTGATCTTCACGAACCGGAAGTTCGCCGAGAGCCACCCGGAGGCGCTGCGGGCGTTCATGGCGGCGACGATCCGGGGGTACACCGAGTACCTGAACGGCGACTCCCGGCCGGCGCGGCAGAGGATCCAGGCCGAGAATCCCTCCCAGACGGATCCCATCTTCGACTACGGCATCGCCGCCATGAAGCGCTACCGGCTGGTCGAGGGCGACCCGGCGAAGGGCGAGCGCATGGGGTTCATCACCCCGGAGCGGATGACGGAGCTCCAGAAGACGCTCGTCGAGCTGAAGCTCCTCGACGCCCCGATGCCCCTCGATCGCTTCGTCAGGTTCGACTTCCTGCCCCCGCCGGCCGCCTTGGGGAAGTAGGCACCGCACGACATGAGGCCCAAGAACCCACGACAGGACCGGGAGCCAGACCTTATTTTTCGGGAGACCTTCGCCCGCGCCACGGAGGCAGCCCCCGGGGAATCGACCTATACTGAGCTCCTGGCCCAACGACCGATGCCCACGCCCTCCACATGAAGACGCTCAAGATCGGTATCCTCGGGGCCGGCAGTTTTTCCCGGGCGTTCGTGCCGCTTTTCAAGGCGCACCCGCTTGTCAGGGGCGTGTCCCTCGCCGAGCTGATCCCGGAGCGCAGGCGCGCCGAGGCCGCGAGCGCGGGGGTCACCGAGACCTACGGCTCCTTGGAGGAGCTGCTGGCGAGCGACTGCGACGCGGTGGCGATCTTCACGCAGCGGTGGATGCACGCGCGCCAGGCGATCGCGGCGCTGAAGGCGGGCAAGCACGTCTATTCGGCGGTCCCGGCAGGGACGACCGTCGAGGAGCTTGCGGAACTGGTGGAGACCGTCCGCCGGACGGGGCTCACCTACATGCTTGGGGAGACGAGCTACTACTACCCCTCGGCGATCTTCTGCCGGGAGATGTGGCGCCAGGGCAAGTTCGGGCGCTTCGTCTACGGAGAGGGCGAGTACATGCACGACATGTCGCACGGCTTCTACGAGGCCTACAAGTACAGCGGCGGCCCGGACTGGAAGCGCACCGCGGGCGTGCCCCCCATGTTCTACCCGACGCATACGCTGAGCATGATCGTGAGCGTCACCGGGGCCCGGATGACCCAGGTCTCGTGCCTCGGGCAGGTCGATGAGAGCGGCGACGGGGTCTTCGGCAAGGGGCTCAACGAGTGGGACAACGAGTTCAGCAACGAGACGGCTCTCTTCCGCACAAGCGACGGCGGCTCGGCCCGGATCAACGAGTTCCGCCGGGTCGGCCACTGGGGCGGACGCTCCGTCAGGCTTAGCCTGTTCGGGACCGAGGGCTGCTTCGAGGAGCAGCCTGACGGCGACGTGTGGGTGAACCGCCAGCGGGAGGTGACCTCAGTCAGCGACCTGCTGCGCTGCAGCAACGATGCCGCGTGGTCCATGCAGCCCGGGACCAAGCCCGAGGACGGCACCCAGCACGACTTCCACTCGGGTATGGCGCCCGTTCACCCCCTGTGGCGCCTCCCTAAGGAGCTGGTCAACATGCCCACCGGCCACTTCGGATCACACCTCTTCCTCGTCGACGACTTCGTGAGGGCCTGCGCCGCCGGAAAGCTGCCGCCCAACCACGTGTGGGCCGCCGCGCGCTACAACATCCCCGGGCTCGTCGCCCACGAGTCCTCGAGGCGAGGCGGCGAGCTGCTGGCGGTTCCGGACCTCGGGGAGCCGCCCGCAGGGTCGTCGTTCCTGGAGCCCGATCTCGCCTCGCTCGCCCCGCCGGTGCCGGCCTGGACGCTCCCCGGGCCCGCCTACGTCGGCAAGTCGTGGTGGTAACCCGGGTCCCATGCATCGCCAGGTGCACCCGACCCCCGATTGAGCGCGGCTGAAAGACCCCTACCCCACCGATGCCCCAAAACCCCCAGACGGTGCCGGTCAACTTCCGATACCTGCTTCCCATCTGCCTCGTGGCCGCCCTGGGCGGCCTTCTGTTCGGCTACGACACGGGCGTCATCTCGGGGGCCATCGAGCCGCTCACGGTGAAGTTTGCGCTCGGGGCCGCGATGAAGGGCTGGGTCTCGGGCTGCGTGCTGATCGGCTGCGCCGTCGGCGTGCTGGTCGTCGGCGGCCTGGCAGACCGGCTCGGCCGGCGCCTTCCCCTCTTCGTGTCGGCCGCGCTCTTCCTCGCCTCGGCGGCGGGCACCGCCGCCGCGGGCGGCGTCTGGGTCTTCATCGCCTTCCGCTTCCTCGGCGGGGTCGGCATAGGGATCGCGTCGATGGCGACGCCGATGTACATCGCCGAGATCGCGCCCTCGCGGGTGCGCGGCCGGCTCGTGGCCGTGAACCAGATCGCCGTCGTGTGCGGGATCGCGGCCACCGCGTTCGCCAACTACGCCATCGCGGGCCACGGGGACCAGGCTTGGCTGATCGAGCACGGCTGGCGCTGGATGTTCGCGACCGGCATCGTGCCGTCGGTCGCCTTCGCGGTGCTGCTCCTTCGGATTCCCGAGAGCCCGCGCTGGCTGATCGAGATGGGGCGCGGCGATGAGGCCTCCACCATCCTGACCCGGGTCGGCGGGGCCGCCTTCAGCGCGTCGGAATCCTCCGAGATCCGGGCGGCGGTCACGCGGGACCGCTCGCAGGGCACCTCCCTCCTCGCTCCGAGGCTGCGCAGGCCGCTCCTGCTCGGGCTTGCGCTCGCCGTCCTGCAGCAGGTCACGGGCATCAACGTCTTCATGTACTTCGGGGCCACCATCTTCAGGAACCTGAGCGCGTCGACGGGGGTCGACGCCGGGCTCCTGCAGCAGGTCATCATCAACGGCTCGTGCGTCCTGTTCACGCTGGTGGCGATCGCGACGGTCGACGCGTGGGGCCGCAAGCCCCTGATGCTCCTCGGCGCAGCGGGCATGGGTGCGGCGCTCGTGGCCATGGGCGCCATGGCCCAGGGTGCTTCAAACCCCGCCGCGGCGGGCGGCTGGATGCTGGGCTTCATCCTCGTCTACATCGCGGCCTTCGGGCTGTCGGTGGGACCGGTCACCTGGGTGATCCTGGTCGAGATCTTCCCAACCGCGGTCCGGGGACGGGCGCTGGGGCTAGCGACCTTCTTCCTCTGGACCGCGGACTACCTCGTGACCCAGAGCTTCCCGATGATGGACGCGGACGGGTCGTGGCTCGTCAGGCAGTTCCACCATGCGTTCCCCTTCTACGTCTACGCCGCCTTCTGCGTCGTGCTGATCGGCGTCGTCGCGGGCCTCCTCCCCGAGACCAAGGGACGTTCGCTTGAGGAGATCGAGACTGACTGGTCCGGATCCGAGTCCCGCGGGGTGCCGGCTAGCCCCCTGTCCCCCACCTCACCATGAGCGACCTCCACGGCACCACCCTTCTCCAGCAGCCCCCAGAGAAGCTGGACTACAGCCTGGTCGGCGTGAACGCGGCGAAGGCCGTGGAGGCGGGCCTCGCCGAGGCGGACTGGTACCAGTCGCCGGTGCCGCGCGCCGCCCTGCGCCGGCTGCTCGACCGCAGGGACGGCCCCGCGATCCGTGACACCCTGATCTGGTTCGCGCTCATCCTGGGCAGCGGCTACGCGGCCTACCTGCTGCGGGGCACCTGGTGGGCGATTCCGGCATTCGCGGTGTACGGCATGCTCTACGCCTCGACCTCAGACTCGCGCTGGCACGAGTCGAGCCACGGGACCGCGTTCAAGACCGACTGGATGAACGTCGCCCTCTATGAGATCGCCTCGTTCATGGTGATGCGCGAGTCGACGGTGTGGCGCTGGAGCCACACGCGCCACCACAGCGACACCATCATCGTGGGTCGCGACCCGGAGATCGCGGTCCCGAGGCCCCCGGACCTCCGGGGGATCCTTCTGGGGTTGTTCAACATCCCCATCTATCCGAAATACTTCCGGCACCTCGTGATGCACTCCCTTGGCCGAATGAGCGCCGAGGAGCGCACGTACATCCCGGCAACCGAGTTTTCCAAGATCTACCGGAAGGCCCGGATCTGCCTGCTCGTCTACGCGGGCGTGGTCGGGCTCGCCGTCTATACCCACAGCCTCCTGCCGCTCCTCTACGTGGGCCTCGTGAACCTCTACGGCTCGTGGCTCATCACCGTGTACGGACTCACGCAGCATGCCGGCCTCGCCGAGAACGTGCTCGACCACCGTCTGAACTGCCGGACGGTGCACATGAACTTCATCCACCGGTACCTCTACTGGAACATGAACTACCACGTGGAGCACCACATGTTCCCGCTGGTCCCCTATCACGCCCTGCCGAAGCTGCACGAGATCGTGAAGGACGACATGCCCGAGCCCTATGCGGGCCTGATACCGGCCTACCGGGAGATCATCCCGGCGCTGCTCCACCAGGTGCGCGATCCCGCGTGGTACGTGAAGCGCAAGCTGCCCGAGGCCAAGTCCGGCCGCAGGGAGGCGCCCGCCACCGTGTCCGCAGCCGATCCGGAGGGCTGGGCGCCCGTGTGCGCGTCCGCGGACCTCGCGGCGTCGGACGTGGTGCGCTTCGACCACGGGAGGAAGACCTTCGCGGTCTGCCGTGACGACGACGGGAGGCTCTACGCCACCGACGGCATGTGCACCCACGGAAACACCCACCTCGCCGACGGCCTGGTGAAGGGCGGCGTGATCGAGTGCCCCAAGCACAATGGGCGCTTCCACCTGGCCGACGGCTCGCCCGCGCGGGCCCCCATCTGCCGCGGCCTCGCCACCTATCCCGTCGAGGAGCGCGCCGGGCGGATCTTCGTCAACGTCCGCAAGGCGGGCGGCGCCGCGGTGCGGCCCCAGCGCACGCTGCGCTTCCGCGTCGCGAGCAACCGCAGCGTGTCGACCTTCATCAAGGAGCTGGTGCTCGAGCCCGTGGACGCCACGCAGGCGGCCGCCTTCACGCCCGGCGACTACCTCCAGCTCGACATCCCCGCCTACGAGAGGATCCGCTTCAGCGACTTCGACATCCCGGAGCCCTACGCCTCGGTCTGGAGGACGCACCGGCTGTTCGACCTGGTGGCGAGCAACGCGGAGGCCGGGCGCCGCAACAACTACTCGATCGCGAGCAACGCGAGCGTGGAGAGCACCCTGCGCTTCAACGTGCGGATCGCCACGCCTCCGCCGGGTCAGGACTGCCCCCCGGGCGCCGGCTCCTCCTACGTCTTCAGCCTGAAGCCCGGCGACACCGTGACGGGGATCGGCCCGTACGGGGACTTCCACATCAAGCCCACGGGCAAGGAGATGGTATACATCGGCGGCGGTGCCGGCATGGCGCCCCTGCGGGCGCACCTCTCCCATCTCCTCGAGACCGAGCACACGGCCCGCAAGGTGAGCTATTGGTACGGCGCGCGCTCCCGCCAGGAGGTCTTCTATGAGGACTACTTCCGCGGGCTCGCGGCAGCGCATCCGAATTTCGCGTTCCATCTCGCGCTTTCCGCACCGCTCGACGAGGATGCTTGGGTCGGGCCCCGCGGCTTCATCCATGAGGTCGTCTGGAAGGAGCTGCTGAGGGACCACCCGAACCTGCGGGCGGTGGAGTTCTATCTCTGCGGGCCGCCCATGATGATCAAGGCATGCAACAAGCTTCTATCGGAGGCCGGCGTGTCCCCCAGCCAAATTGCCTACGACGAATTCTGAGAACCACCGACCCATGAAATCCGCGACTCCCGACTCCACGAAGGGACCTTCCAGGGGCGCACGCCTGGCGGCCCTCGCCGTGCTCCTCACGGCCCCCGCCCTCGCCGCGACGGTCTCAACGGAAGCCCCGCCGGCCTACGGCGTGCAGCCGGAGTTCCAGCTGCTGCGCTTCGGCGACGTGACGCCGAACGGCTGGATCCGCGAGCAGATGATCCGCGACCTCAAGTCCGGCTTTGCCGGCCACCTGCCCGAGATCGCGCCCTTCACCTGCGCCTCCGGCATCTTCGGGGCGAACCGCAACACCCCCGAGCGCTACCAGAACGCCGGGGGCGGAAGCTGGGGCGGCGCAGAGGGCATGTGGTGGAAGGGAGAGACCGAGGGCAACTGGCGGAGCGGCTTCACGATGCTCTGCCTGCTCTGCGGGTTGCCCGAGTTCAGGGCCGCGGCCGACGCCAAGGTGGCGGAGCTCCTCGCGACCCAGGACAAGGACGGCTACATCGGGATCTACGGCCCCACCCTGCGGTTCCCCGCGGGCAACCTGGACAACGGCGAGCTCTGGACGCAGACCACCATCTTCCGCGGGCTCCTCGCCTACTATGAGGCGACCGGCCGCAAGGACGTGCTTGCGGCCGTTGAGCGCGCCGTGGCGCTCACGATGAGCCACTACAAGCCGGGCGCCACCGACCCCTACGGGCCGGACACGCAGAACCACAACCTGATGTTCGTGGACGTGGTCGAGCGCCTCTTCGACCTGACGGGCAACCCCGCCTACCGGGACTTCGGGGTGTACCTCTACAAGGACTACTCCAAGGAGGCGAAGACCGACATCTCGCTGGCGACGCTGCTGGCGCAGGACCATCCCTTCATCGGCCACGGGGCCACCACCTACGAGGGCCTGCGGGTACCGATCTGGGCGGGCTACGCGAGCGGCGACCCGGTGCTGATCGCCGCCGGCGAGGAGGCCCTCGCGAAGTCCTGGGTGCACGTGTCGCCGACCGGCGGCCCCGTCTCCGACGAGTTCATCGAGAACAAGCCCTCGGACCCCGAGAAGAACGGCTACGAGGGCTGCGGCGAGAAGGAGTGGATGACGTCGCTCCTGAGCGCGGCCCAGAAGAGCGGCCGCGCCTCGCTCGCCGAGCGCGCCGAGACCACCTATTACAACTCGGTCCAGGGATCGCGGCTGTCCGACGGCACGGCCATGGAATACGTGAGCACCGACAACCAGTTCCGGGTGGACGGCGCCATCATGAACCGCCGCGTGTTCTCGCCGGCCCATGAGGACGTCGCCAACTGCTGCCCCCCGAACTTCACCCAGATCGGCCCGATCTTCGTGCGCAACATGTGGATGCGCGCGCCGGACGGCCTGGCCCTCGTGCTCTTCGGCCCCAGCGACGTTCACACGACGGTGGGCGGCGTGAAGGTCGCCCTCTCCGAGGAGACCTCCTATCCCTTCTCCGAGAGCCTGCAGCTGCACGTCGACCCGGAGGCCCCCGTCTCGTTCCTGCTCCATGTGCGGGTGCCCTCCTGGGCGACGAGCATCGACGCGCGTTGCGCGGGAGCCGAGATCCACCGCGCGGGCGACTGGCTCCTCGTGCAGCGCACGTGGCAGAAGGGCGACGTGCTCCAGCTCGCGTTCGGCAGCTCCGCGCAGCCGGTGCCCGCGAACAACGGTGAGTTCTACGTGCGCAAGGGCCCCCTCTTCTACGCCGTCGGCATCCCGGCCATCATGAGGTCGATCAAGGATTTCCCGGTTGCGGGCTTCCATGACTACCTTGCCTTCCCGGTCACCTGGGGCACGGCCCGCTACGCGCTGCCGCGCTCGGCGGCCGGTATCCCCGAGCTCGGCTCCTTCAAGGTGACGGCCAACCCGAAGGCGGACGCCAAGTACCCCTGGGATGCCCCGCCGACCTTCCTCACGGCCACGCTCCTCAGCCTAGACTCGGGAAAGACCGAAACCTTGGATCTCGTGCCAATGGGAGCCAAGGCCGCCACCCTCCGCCGCATGACCTTCCCCACCACCCCATGAAGCCGAAGGACGCCCCTCCCCGCCTGCGCCTGATCGCCAACCTCTGGTCCCTCTGGGACTATCCGTCCGCCGCCCGCGAGTGGTCGCTCGAGCGCAAGGTCGCCGCGGTCGCGGAGGCCGGCTTCGACGGGTTCTCGGGCGCGCTCGACCCGGAGCACCTGCGCCTCGCCCAGAAGTACAAGCTCTGCGGCGTCGGCTACATCTCCTCCTCGAAGCCCTCTGAGTTCCGGGACAAGATCAAGGCGAACCGGGACGGCGGTGCCCTGCGCATCAATGTCCAGTTGGGCGACCACGACACGCCGGTCGACAAGGCCGTGGCCATGGCGGTGAGGATCGTGCAGGACGGCATCGACCTCGGCGTGCCCTGCGACGTCGAGGTACACCGCGACACCTGCACCGAGACCCCCGAGAAGGCCTATGCGATCGCCGCCGGCTACCGGAAGGCCACCGGGGCGCTGCTTCCCATGACGTGGGACCTGTCGCATATCGCGGTCGTAAAACATCTCGCCCCGCCCTACTGGCCGAGGCTTTTCCCCGACATAAGCCTGGTGCAGCACGCCGCTCAGTTTCATTTCAGGCCCTTCAATGGCCACCACTGCCAGGTTCCCGTCACCAACGGCAAGGGCCGGCTCTCGTTGGAGTTCACGCAGTGGATGCCGGTCCTCGACAAGACCCTCGAGACCTGGCTCGGGGTCCCCCAGGCCGGCCGGGACTTCTTCGCCTGCCCCGAGATGGGGCCTGTGCGGGGCGGCTACAACCTCAGGCAGCTGCCGAACAGCTGGGAGGACGCACAAGTCCTCTCGAAGATCATCGCCCGGCGCTGGAAGACAGCGCTCGCAGCCCGATCCTAGCGCGGCGTGGGCTTCGACGGGGCGTCGGGGTCGAGCGCAGGGAAGGCGCCGACGTCACTCAGAATTTTCTTCCCGGGCTGGCGGTTTCGGGGGTTTTGACCTAGCGTCGCCCCCGTTGCACCTACAACCGGGCGCCGCACCCCGATCCTTTCCCTACCTATGACCAAGCCGACCTGCTACTCGACCAAGGCCTACTCCGCAGCCAGTCCCTCGTCCCCCCTCGGGGCGGCCGTGATTGAGCGCCGCAACCCGACCCCGACGGATGTGCAGATCAAGATCCTCTACTGCGGCGTCTGCCACTCCGACCTGCACTTCGCTCGCAACGAGTGGCATTTCACGCAGTACCCGGCGGTGCCCGGCCACGAGATCGTGGGCAAGGTCACGGCGGTCGGCCCCGACGTGAAGAAGTTCAAGGTCGGCGACACGGTCGGGGTGGGCTGCCTGGTGGATTCCTGCCGCACCTGCCCGAGCTGCCTCGAGGGCCTCGAGCAGTTCTGCGACAGCGGCATGGTGGGAACCTACGGCGGCACCGAGAAGTACCTCGGGACGCCGACGCTCGGCGGCTACTCGCAGAGCATCGTCGTCACGGAGGACTTCGTGCTGCGCATGCCCGCCAACCTGGATCTCGCCGCTGCGGCCCCGCTGCTCTGCGCGGGCATCACGACCTACTCGCCGCTGCGCCGCGCAAAGGTCGGTCCCGGCCACAAGGTGGGGATTGTCGGCCTGGGCGGCCTCGGCCACATGGGCGTCAAGTTTGCCAAGGCCTTCGGAGCCCATGTCGTGCTCTTCACCACCTCGGCTGGCAAGATCGCGGACGGAAAGCGCCTGGGCGCGGACGAGGTGGTCGTGTCCACGGACCCGGCCCAGATGGCGGGACAGGCGGGCACCTTCGACTTCATCCTCGATGCCGTCTCGGCCACCCACGACATCAACGCCTACCTGAACCTGCTCAAGCGGGACGGCAACCTCGTGCTGGTCGGAGCCCCCGAAAAGCCGGTTCCCGTCGCCGCCTTCGCGCTGCTCATGCGTCGCCGTTCCCTGTCGGGCTCCCTGATCGGAGGGCTTCCCGAGACCCAGGAGATGCTCGATTTCTGCGGAAAGCACAACATCACGAGCGACATCGAGATGATCCGCATGGACGAGATCAACGCCGCGTACGAGCGCATGCTCAAGAGCGACGTCAAGTACCGCTTCGTGATCGACATGGCCACGCTCGCCTGACGTTCGCCGTGGCCTCGCCCGACCCAGGACGGCCGGGATGAGGCGACGACACGTCCCCGGGCCGCGAGGTCGCCCGGGGGCTCACGGGCCTGCCGCTGCCCATTCCAGTTCCACGTCGCGGGGCGGTGCTCCGCCCGGCGACGCGGCCACGGCCACCACCCTCGCCTCCGAGAGGCCGCGGGATGCCACCCGCAGGGACACGGACGCCGAAGCACCCGGTCCCAGGTCGAGCTCCTCCTGATGGCCCGGGTCGGATGCCGTCACGTGGCAGCCAAACGCCTCACGGTTGGTGATCCGCAGGCCGCTCTTGCCTCCCTCCCACGAGCGCACGATCAGCTGGAACGTGCAGCCTTCGTGCGTCAGGGTCCGCCGCTTGCGGTACAGTACGCAGGGCAGCGCCTCGCCCGGGCGCTTCAGCCGGTACGCGCCCAGGCTGAAGGGCCCCGCAGCCTCTCCGGTGGGCAGCAGCGTGCGGGCCACGACGTCGCCCTCGTTGCCCGCAAAAAGCGAGGCCGGGGCGATCAGCCAGCCTCCGCGACCGGCCAGTACGTCCTGGGCGGTGCGGTGATCCGAGGGCAAAATCTGGGTTTCCACGCGCCGGCCGCCCGGAAGTCGGTAGAACGCCGCGACCGGGGAGTTGTAGGGCAGGCAGGGCCGCAGCGGCTGGTCCGCCTCATCCAGCGCTTGAGCCCACTGTCTCCACGTTGAGAAGACCGAATAGCTGCCCGCGAGCTCAGGCTCCGTGGCAGCGATCCAACCCGACTGGGGCGTCTGCATCGTGGCCTTCCAGGCCACGCCCGCGGAGAGCAGGAGCAGGATGCACCACACGGGCCGCCTCGCCACGGGCGGGAAGGCTTCCACCCACCAGGCGGTGCAGACCGCGATCCATGGGGCGACCAGCGTGTAATATCGGAATCCGTAGGGATGCCACAGCTGGAGCCCGAGGAAGAAGACCCAAAACACGGCGATGCCCGCGGACCATGCCAGCACAAGGCCGTAGCCGGGGCGCCGTCCGAGCGCCGCAGAGAGCGCCGCCGCGACGAGGCAGCCGAACGCCAGCACGCCGAGCGACTCCTTGTCCGCGTCGGGCGCGGGACGCTCAAGGATGTCGACGAGCGTGGCGCGGCGGTCCAGGCCGTCGTAGCTGAACGGGTCCGAGGACGGGAGGCCCCGGGCGATCGCGAGGCCCACCCCGCGGGCGGCGGACTCGAATCCCGGCGGCTGGGAGTGCGGGTCGAACAGCTGGGCGAAGGAAGACCGCAGGTTGAGCCCGAGCTTACGCAGGTGCTGGCCCGCGGGCGTGCTGCCGTGGTGCATGCGCACGAAGCCCGCGGGACCGAAAGGGCCGCCGTAGTCCCTCAGGTTGCGTGCGATTCCCGGGAGCCCAAAGACGGCGAACGAGAGCATGACGGCCGCCGAGGTCGTGAGCCACGCCCCCAGCCTCACGCGCTCGCGCCATCCCACCCACGCGATCCAGACGAGGGCGCCCGGCGCCAGGTAAAACAGGGTACCCTTGGAGCTGAGCGCCAAGCCGCCTGCGAGGCCCGCGAGGATCGAGGCCTCCCCCCGTCGCGCGGCCGCCCACCACAGGGTGAACGCCGCGACAAGCTGTCCGGCCGCAAACAGGTCCGTGTCGGCGGCCGTGAACTGCAGCGTCACGCTCGCCATCCCGAAGAGCAGCATGACTGAAAGGAGGGAGGCACGTCTGGAGAGCCCCTGGAGCCGGGCGAGGCCGAAGGTGCCGACGCACAGCAGCACGCCACCATAGGTCTGGGCGAGGATCGGCGGCTGGAAGCCCTCCCGAAATCCCGACATGAGCCACGCCATGAAGAGGTCCGGGACCACCGGCATGTAGTTGACACGGGGATCGTTCGCCGGGAGCGAGCCCACGCGTCCG
>CAIXHE010000009.1 GCA_903919205.1 uncultured Opitutaceae bacterium | reverse complement strand
TCATGGACATCCCCGAGGGCATCAAGATCACGGTCGTCGAGGGCACCAAGGTGAAGGTCGAGGGCTGCGACAAGCAGCTCGTCGGCGCCGTCACCGCCGAGATCCGCAGCTACTACCCGCCGGAGCCCTACAAGGGCAAGGGCGTGCGCATCGTCGGCGAGCGCGTCCGCCGCAAGGAAGGCAAAACCGTCGCCTAACACCCATGAACACCGTCCACAAAGCCACCCTGCTCCAGAAGCGCCGCTGGAGGATCCGCAAGAAGGTCGCCGGCACGTCCGCGCGTCCCCGCCTGAGCGTCAAGTTCACGGCGAAGCACATCTACGCCCAGGCGGTCAACGACGACGCCGGAGCCACGCTCGTATTCCTCTCCAGCTTCGACCCGGAACTCCGGAAGCAGAAGCTGAAGGCCAACATCGCCGGCGCGAAGGTGCTCGGCGCCGCCTTTGCCGCCAAGGCGAAGTCGGCGGGCATCGCCTCGGTCGTGTTCGACCGCAACGGCGCCCGTTACCACGGCAAGGTCAAGGTCTTCGCGGACTCCGCCCGCGAGGCCGGCCTTGTATTCTGAACCCAAGCCCATGAGCAACGAAAACGCACCCACTTCTGACACGGCCGCAGCCGCCGTGGCCCCCGCGCCGTCCCCGGCGCCCCACTCGAACCGTCCGCAGCGCCGCGACGGCCCGGGCGGCGGCATGCGCGGCCCCCGCCGCGACACCCGCCGCGACCAGCCCCAGAACACCGGCGACGGCCCGCAGATGATCGAGAAGGTCGTCTTCATCAACCGCTGCGCCAAGGTGGTCAAGGGCGGCCGCCGCTTCAGCTTCGCCGCGCTCACGGTCGTCGGCGACCAGAAGGGCAACATCGGCGTCGGCTACGGCAAGGCGAACGAGGTGCCGGACGCGATCCGCAAGAGCACCGAGCACGCAAAGAAGCGGCTGATCCACGTGAAGCTGAAGGGCGAGACGATCCCCCACGACGTTTTCGGCGAGTTTGACGGCGGCCGCGTCCTCCTGAAGCCGGCTTCGCCCGGTACCGGGTTGATCGCCGGCGGCGGCGTGCGCGCCGTCCTCGAGGCGGCCGGTGTGAAGAACGTGCTCACGAAGTCGATGGGCTCGAACAACCACATCGCCGTCGTGAATGCCACGGTGAACGCCCTCCTGCAGCTCCGGCTGGCCGAGGACATCGCCGCCCTGCGCAAGGTCTAGGGCTCCCCTCATCCCACATAATCCGAGTTCCGGCCCCGCCATCGCGAGGGCCGGGGCGCCTCCTAGGAACACACCATGAAACTCCACGAACTCAAGAACGTCCCCGGTGCCATCCACCGCAAGAAGCGCGTCGGCTGCGGCGAGGGCGGCGGCCACGGCAAGACCAGCGGACGCGGCGGCAAGGGCCAGACCGCGCGCTCGGGCTCGAGCATCCGCCCCGGCTTCGAGGGCGGCCAGATGCCCCTCTACCGCAAGCTGCCGCACCGCGGCTTCAACAACTACAATTTCCGCACCGAGATCGCGGTGGTGAACCTCAGGGACTTGGAGGGCCTGGACGCCTCGATCACCGAGGTGGACGCCACGTCGCTGGCCAAGGCCGGCGTC
>CAIXHE010000008.1 GCA_903919205.1 uncultured Opitutaceae bacterium | reverse complement strand
GCAGTGCGGCGCCCTGGGCGAGCTCAAGCAGGCCGTCGGGCAGATCAGCGATGTGACCCAAGCCACCGCCGGCCACGCCGACGAGACCGCGACGGGCGCGCGGGACCTCAACCAGCAGACAGCGACGCTCCAGGAGACCGTGGACACGCTGAATACCTTCGTAGGCCTGAGCCGCTCGGCGGCCCCGGCCCGGGCGTCCTCGCACCCCTCCTTCTTTGCCGATGCCGGCACGAAGACCGTGCACGAGGCGCGCCCCAAGCGCACCTCGGTCGCCGTGATGCGGCCGGTGGCGGCCAAGTAGGCGACCGGCACGCGGGGCGTGCCCTCTTTGGGGTCCAGATGCAGAACGGGGCGCCTAAGCGCCCCGTTTTCGTTTTGACCCTTCGAGACGTCCCGGAGGGACGCTTGCAGGCCCAACCTAGGAGTACACCAGCAGCCGCTGGCTGATGGGGGTCACCTGGTTGTGGCTGCGGATCTTCATGATCGTGCCGGGGCTCAGGGCCTGGCCCTCGCCGATCAGCAGCAGCCCGTGCGGGCTGTAGATCCCGTTCGCCAGCACCATGCCGGCCTCCAGCTCGTGGAGCATGATCTCGCGCACCTGCTTGGGCAGCTGCACCAGGTTGCTCACCTTCAGGAAGAGCCGCACTGCCTCGGGATCGTAGGCCGAGCCCGACTTGTCGAGCAGCGCGTCGATGGCGGCCGCCTTCGAAAGGCCCGACTCCACGAAGCCCACGGCCACCGCCAGGCAGCGGGCCGGCCAGGGGATGGCCTCGCCGGCCAGGCGGTCGGGGTAGCCGGTGCCGTTGAAGTGCTCGTGGTGCGCCCGGATGATCTCGCCGACCTCGGCCCGCCCGTCGACCAGCGCCGCGAGGGTCTGGCCGTAAATGGGGTGGTTGTGGAGCATCGTCCGCTCGTGGTCGGTCAGCAGGTCGGGCTTCGCCCGGAATGCCCGCAGCATCTCGCGCGGGACGCCGATCAGCCCCAGGTCGCAAAGCCAGGCGGCCGTGCGCAGCGCGTGGCGCTGCGAGTCGGTGAACTCCTCGGTGGCCGCCATGCGGTTGGCGAACTCCACCAGCGCCTTGGCCTGGCCGCCGAGGATCGGGTCGTAGGTCGTGAGGATGCGCCGGCAGAGCTCGAGCGAGTGCTCGTAGCTCTCGGCGAGCTCCCGGTTGGCCTTGTCCAGGCGCTGCTGGTTGCGCTGCAGGTCGTCGACCTGCTTCGCCAGCGCCGCGTTCGCCTCGGTGAGCTTGTTGTTGAGGCTCTGGGTCTCCGCCTGGAGCGCCTCGTTGTGGGTCACCAGGTCGTGGCGCTGCACGGCGTTGCGCACCGTGGCGATCAGCTCCTCGCGCAGCCAGGGCTTCGCGACGAAGCGGAAGATCTCCCCCTTGTTGATCGCGTCGACGATGGTCGGCAGCGCGAGGACGGCCGTCACGAGGATGCGCGACGCGTAGGGGCGCAGGTTGCGGCTCTCGATCAGGAAGTCCAGGCCGAGCATCTCGGGCATGCGCTGGTCGGAGATGATCACCGAGAAGTCCCGCTCCTGGAGGATCGCCAGCGCCTTCAGCGGGCTCGCGCACGCGACCACGTGGAAGCCCTCGCGCTCGAGCGTCTGCTTGAGCGCGCTCAGCACCACCGGCTCGTCGTCGACGACGAGGATGGTCGGCTGTGCCGCGGGGGGCGTGTCGGCGCTGATCATGGTTGGTGTGCGTGGGCGAGGTGAGTCGCGCGGGCGGGAGTCTCGTGGTGATGAATGATGAACTCCGCGGCCCGGTTCAAGGGTATCTGTTGCTGGGCCCCCCCGTTTTCGAACGCGGCCTTGGGCATCCCATACACGACGCTTGTCGCCTCGTCCTGGGCGAAGGTGGTCGCCCCTGCCTGGCGCAGGCGCAGCAGGCCCTCCGCCCCGTCCTTGCCCATCCCGGTCAGGACGCCCGCCACGGCGTGGGGAGCCGCGCCGCACTCGACCGCAGACTTGAAGAGGAGGTCGACGGCGGGGCGCTGGTGCCAGATCTGGGGGCCGTCTGACAGGCGCACCTGGTAGTGGTCCGACTGCCACCGCAGCAGCATGTGGAAGTTGCCCGGGGCGATGAGCGCGAGCCCGGGATCGAGCCGGTCCCCGTCCTTCGCCTCCCTCACCTCGAAGTCGCACTGCTGGCAGAGCCGGTCCGCGAAGGCCTTGGAGAAGACCGGAGGGATGTGCTGGACGACCGCGATGCCGGGCAGGCCCTTGGGAAGGTGGGTGAGGACCTCCCGGAGCGCCTCGGTACCCCCGGTGGAGGCGCCGAGGAGGATGACCTGGCGGGCGGCGGTCAGGCTCGTGAAGGGCCGGCGCTGCGGAGGGGGGGCGGGGGGCGGCGTGACACGCGAGCGGATGCGGGCGCCCACCGAGGCCTTGATGCGGCCGATCAGCTGGGGCCCCAGGTCCCCGAAGGAGTAGGGGCCGCCGGGCTTCGCGAGCACGTCGAAGGCCCCCAGCCGCAGCGCCTCGAGGGCCTGCGTCGAGCCGCGCTGCGTGAGCGAGCTCATGATGATGACCGGCAGGGGGCGCTGCTCCATCAGGATGCGCAGGAACGTGAGGCCGTCCATGCGGGGCATCTCCAGGTCGAGCGTGAGGACGTCGGGGTTGAGCTCCTGGATCTTGTCGCGGGCCGCGTACGGGTCCACCGCCGTGCCGACCACCTCGATGTCGGGGTCGGCCCGCAGGGCGTCGCTCACGAGCCTGCGCACGACGGCGGAGTCGTCGACGACGAGGACACGGATGGGGCGTTGGAGCATGGCGCGAAGGGTGCCTAGCCGTTGAGGGGCCTGCGGTAGATCGCCGGCTTCACGAGCTCCAGCTTGTGGCTGATGTTCGTGAGGCTCTCGGCGTGGCCGACGAAGAGGTAGCCGCCCGGCACAATGTGCCGGGTGAGGCGCGCGACCAGCTCCTCCTGCGTCGGACGGTCGAAGTAGATCATCACGTTGCGGCAGAAGATGACCTCGTAGAGGTCCCCCTTCGGCGGCTCGCCCTTCAGCAGGTTGAGCTGGTGGAAGCTCACGCGGTCGCGCAGGTTCTGGCGCACCCGGTAGTGGCCCTCCATCGGGCCGAAGCCCTTCTGGAAGTGCTTGCGCACGACGTCCGCGGGGAGCTTGGACACGGCGTCCTCCTTGTAGGTGGCGGCGCGGGCCTTCACGAGGATGCGGTGCGAGATGTCGGTGCCGACGATCTGCCAGGACCAGTCCGGGATCTCCTCGAGGAGCGTGATCGCGATGGAGTAGGCCTCCTCGCCCGAGGAGCTCGCGGCGCTCCACACGTTGAAGCGCCGGTGGCTGTCGGGCCGTGCCTTTGCCTCGGGGATCGCGCGCTGGCGCAGGAAGTCGAAGTGGGCGATCTCGCGGAAGAAGAAGGTATGGTTCGTCGACATCACGTCGATCAGGTCCTCCAGCTCCTGCTCCGCATCCGGGGACCTCAGGAACTGGCAGTAGTCCTCCAGCGTGGCCAAGTTCGTGGCGCGCAGGCGCTTGCCTAGGCGGGCGTTGACCAGCTCGCGCTTGTCCGGGCCAAGGCTGATGCGGCTGCGCTCGTAAACCAGGCTGCGGATGAATTCGAACTCGCTGTCTCTCATGAGGAGGGGTGGAATCTGAATCGGCCGATTTGCAGGCGAATGAAGGACTGAATGATCCGGTGCATGGGCAAAAACACCCACCCACCGGCAAATTTTTCCCTAGGCGGATCGGGCGGAGGCGAGTCCACGGTGTCTGCAGGCTTTCGTGATCTGTATTCGGTTGTCCGAACGGTACTTGCATCACACCACAGCTGGCTGGCACCGGCTTTGCTTAAGCTGGCATGCCATGATCGAACCCATCTTCCAGAGCGACAACTACCAGTTGGCGCGGAAGCTCATGGACGTGACCGCCCTCCGCCAGGAGGCGATCGCCTCCAACGTAGCCAACGCGGAGACGCCCGGCTACCACCGCATGGACGTGTCGCCGACCTTCGCGTCCCAGCTGAAGGCGCAGATGGCCTCGGGCAACCTGGGCTCGCTCGACTCCCTCCAGCCCAAGCTGGCCGAGGACACCACCGCCCGCTCCACCCGCCCCGACGGCAACAACGTCGAGATCGAGAGCGAGCTGCTCGCGATGAACAAGAACTCGGTCGACTTCGACTACCTGACGCAGGTGGTCTCCGGGAACCTGAAGCAGCTGAAGATGGCCATCTCGGGCAACGTCACCTGAAGCGCCGACCCATGAACCTGATCTCCGGCATCGACGTCACCGCGGGGGCCCTGACCGCCCAGAAGACCCGGCTCGACATCGTCGCGCAGAACATCGCCAACGCCGAGACGACCCGCACGCCCGAGGGCGGCCCCTACCAGCGCCAGGTCGTCTCCTTCGAGACCGAGCTCCTGAAGCAGCAGTCGGTCGGGGCGGGCTCCCAGCCCCTGCAGACGGTCAAGGTCGGCAGCATCACCGCGGACCCGACGCCGGGCCAGCAGGTGTACAATCCCCAGCATCCCGACGCCGGCGCGGACGGCATGGTGACGATGCCGAACGTCAACCTGGCCTTCGAGATGGTGGACCTGATCACGGCCTCGCGCGCCTACGAGGCGAACCTCTCGGTGGCGAAGAACGCCCGCCAGATGGCCGAGAAGACCCTGGAGATCGGCAAGTAAGCCCGCGCCCATGGACCCGATCGGACAGATCAATCCCCTCTCGACCTCGAGCCTCGCCCGGCTCCAGCCCATGTCCCCGGCCGAGCTCGCGCCCGCCGGAGGCATCGGCGCCTCGGGCACGCAGGGGGTCTCCGGCCCCACCGACTCGTTTGGGGCGATGCTCGACAACCTGGTCGGGACCGTGACCTCCAAGCAGGCGGCCGCGGAGGCCCAGACCTCGCAGGTGCTGCTCGGCGACTCGAGCCAGCTCCAGCAGAGCGTGGTCGCGATGCAGGAGGCCTCGGTCGCCTTTTCCCTCATGGTCCAGGTGCGCAACAAGCTGGTGGAGTCCTACCAGGAGCTGATGCGCATGCAGGTATGAGCCGGTCCCCCTCTAGAACAGACTGATGAAAAACTTTGCCCTGTCCCTCGTGGACCTTTGGAAGCAGCTCGGAATCAACCAGCGCGTGTCGCTCGTCGTGGCCGCCCTCGCGGTCGCCGGCGGCCTCGTGGCCGTCGTCCTCTGGTCCCAGAGGCCCGACTACCAGCTCCTCTTCGGCCGCCTGGGCGAGAAGGACGCCGCGGCCGTCATCAGCTACCTCGAGTCCCAGAACGTCCCCCACCAGGTGACGGCGGGCGGCTCGGCCGTCCTCGTGCCCACGAGCCAGGTCTACAAGCTGCGCATGGACCTGGCCGGCAAGGGGATCCCGAGCGGCGACGGCGTCGGCTTCGAGATCTTCGACAAGGGCCAGTTCGGGCTCTCCGACTTCGTGCAGAGGACCAACTACATGCGCGCGCTCCAGGGCGAGCTGGCCCGCACGATCATCCAGCTGCAGGGCGTGCGCTCGGCCCGCGTCATGATCGTCCAGCCCGAGAACCGCCTCCTCCTGACCGAGCAGGGCGTCAAGTCGACCGCCTCGGTGTTCGTGGACATCGGCAACAGCCGCTTCGAGCCCGACCAGGTCGACTCGATCCGCCACCTGGTCGCCAACGCCGTGCAGGGGCTCGACCCGAACGAGGTGACGGTGGTCGACAACCGCGGGCACGTGCTCTCCGCCGACCTCCAGCAGGACCCCTCGCTCGGCACCGCCTCGAGCCAGATGCGCTACCGCCAGCAGATGGAGGACTACTTCGCGAAGAAGGTGGAGTCGATGCTCGCCTCGGTGATAGGGCCCGGCAACGCGGTCGTTCGCGTCTCCGCCGAGATCGACACGGAGGCGACCACCCTGACGGAGGAGAAGTACGACCCCGAGGGCCAGGTCGTGCGCAGCCAGACCGTCACCGAGGACACCACCAACACGACCGAGACCCGGGCGGCCGCGGGCGGCCCGGTGGGCGTGACCTCAAACGTGCCCGAGAAGGCCGGCGCCGCCGCGGCGGCAGCGCCCAAGACGCCGTCGTCCACCTCGGAGCAGACCCGCAAGAACCACACGACCACCTACGAGATCAACCGCACGACGACCAACATCACGCGCAACCCAGGCACGGTGAAGAACCTGACGGCCTCGGTGTTCATCGCGCTGCGCCCGGCGCCCGTCGCCGCCCCGGCCGCCAAGGGCGCCCCCGCGGCCGCCGAGCAGCCCGCCCCGAAGCGCACGCCCGAGGAATTGAACGCGCTCCGCCAGATCGTCGTGAACGCCCTAGGCCTCAAGCCCGCCCCGGGCCAGTCGCTCGAGTCCATCGTCTCCCTGCAGGAGGTGCCCTTCCAGACCGCCGAGGCGATCCCCGCGCAGATGGTCGCGATCCAGAGCGAGGGCCGCATCCAGGGCTGGATCGACGTCGCCCGCCGCTGGTCGGCCGTGGCCGCCGCCGCCGGCGTCCTCTTCGTCTTCTTCCGCGTCCTCTCCCGCCAGAAGCCCGAGCCGGTCCCGATCGAGGTCCTCTCCATGACCCCGGACGCCGCCGCCCGGGCGCTTCCCAACGCAAGCTCGGTCACGCCCGAGCTCCTGAACGAGCTGATCAAGCAGCGGCCCGCCAACGTGGGCGTCGCGCTGAGGGACTGGGTGGCCGTGCCGGCCGGAAAGAACTGACCCCGCCATGGCCGACATCGACTACGCCAAGCTCACCCGGCAGCAGAAGCTCGCCCTCTTCCTCGTCGTCATCGGGCCCGAGGCCGCGGCCGACGTGCTGCGCCAGTTCGACGACGCCGAGATCGAGCTGCTCTGCAGGGAGATGTCCACGATCTCCATCGTCCCGCACGCGATCCAGAAGCAGGTGGTCGAGGAGCTCTCGACCGTCCTCGCCCAGAGCGCCAACTGCGCGCTCGGCGGCCTCGGCTACGCCCAGAAGGCTCTCGAGCTCGCCAAGGGCGACTACAAGGCGACCGCGATCATCGGCAGGGTGGGGCCCGTCGGCACCTCGGTCGACGTCATCAAGGACATCAGCGAGATGGAGGGCCGCCAGATCTTCAACCTGATCAAGAACGAGCAGCCGCAGACCATCTCGTTCGTCCTGTCGTACCTGGACAGCGCCAAGTGCTCGGAGGTGTTCGCCCTCCTCGGGCCGGAGCTTCGCGAGGAGGTCCTGGAGAGGCTGGGCACGATCGAGTCCACCTCGCTCGAGCTGGTAGCCAAGATCGCCAGCAGCCTCGGCAAGCACTTCGACAGCAAGGTGCGCCCCGCCTTCCACCGCAGCGGCGGCGTCCGCGCGGTCGCCGACCTGCTCAACCAGCTCGACAAGGAGATGAGCAAGAACCTCCTGGCCCGCCTGGAGGAGCGCAATGCGACGCTCTCCGCCGCGATCCGCAAGAAGCTCTTCAGCTTCGAGGACCTGAACCGCCTGCAGCCGGCCGACCTCCAGAGGATCCTGCGCGAGGTCGACTCGTCCAACCTCGCGATCTCGATGAAGTCCGCCAGCGAGCCGCTGCGCGAGAAGATCTACGCCTCCATCTCCAAGCGCGCCGCGGAGAGCCTGAAGGAGGAGATCGAGATGCTCGGGCCCGTCCGCCTGAAGGACGTCGAGGTCGCCCAGGACGCCATCATCCAGGTCGTGCGCCGCCTCGAGGAGGAGGGCCAGATCTCCGTCGACGCCGAGTCGCAGAGCCTAGTCGCCTGACCCCATGGGACGCACCAACCTGATCGCCTTTGACCGCCGGCTCTCCGGCGCCGTCCTGCCCGGGGGCTCCGGGCGCACCTACACCGAGACCGAGGTCGCCGCGAAGACCGAGGAGGCCTTCCGGCGCGGCATCGACTCGGCCCGCGCGCTCGCCGACCAGCAGATGGTCGAGGTGCGCTCCGACTACGGCCAGCTGAGCGAGGGCGTCCTGCGCAAGCTCTCGACGATCGAGTCCGCGTTCACGGCCCAGGTGGGCTCCGCGCTGCCCGCCCTCGGCATGGAGATCGCCCGCCGGCTCCTCGCCGGGTTCGAGCCTCCGCCCGAGGTCGTCTCCAGGCTCTGCAACGAGGCCCTCGGCGAGCTCTTCCCCGAGCGCGAGAACCTGGAGCTGGTCGTGAGCCCCCGCGACGCCGAGATCATCGGCGGCCTGAACCCCGCCTGGAAGCAGCGCTACCCGGGCCTCCAGATCACCGGCGAGCCGAGCCTGCAGTCCGGCGACTGCCAGGTGCGCAGCCGCTTCGGCCTCATCGACGGGCGCCTCTCCACCAAGCTCTCCGCCCTCGAGGGCAGCCTCGCCTGCGCATGACCTCCGCCGTCCAGCCCCTCGTAGACGCCCTGCGCTCGCAGGTCCGCCACCTGCCCCCGGTCCAGCGCGTCGGCACGGTGACGGCCGTCACGGGGCTCGTCATCGAGTCGGACGGCCCGAACCTGGGCCTCGGCGAGCTCTGCCAGGTGCGCAGCTCCCGCTCCGACTTCAGCGTGCGCGCGGAGGTGGTCGGCTTCCGCGAGCACCGGCTCCTCCTCATGCCCCTCGGCGACATGGCCGGCATCCACGTGGGCTGCGACGTCGCCGCCTGCGAGCGCCCGCCGCTGCCGCGCCCCGGGCCCGAGATGCTCGGCCGCGTGCTGGACGCCCTCGGGCGCCCCTTCGACGGCCTCGGGATCCTCCCGGTCGAGCGGCGCAGCCCCCAGTCCGCGCCGCCGCACCCCCTGCGCCGGCAGCGCATCCGCCTCCCCTTCGTCACCGGCGTGCGGGCCATCGACTCGATGGTGCCCTTCGGGCGGGGCCAGCGCCTCGGCCTCTTCGCCGGCTCCGGCGTCGGAAAGTCGACCCTGATGGGCATGATCACCCGCGGCTCCGAGGCCGACGTGGTGGTGGTCGCCCTCGTGGGCGAGCGCGGCCGCGAGGTGCGGGAGTTCATCGAGAAGGACCTGGGGCCGGAGGGCATGAAGCGCTCGGTCGTGGTCGTGGCCACCTCCGACACGCCGGCCCCGCTGCGCCTGCGGGCCGCCTTCACCGCCACCGCGATCGCCGAGATGTGGCGCGACGCAGGCAAGAACGTGCTCTTCATGATGGACTCGGTCACCCGCTTCGCGATGGCGCAGCGCGAGATCGGCCTGGCGATCGGCGAGCCCCCCGCGACCCGCGGCTACACGCCGTCGGTCTTCGCGATGCTCCCTAGGCTCCTCGAGCGCGCGGGCGCCGGCGAGACCGGCGCCATCACCGCCCTCTACACCGTCCTCGTCGAGGGCGACGACATGAACGAGCCGGTGGCCGACGCCGTCCGGGGCATCCTCGACGGCCACATCGTGCTCTCCCGCTCGCTCGCGCACTTCAACCACTATCCCGCGATCGACGTGCTCGAGAGCGTCAGCCGCCTGACGCGCGACGTGTGCTCGCCCGAGGAGGTGGCCCTCGCGGGCCGCGCCCGCGAGCACCTGGCCCTCTACCGCAAGAACGAGGACCTGGTCTCGGTCGGCGCCTACCAGAAGGGCGTGAACCCGGCCCTCGACGACTCGATCTCACGCCAGGACGGCCTTCGCACCTTCCTCAGGCAGCCCGTCGGCGAGTTCACGCCGCGGGCGACCACGTTCAGCAACCTCAAGAAGCTCCTCACATGAAAAGATTCCGCTTCAGCCTACGCTCGGTCGCCGTGCTGCGGGCCCACCGCGAAACGCGCGCCCGCGAGCAGTTCGCGGCCTCGGTCCACGCCTATGTCCGGGCCGAGGAGGAGCTTGCCATGGTGCGCAGGCGCATCAAGGAGTTCGGGGACGCCATCTTCGCCAGCCGCCGCGAGCTCTTCGACGCGAGCGAGCACGCCCTCTGCCTCGCGGGATACCGGCGCGAGTGCGCGTCCGAGATCCCGGCGGAGCGGGCCGTGATCGACGCCAAGGACGCGATGGCGAAGCGGCGCGCCGACTACCTGGAGGCCCACCGCGAGCTCGAGGCCGTCCGCAAGCTGGAGGAGAAGAACCTCCTCGCGTACCGCGCGGCGTGCAACCGCGAGGAGCAGGTGGAGTTCGACGAGATGGCCGGCCACAGGGCCGGGCGCAAGGCGGCCTTCGGAACATGATCTCCAAGCTAAAGAGCCCGCTGGTCGCGGCCGCCCTGAGCCTCATCCTGAGCACGACGCTCGGGGCCGCGCTCTGCTGGCGCGCGGCGCTCCCGATCATCGAGCAGGCGATCAAGGCCCGCCCGAAGCCGCCCGCCGCGAAGGCGGACAAGGGCTGGGACTTCTGGACCATCGAGATCGACAACCTCTCCAACGACCTGAAGGAGGAGCGAGCCCGGCTCAAGAAGCAGTCCGACGTCCTCGACCAGCGCGCCTCGCGGCTCGCCGCCGAGGAGAAGGAGCTCGAGCGCGTGCGCTCCGACATTGAGGCCATGCGCAAGCAGGTGGGCGATGCCGTCACCGAGATCGCGGCCGACGAGTCGAAGAACATCCGCACGCTCGCCCAGACCTACACGAGCCTCTCGCCCAAGGCGGTCGTCGCCATCTTCCGCGAGATGGACGACGTCACCGCCGTCAAGATCCTCTCCCAGATGAAGCCCGACGTCGTCGGGCCCATCTTCGAGGAGATGGCCAAGTCGAGCGACAACGACGTGCCGCTGGCGCGCCGCGCCGCGATCCTTTCCGAGAAGCTGCGCCTGATGAAGGCCAGCAAGCAAGCCACCCAGAGCTGACCCGCCCCCTTGCGCGCCACGGATGGGTGCGAATCGGCGCCATGGAGGGCGCCACCCTTATGATCATTCCTAGCCTTCCCCCCGCGCCCCCGGCGCCGCAGAACCCGCCCCTTGGCGGGGCGTCGACCCCGAGCGGCACCCCGTCCGGCGCCGACTTCTCCCAGTACCTGCCCGCCCCCTCCGGCCAGCCCTCGAAGGCGTCGCCCCAGACCAGGGCGGCCTCGGCCAAGGAGCCCTCGGCCTCGGGAAATCCCGCGGGCCCGTCGGGCCCCCCGACCTCCGATCCCTCCAAAGCGGAGGAGGCTGCCGCCGTCGTCTACTCCGGCTGGATGGCCGCCGCGGCGCCCCTGCCCCCTGCGGTCGTGATCGCACCCCCGCGCTCGGTGTCCTCGTTGGGTGCCCCCTCGCCGAAGGCGGCGGCTCCCGCCCAGGGCCCGCAGCCGGCTGCCTCGCTCGCGCAGCCCGCAGCCCCCGCCGGGGCTGCCCAGGCCCCCTCCGCCTTCAAGGTGGCCTCGGCCCCGACGGCGCCCGCGCCGGCCCCCGCACCCGCACGTGCGGCGGGGAGCCCGTCCACGATCTCCACGTCCGTTCCGGTCGCACCCGCCGCCCCCAAGGTCGCCCCGGCGCCCGCGGCGGTTCCGAGCCCGGAGCCCGCGGCCCTTCAGGCCCCGACGTCCTCCGCGCCCGTGCAGGCCCCCGCGCCCACCGCGGCGGTGCCATCGCACCCGGCGCTGGGCGCCGCGTCCGCGGCCCATGGGGAAAAAATTGCCGCCGCGTCCCCGAATGACGCGACGTCGAGAACACCGGCGACCAAGGCCACGGATAAAAAAATTCTAAACACTCAGGGCAAGCAGGTTACGGAATCATCACAGCCGCTTGGCACTGCTGTTGCTCAGGTGAGTGCCTCCATGCCCACCATGACCTTCTCCGAACGAGCGCCCGGCTCCCTGATGGCTGCCGGCGTGTCGGCGGCCGCAGCGGCCGCCTCCGGGGCCACGCCTCCCGAGGCCCAGGCGCCCGCGGCGCCGGCGAGCTCGGCCGAGGGCGCGGTGGCGGCGGCAATGAACGCGGCCGAGTCCGTCTCGAGCGGCAACCCGAACTCGGTCAGCCTCCAGTTCTCGGTGGGCAACGAAAACCTCTCGCTCACGGTCGAGATGCACGGCGGCGCGGTGCACACCACCTTCCGCACGGACTCCCCGGAGCTTCGCGGCGACATCGCCCAGGCCTGGCAGGCCGTGAACCCGACCCCGGCGGGCGTGAGGCTCGCCGAGCCGGTGATCACCTCGCAGAACCCCTCGGGCTCGATGTCCTCGGGCGAGCAGGCCTCGCAGCAGCGGGCCTCCCAGGAGGGCGGCTTCGCCTCGCGCGTGTCCAGCAGCTTCTCGGGATCGTCCTCCGGCGGGTCCGCGACCCATGCGGTCGACGAGACGACCGAGCGCGCCCCCGTCTCCCTCGCAACGTCCCTTCACCTGCAGGCGTTCGCCTGATCCCCATGCAAGTCGTCCCCTCCACCTCCCTCCTCGCGCAGACCGCCACCACCAGCGGCAACGCGCAGTCGACCGCCCCCGCGTCGGCCACGACGCTCCCGACGAAGACCCTCGGGATCAATGACTTCATGACGCTCCTGGCGAAGCAGTTCGAGGAACAGGATCCCCTCCAGCCGATGGACGACACCGCGTTCATCGCCCAGACGGCGCAGTTCACGGCGCTCCAGCAGACCAGCACCCTCACGCAGAGCATGACCCAGATGGCCGCAGCCAACTACATCGGCAGCCAGGTCCAGGTGAACAACACCTCGGGCCAGACGATCACGGGCGTGGTCACCGGCGTCGACACGACCGGCACGACCCCGAACCTGATCGTGGGCGGCGCGGAGTACCCGCTTACCAACCTCCTCAGCATCACGTCTCCCCAGGTGGCGGCCGCGACCGCCCCGGCCGCGACGACCCCGGCGACAACGCCGAGCACGACAACGACCAGCCCCACCAACTGATTCTCAAACACCGAACACAAAAACACACCACCATGTCACTCATCGGAACATTGACCAGCGGCGTCAGCGCCATGGAGTCCTTCGAACAGGGCCTCTCCGTCATCGGCAACAACATTGCCAACGTCAACACGACGGCCTTCAAGTCGGGCCTCGCGAGCTACGCCAACAGCTTCAGCAACGTGCTCCAGGAGTCCACGGCGGCCCCCGGAACCGGCTCCGGCGCCTTCCAGAACACCGTCGAGGTGGGAACGGGCGTTCAGGTGAGCGCGGTGACCACGAACTTCTCGCAGGGCTCGCTCAGCCCGACCTCGGTGCCCTCCAACCTGGCGATCTCGGGCAACGGCTTCTTCATCGTGAAGGATCCGACCGACAGCGCGACCTACGCGACCCGCGCCGGCAACTTCAGCATCGATTCCAACGGGTACCTGGTCACGAGCCAGGGCTACCGCGTGCAGGGCCTGACCGGGGGCACCGCGAGCACGGCCCCCTCCACGGTCGGCGACATCAAGCTGGCCACGCCGCCGACCGGCACGCAGCTGCAGTCCTACGCCATCGACGCGTCGGGCAACGTGGTCGAGACCTACTCGGATGGCAGCACCGCCACCACGAACCAGGTGCTGATGCAGAACTTCGAGAGCCCGAGCGCGCTCACCAGCATCGCGGGCAACCTCTACGGTAACATGTCCCAGGCCCAGCCGACGAGCGGCACGCTCACCCTCTCCGCCGCCAAGAACACCGCCGGGGCCAACGGCCTCGGCACCATCCAGTCGGGCGCCCTCGAGCTCTCGAACGTGGACCTCACCAACGAGTTCGCGAACCTGATCACCACCCAGCGCAGCTTCGAGGCGGGCTCCCGCCTGATCACGATCTCCGACAGCCTGCTCGAGAACATCGTGAACCTGAAGACGCACTGAGACCCCTCCCATGGCCGCCAAGACCGAAGCTCCCGCGCCGCCCGCGGTAAAACCCGAGGCGGCCCCGTCCGCCGCCCCCGCCGCGGCGCCGGCCGCCGCAGCCGGCGGCCTGTCGTCGTGGCTCCCGGTGATCGCGGGCGTGCTCCTCGCCCCCGTGCTCACGTGGGTGACCGTGGAGTTCGTGCTGCTCCCGCGCCTCGTGAAGAAGCTCTCGGCCCCGGTCGTCGTCGAGGCCCCCGCCTCAGCCGCGCCCGCCGAGGGCGAGGCCAAGTCTGGCGAGAAGGGCGAGAAGGGCGGCAAGGAGGGCAAGGAGGCCGGCCCCCCGGGCTACCAGTTTGAGAACGTGGTCGTGAACCTGTCGGGGACGATGGGCACGCGCTACCTGAAGACGACCTTCCTCGTCACGGGGCCCGATGCCAACATCAAGTCGGTGTTCGAGGGCGGCAAGGCGCGCCTGACCGACGTGACCCTGAACGTGCTCTCGTCGCTCACGCTCGCCGACATCGAGGAGCCCGGCTCCAAGAACGTGATCCGCGAGAAGCTCGTCTCCGCCTACAACCAGGCCCTCGGCAAGAAGGTCGTGGACCAGGTCTACTTCTCCGACTTCGTGGTCCAGTAAGCAGCGATGGCCGACGCCCCCACACCTCCCACCGCGGACTTTCTCGACCAGAACGAGATCGACAAGCTGCTCGCGCAGACGGTCGAGTCCTCCGGGCCGAAGCAGCAGCTGATCCGCGCGGACGGCGTTCGGGGGGCGGCCAGCTCGCTCAAGGTCGAGCCCTACGACTTCCGCAACCCGGCGTTCCTCTCGGAGACCGAGCTGAGGCGCCTGCGCCTGCTGCACGAGGACTTCATCCGCTACCTGAGCGCGCGCGTCTCGCTCTACATGCGCATGGAGTTCGGGCTGAAGATGTCGAAGCTGACCACGGTCACCTACTCGAAGTTCACCGAGTCGCTCCCGAACCCCACCCACCTGACGATGTTCAAGGTCGAGCCGCTGGTCGGCGTCGGCATCCTGGACCTGAACCCGCGCCTCGCCCTCACGATCGCCGACCGCCTCCTCGGCGGCCGCGGCCACTCGGTGAAGGCCGAGCGCTACCTGACCGAGATCGAGGTCGCCCTCATCGAGGACGTGATCCTGATCCTCCTCGAGGAGTGGTGCAGCCAGTGGAAGATCGAGCAGGAGCTTCGCCCGGTCATCATCGGCCACGAGAACAACGGCCGCTTCCTGCAGACCTCGCCCAAGGACGCCATCGTCCTCGCGCTCTCGCTCGAGGCCAGCTTCGGCGACTGCTCCGAGCAGATCCAGATCGGCATGCCCTACTACACGATCGAGCCGGTCGTTAAGAAGATGCACGCCCGCCGCCAGAAGGACACCGAGGTGTCCCAGACCGTACGGCGCGCCACCTGGCAGGGCGCCTACGACCGCATCTCGGTCCCGGTCCGCGCGGAGTGGCAGACGCTGGAGCTCAGCCTGCGCGAGGTCGCAAGCCTGCGCCCGGGCGACGTGATCGAGATGCCCCCCACCATTTTCAGCGAGACGCGGGTTCTTCTCAACAACACGCCGAAATTCATCGGCACCGTGGGCCTGGACACGGACCACGTCGCGGTCCAGCTCACCCGCAAGCTGCCGGCCGACGGCCCAAACCTGGTCAAACAAGATGGAAGAAAAATCACTTGATATAGTCCTCGACGTGAAGGTGAAGGTCACCGTGCAGCTGGGCTCCGTCCAGCTGCCCATGCGCGAGGTCCTCGAGCTCACCTCGGGCTCGATCGTGCAGCTGACGCAGAACGCCAGCGACCCGGTCGGGCTCTTCGTGAACGACAAGCTGGTCGCCTACGGCGAGGTGGTCGTGGTCGAGGACAACTTCGGCATCAAGATCACCGAGCTCGTCGGAAGCGCGAAGGCATGAGCCGTCGCGCGCTCACGCTCCTCCTCGGCCTCGCGGCCGCGGCGCCGGCCTGCAGGGCCGCCGACGACTACGGCGTCGCCTTCGCGGGCGCGCAGCCCGCGCCCGCCCGCGCCCCGGACGGCCTCGGCCCCATCACCGTGGTCGGCGTCATCCTGCTCGGCGGAGCCGGGGCCTGGCTCCTCGTCCGCGGCCGCAAGATCCAGCTTCCCGGGCGCGTCGTGCGCCGGCTCAACATCGACGAGACCCGCTCCCTCGGCAGCCGGCAGTACCTGGTCGTCGCCTCCTACGAGGGCAAGAAGCTCCTGCTAGGGGTATGCCCGGGCCGCATCGACCTGCTGACGCCGCTCGACGCCTCGCCGTCCCCGGCCAAGCCGCAATGAGCCGCGCCCTCCGAACGCTTTTCTGCGCCGCCGCCGCGTCGGCCGCGCTCTGGCTCGCCGTCCCGCGGGCCGCGGCCGAGCCGACGCCCGCACCCGTGACCGTGCCGAGCCCCGCCGCGGCGGCTGCCCGCAGCGACCCGCTGCGGCTCAACATCGGCCTCGAGGGAACGAGCCAGTCCGGCCAGGTGAGCGTCGCCGTGCAGATCGTCATCGTGATGACGCTCCTCTCGGTGGCGCCCTCGATCGTCCTCATGATGACCAGCTTCACGCGCATCGTGATCGTGCTCGGCTTCATGCGCACGGCCCTCGGTACCCCGAGCGCCCCCTCGAACCAGATCATCGTCGGGCTTTCCCTCTTCCTGACCTTCTTCCTGATGGGCCCGGTCTTCGACCATGTCCAGAAGGAGGCGCTCGCCCCTTACCTCGACGGCAAGATCACCTCGATGGAGGCCGTGGACCGCGCCTCGGTCCCCTTGAAGCAGTTCATGCTCAAGCAGACGCGCACGCGCGACATCGAGTACTTCCTCGAGCTCGGCGGCTACAAGCCGACGGCCGTCAAGGACCTGCCGATGCGCGTCGTGATCCCCTCGTTCGTCATCAGCGAGCTGCAGACGTCCTTCCAGATGGGCTTCATGCTCTTCCTGCCGTTCCTCGTCATCGACTTCCTCGTGTCGTCGGTGCTGATGGCGCTCGGAATGATGATGATGCCGCCGACCGTGGTGGCCCTCCCCCTCAAGCTGCTGCTCTTCGTCCTGGTCGACGGGTGGCACCTGGTCGTCAAGTCGATCATGCAGAGCTTCGTCACCTGAGCCTCCCATGAATCCGGACCTGGCCATCGACATCTTCAAGACGACCGTGATGTTCGCGCTCTACGTGGTCGCGCCGTTCCTGATCGTGGCGCTGGTGGTCGGTCTCCTCACGAGCCTGGTCCAGTCGGTCACGAGCCTTCAGGAGCCGACCCTCACCTTCATCCCCAAGCTGCTCGCCATCGCGGGGATGGCGATGCTGCTGTCGCCCTGGCTCCTGCGCGAGATCTCGGAGTTCACGGTCTCGACCATGATCCGCATGAGCACGCTCGGGCACTGAGGCCCGGGCGCGCCCGCAAGGCCGTGAGCATCGACTACTACGTGGCCTGGCTGATGGTGTTCCTGCGCAGCCTCGGGATCATCCTGCAGCTGCCGGTGCTGGCGGGCCGCTCGCTGCCGGTCATCCTGCGGGTCGGACTCTGCATGTGCCTGGCGACGCTGCTCGCCGGCATCGTCCCGAGCGGCCACGTGCCCGAGACGCTCGGATCGCTCGGCGCGTCCGCGGCCGCCGAGGTGATGCTCGGCCTCCTCATGGGCTTCATGACGCGCCTCACCTTCGACGCGGTCGAGATGGCCGGACGCGTGATCTCTCAGGAGATCGGCCTCTCTGGCCAGGCGGGCCTGGGAATCCCTCAGCCGGCCACGGAGCCCGTCGCCTCGCTCTTCTCGGCCTTCTCGATCATCGGCTTCTTCCTCGTGCGGGGCCACGAGATGCTGCTGAGCGCGTTTGCCCGGAGCTTCCGGATGCTGCCCGCCGGCCATGTCGCCTTCGGCGCCTTCAACCCCGGGATCCTTATAGAGGCCACGGGCCACGTGATCGACCTCGGCGTGCGGATCGCGGCCCCCTTTATCGCCATGAACTTCCTCGTCACGCTCGCGTTCTCGGTCCTCGGCCGCGCGGTGCCCCGGATGAACGTCTTCGCGATGGCCTTTGGCATGCGCATCCTCGCCGGATTCACGCTGCTCGGGGCGGCGGGCGGCCTCCTCATGCGCTATCTCTACACGGAGTTCGCGGCGGCGCCCATCCGGATGCTGCAGGTGCTCCCGCCGCACTAGGGCGGCGCCGGCGGACGGGGCCGGAGCGGCAAAAATTGCCGCATGTTGACCGAAAAAAAAGCAATCGGGACGGTCGAAAAAGGTGCCCGGTTTATAAAAGTTTAAGCGTCTGATGAAGAGCGGTTAACGCGAGACAAAGACCCGTTGGCATCACCGTTGCTTAAAGGCATGCCAATCCATGGCCGACGAAGACCAAGACCAAAAGACAGAAAAGCCGACAGAGAAGCGGCTGAGCGAGGCGCTCGACCGCGGGCAGTTCGCAAAGTCCCCCGAGATGTCGCTCCTGTTCCTGCTGGTCGCCGCGCTCGCCGCCATCTCGCTCACGGTCCAGGTCTCCGCAAAGGAGATCGCCGACTACGCGGTGGCGGTCTTCACGCACTTCGCGGCGACGCCGCTGACGCGCGACACGGTCTCGGTGCTCTTCGCCGAGGTACTCTTCACGGCGGGCAAGGCGCTCCTGCCCATCCTGGCCGCCTGCGTCGGCGCCGTGCTCCTGACGGCGGGCGTGCAGAGCGGCTTCCGGCTGACGCCGGAGGTGCTGACGCTCAACTTCGACCGCCTCGACCCTTTCGCGGGCTTCGGGCGGGTCTTCTCCCGGCACTCCGTCATCCGCACGGGCATCGACGTCCTCAAGATGGCCGCGATCGGCAGCGTCCTCTACCTGGGCGCCCGGGCGCTGCTGGCGGACCCGCTCTTCACGGTGCCGGTGGAGGCCGCGTACCTCGGCCACTTCCTGCAGCACGCCGCCATCATCTTCCTCACGCGCATGTCGCTCGCCCTGGGCATCGTGGTGGCGATCAGCTACGGCTACGAGAAGTTCAAGACGGGGCGCGACCTCATGATGACCCGCGAGGAGGTCAAGGAGGAGCGCCGCAACGCGAACGGCAACCCGATCGCGAGGATGGCGATGCGCCGCATGGCCCGCCGGCTCCTCCAGAAGCAGATGCTGGCCGCCGTCGCCACGGCCGACGTGGTCGTGACGAACCCCACCCACTACGCCGTCGCCCTCAAGTACGAGCGCTCCAAGGACAAGGCTCCCGTCGTCCTCGCCAAGGGCGAGAACCGCTTCGCGATGCGCCTGAAGGCCATCGCCGCCGAGCACGGCGTCCCCATGGTCGAGAACAAGCCGGTCGCCCGGGTGCTCTTCAGCATGTCGAAGGTGGGAGAGGCCATCCCCTCGGACCTCTACCAGGCCGTCGCCGAGATCCTCGCCGTCGTCTACCGCACGCACCGCTACTACTTCCACCGCCTTAAGTCGCGCCGCCTGGAGGCGGCCTCCGCCTAAGCCATGAACCAGCCGGCCACCAACTCGGTCTCGTTGCTCCTGAAGCGGGCCGACCTCGTCTTCACCGGCGGGCTCTTCGCCACGGTGCTGCTGCTGATCGTGCCGATCCCGCCGTCGCTGCTCGACGTGTTCCTCGCGCTCAACATCGGCTTCTCGCTGCTCGTCCTGCTCGCCATCGTGTACGTGAAGGACCCGCCGGAGTTCTCGGGCTTCCCGACGCTGCTCCTGGCGCTGACGCTCTTCCGCCTCGCCCTCAACATCAGCTCGACGCGCCAGATCATGATCCACGGCTACGCCGGCGAGATCATCCAGTCGTTCGGGCACTTCGTGATCCAGGGCAACTACATCGTCGGCGCCGTGGTGTTCGTGATCCTCGTCGTCATCAACTTCGTCGTGATCACCAAGGGCGCGGGCCGCATCGCCGAGGTGAGCGCGCGGTTCACGCTCGACGCGCTGCCCGGCAAGCAGATGGCGATCGATGCCGAGCTGAACGCCGGCATCATCGACGAGGCGGTCGCCACCCAGCGCCGCGTGAAGGTCCAGAAGGAGGCCGACTTCTACGGCGCGATGGACGGCGCCTCGAAGTTCGTGCGCGGCGACGCCGTCGCCTGCATCATCATCACGCTCGTCAACGTGGTCGGCGGCTTCGCGATCGGCGTCTTCCAGATGGACCTCTCGCTCGCCGAGTCGCTCCAGAAGTTCACGCTGCTCTCGATCGGCGACGGCCTCGTCTCGCAGATCCCGGCGCTCATCCTCTCGGTGGGCGCGGGCATCCTGGTCACCCGCGCCTCCGACAACTCCAACCTGGGCTCGCAGCTGGCGAGCCAGCTTTTCCGCTACCCGCGCGCGATCAAGATCACGGCGGGGATGCTCGCCGTCTTCGGCCTCATGCCCGGCATGCCGCTCCTGCCCTTCTGGGTGCTGGCGGGCCTCGCGGGCTACGTCGGCACGCTGCTCGAGAACGCGGAGGGCGAGCTGGCGCTCGTCACCCCGGCGGCCGCGGCGGGCAAGGGCGGCAAGGGCAAGAACGCCGGGAAGGCCGAGCCCTCGACCACGCTCAAGAACTCGGGCTCCTCCGAGGAGGTGCGCAAGCTGATCGAGGTGGACGTGTTCGCGGTGGAGATCGGCTACGGGCTCCTGAACCTCGCGGACCCGAAGTCCGGCGGCGAGCTGCTGGCCCGCGTCACCGGGGTCCGCAAGCAGCTGGCCCGCGAGAAGGGCATCGTCGTGCCCCCGGTCGCGGTGCGCGACAACCTGGAGCTCGACGCGACCTCGTACCGCTTCCTTCTCAGGGGCAAGGTCATGGCCCGCGGGCAGCTGATGTCGGGCCGCTGGCTCGCGATGAACGTCTCCGGCAGCAAGGTGGCGCTCCGCGGCGTGCCGACGCGCGAGCCGGTCTTCAACCTGGACGCCACCTGGATCGACGAGCCCGAGAAGAAGGTCGCCGAGATCAACGGCTACACCGTGGTCGACCCGGCCTCCGTGCTGATCACCCACCTCTCCGAGACGCTCAAGCTGAACGCCCACCACCTGCTGGGCCGCCAGGAGGTCCAGTCGATCGTCGACCACCTGAAGCAGACCCAGCCCGCGCTGATCGCCGAGCTGCTGCCCGACTTGGTGACCCTCGGCATCATCCAGCGCGTCCTCCAGAACCTGCTGCGCGAGAACATCGCGATCGTGAACCAGCCCCTGATCCTGGAGGCGATCGCCGACTTCGCGTCCATCTCCAAGAACCCCGACGAGCTCTCGGAGCTTGTCCGCCGCCGCCTCGGGCTCTACTTCGTGCCGGAGTACGAGAGCCGTGCGGGCGTCATCCGCGCGGTGACCCTCGACCCGCGCCTGGAGCAGTGGCTCGGCACCCGCGTGCAGCGCACGGCGACCGACGTGGGCCTGGCCCTCGACCCCGCCACGACGCGCCACATGCTCGACGAGATCACCCGCCGCACCCACGAGGCGACGCAGGCGGGCAAGCCCGCCGTCATCGTGGTCGGCTCCGAGGTGCGCCTCGCGATCAAGCGCTTCTTCGAGTCCTCGTTCCCGCGCCTGGCCGTGCTCTCCTTCCAGGAGCTGCCGACCAACACCGAGATCGAGAACGCGGGCATCATCCCCGCGCTGCCGAGCCTGCCCCGCGCCGAAACCCCCGCCCTGAAGGCCGCCGCCTAGCCCCCCATGTCCTCCCCGCGCAAGCCCATGGCTCCCGGAGCCTACAAGTTCAGGGTCAAGTCGGCCGCCCAGGCCGTCGCCCTCATCCGCGAGAAGCTGGGCCCCGACGCCCGGGTGCTCTCGGTGCGCGCGGTCGAGCCGACGGGGCTTCGCCGCTTCTTCGGCGCCCCGTGCCTCGAGGTGGTGGCCCAGGTCGACGCGCCCCCGGCGCACGCCTCCCTCTCCGCCGTCTCCTCGGAGGCCGCGTTGCCCGTGTCCGACCTGCCGACCGTCGACCCGCGCTCGGTCGGCGCCGCGCCCTCCGGACTCGCCGGTCTCCTGCGGCGCTCGGGCCTCACCGAGACCGCCCTCAACCGCCTCCAGAGCCGCGCCAACTGGAACGAGATCAACAGCCTTCCGCTGCACCGGGCCCTGGCCGAGACCTCGAGGCTCCTCTGCGAGCACGCCGGGGCGCGCGCGCCGCGCGCGCCCATCTCCCGCGCCGCGTTCCTCGGCGCCTCCGGGGTGGGGCGCACGACCGCCCTCTGCAAGTGGCTCTCGATCGAGGTCTTCCGCAGGACGCGCTTCGGCCACGTCGTCTCGGTCGAGTTCGACCGTCCGAACCCGCTCGGGCAGTTGCCCGTGTTCAGCGAGGCCCTCGGCATCCCCTTCGCCCACTTCCCCTGCCAGACGCGCCCGGCCACCGACAACGGCTTCGTGTACTTCGACCTGCCGGGCCTCTCGACGCGCAGGCCCGGCGACAACGCCCAGATCGCGCAGTTCCTCGACCGCGAGCAGATCCACGAGCGCGTGCTCGTGCTGAACGCGGCCTACGACCGCGCCTCGCTGCGCAACGCCTACTCGGCCGGCAAGGACCTGGGCGCCACGCACCTCGCCTTCACCCACCTCGATGAGGTGCCCCAGTGGGGAAAGCTCTGGGACTACCTCTTCGACGAGGACCTGGAGCCCCTCTTCCTCTCCACCGGCCCGTCGCTGACCGGCGACTGCGAGGAGGACGTGCCCGCGGCCATCGCCCGCAAGACCCTGCCCGACAGCTGATCCCCCCATGAAATTCATCTTCCTCTCCGGCGGCTTCGCCGGGTTCCTCCTCGTGGCGGCCTTCGGGTACGCCTCCGACCGCACCCCCGACCGGATCCTCCTGGATGCCGCGGTCGGATGCCTGGTCGGCGCCCTCCTCTTCCGCTGGTTCTGGACCGTGCTCGTGCGCGGGATCCGCGAAACCATCCTTACCCGCCATGCCGCCGCCTCCGCTGCGACTCAGGCCAAGACCAAGTAAACGCACGCCGTCCCTATGAATAACGCCGCAGCAACCGCAGTCCCCGGCACCACCGAGTCCGCCACGCCCGCCGCCGCCTGGCGCGCCTACCAGGGTGTCACCCAGGGTGCCGTCGATGAGAAGGATCTGATCGAACGCTACCTGCCCCTGGTCCGCAACGTCGTGGACCGCATCAAGTTGAACGTGCCCGCCCACGTCGACGCCGACGACCTCTACAGCGTGGGGGTCACCGGCCTGATCGCCGCCGTGCGCAAGTACGACCCCGAGCAGGGCAGCACCTTCGCGAGCTACGCCGCCATGAGGATCCGCGGCGCCATCCTGGACGAGCTGCGCCGCATGGACTGGTGCCCCCGCCGGGCCCGCGCCCGCTCCCGCAAGCTGAAGGCCGCCATCAACGACGTGGAGCAGAAGCTCGGACGCGCCGCCAACGACGACGAGGTCTGCGCAGCCCTGGGCCTCGAGATGAAGGAGTACAACAAGTGGGTCGACGAGGCCAAGCCGGTGACCTTCATCAACATAGACCACGAGGTGAAGAGCGATGAGGGCGGCGGGGCCTCCCTCCATGAATTACTTGCCGACGAGAGCGATATTACGGGCCGAGATACCCTCGAAAAAGAGGAGTTGCTGGAACTTCTCACTCAACGGATAGCGTCCCTGCCCGATATACCTAAGAAGATCCTCGCCATGTACTACTTCGAAAACCTGCGCCTGGCTGAAATCGCCAAGGTATTCGGCCTGACTGAATCTCGCATCTGCCAGATTCACGCCCAGACGATCCTTAGCGTTCGCGCCTATCTACAGCGGGTGCGCGATCGCTGAGCGGCGCTCGCGCGTCGCTGGGGCGTCCTCCGCATGCTGATTCTCATTGGAGCTGCCGTAGTCCTCGGGTCCACGCTGACGGGCTTCATGCTTGCCGGCGGGCATCCGCTGGTCCTTCTCCAGGTGTCGGAGTTCGTCACCATCCTCGGTGTCACCACCGGGGTCGTCGTGATCGCGAGCCCGTCGCACGTGCTGAAGGAGGTGCTGCACAAGGTGATCCATGCCATCACCGGCAAGTCGGCCGGGGAGAAGGAGTTCACCGACGTGCTCAAGCTCCTGTACGAGATCTTCATGGTCGGCAGGCGCAACGGCCTGATCGCGCTCGAGGAGCACGTGATGGACCCGAAGAAGAGCGCCATTTTCCAGAGGTATCCCTCGGTGACCGGCAACCATGAGCGCCTGGCGTTCATCTGCAGCGGCCTGAAGCCCGTGATCGACGGCAAGATCAAGCCCGACCAGCTGGAGGACCTGATGAACGCCGAGCTGGACGCGAAGGCCGCCGAGTCCGAGCACCCGATCCACATCCTGCAGCTGGCCGGCGACTCGCTCCCCGGCATCGGCATCGTCGCCGCCGTGCTCGGCATCATCAACACGATGGCCTCGATCTCCGAGGGCCCCGCCAAGGTGGGCGAGCACGTGGCCGCCGCCCTCACCGGCACGCTGCTCGGCATCTTCATCGCGTACGGGTTCATCAACCCGCTGGCCAACCGCGTGAAATTCAACAACGCCTCCGAGGAGCAGTTCCTCAAGTGCATCATGCAGGCGGTGGCCGGCTTTGCCAAGGGCCTGGCGCCGCTGACGGCCGTCGAGGTGGCCCGCCGCTCGCTCGACAGCAACGTCCAGCCCAGCGCCGAGGGCCTCGAGGCGACCTTGAAGGCCCTGGGCGGCAAGTAAGGAGGGGAATGCACCGTGGCCCGGAAAAAGGCAGCTGCTCACCACGGAGGCGCATGGAAGGTGGCCTACGCGGACTTCGTGACGGCCATGATGGCGCTCTTCATGGTGCTCTGGATCTCCGCGCAGGATAACAAGATCCTGATCGCCACGTCCCAGTACTTCCAGAACCCGTTCCACGCCCCGATGGACAACACCACGGGCGTTCTGCCGTTCAACAGCAACAAGACGGCCCACACCGAGGGCCGCGACGTCGGCGACGAGAAGGAGCAGGCCAACAACAAGCAGATCGAGCTGAACTTCCTGAACTCCGTGGCCGCCGACTTCTACCGCCTGCTGCACCTGGACCAGAACCTCGAGGACAAGCCGATCGACATCCAGGTCACGTCCGAGGGCATGAAGATCACGCTCTTCGACCGCGCCAAGCGGCCGCTCTTCCGCAACGACTCGAGCGAGTTCACCGACTGGGGCAAGTTCATCATCGAGAACCTGGCGTGGATGGTCGACCGGCACCACTTCCGGGTCACGATCGATGGGCACACCAAGGCCCCCGCCGTCGCGGAGAAGACCGACGACCACGGCTGGGAGCTCTCCGCCGCCCGGGCGAACGCGGCCCGCCACCTGCTTGTCTACTACGCCGTCGACCCGGGCCAGATCGAGCGCGTGGCCGGCTACTCCGACACCCACCCGCTTCCGAACGAGAAGCCCGACGCCGACGTGAACCAGCGCGTGACCCTGAGCCTCACCCTGTCCTCCAAGGCCGAGGCCAAGGCGGCGGCCGACGACGCCGCCACCAAGGGCGCCCCCGCCGCGTCGGCCCCCGAGGCCGCGACCGCCGCCCCCGCAGCCCCCTCTCCATGAAATCCTTCCTCCACGGCAAGAAGACCCTCTCCGTCGCCCCCCTGGTCCCCCCCCAGGGCCTCGTGCCGCCGCGCGCCGCGATCCACAAGGCGGGCCCCGCCCACGACGCCGAGAACGGCGGCAGCAAGCACGCGATCGAGCTGGTCAAGGAGGGCGACAAGGTGGTGCGGATCATCGTGTCCTGCTCCTGCGGCGAGCGCGTGGAGATCGAGTGCCTGTACCCGGCGGGCGCCTAGGCCCCTCGGCAAAACTTGCCGGTCTGCGGACCGGAGGGGCCCCGGCGGAGGGTTTCCGAAAAGGCGCCCGAGATATTGGATTTTATTTGGCTGATGCAGAGTGGGTTAGGGGAGATTGGGAATGGACGGCACGGGTTTAGCTATTCGTCCGTGCCATGAATATCGGAATCTATCAAAGCGCGGCCTCCATGTCGGCCCTGGAGCGCTGGCAGGATTCCGTCACGCAGAACATCTCCTCCGCGCAGCTCCCCGGCTACCGCAAGCGCAGCGTCGAGTTCTCGGCGCAGCCGAACGGCCAGATCCAGACCGGGTCGAGCAGCAGCGGCGACTCGAAGACCTCCCTTTTCCCCTCGGCGGCGACCTCGATCAGCTTCACGCCCGGCGAGGCGCAGAGCACGGGCAAGGCGCTCGACGTGGCCATCCAGGGCCCGGGCTTCTTCGAGGTGCAGACCGCGGGCGGCGAGAAGGCCTACACCCGCGACGGCGAATTCCAGGTCCAGCCCGACAACACGGTCACCACCGCGTCGGGCCAGCAGGTGCTCCTCGAGTCCGGCTCGCCCCTCACCCTGGTGCAGGCGGGCGGCGCCGTCGTCATCAACCCCGACGGCACCGTCATGCAAAACGGCACGGCCCTCGGGAAGCTCTCCATCCAGGAGTTCGCGAACCCGAGCCAGCTGACGGTCGCCTCGAGCGGCACCTTCACGCCCGCGGCCGGGCAGACCCCGACGCCGGTCACGAACCCCAGCCTCCTCCAGGGCTACGTGGAGGAGAGCAACGTCTCCCCCATGCACGAGATGGTCGACCTGATCACGATCTCCCGGGCCTACGAGTCCAACCAGAAGATGATCACCACCGTCGACCAGGAGATGCAGAAGACCCTGGACGCCCTGGGCTGAAGCCACCGCAACCCGACCCCCGCATGAACCTCTCCCTTTACTCCGCAGCCACCGGCATGGAGGCCCAGCAGCTGAACCTGAATACGATCGCCAACAACCTGGCGAACGTGAACACCCCGGGCTTCAAGCGCAGCAAGGTGGAGTTCCAGGATCTCCTCTACCAGAAGCCGACCCGCGCCGCGGGAACGGACTCGGGCGGCGGCAACCTGGTGCCCGCCGGCATGGAGGTCGGCAACGGCACGCGCGTCGCCGCGACGACGAAGATCTTCACGCAGGGCCAGCTCACGAACACGGGCAACAACCTGGACGTCGCCATCCAGGGCGATGGGTTCTTCGAGATCCAGAAGCCGGACGGCACGATCGCGTACACCCGCGACGGCTCCTTCAAGCTGAACGCTGAGGGCGCGGTCGTGACGACCGACGGCCTGCCCGTTCTCTCCGGCTTCCAGCCGATCCCTCCCGGCACGGCCTCGGTGACCATCTCGCAGACCGGCCTCGGCACCATCACGAGCCCGACCGGCACGCAGGCGACCTTCCAGATCTCGCTCGCGACCTTCGCGAACCCCGCCGGCCTCCAGAGCCTCGGCGGCAACCTCTACGCCGAGACGCCCGCCAGCGGCGCCCCGGCCCTCGGCAACCCCGGCACCGCCGGCGTCGGCAGCACGATGCAGGGCTACTCCGAGGCGTCCAACGTCAACATCGTCGAGGAGATGGTGAACCTGATCACCGCGCAGCGCGCCTACGAGATCAACTCCAAGTCGATCCAGTCCTCCGACGAAATGCTGCAGAACATCGCCCAGCTCAAGCGCTGACCCCATGAAAGCCCTCCGCATTCTCCTCGCCCCCGCCGCGCTCGCGGCCCTCGCCCTCCTGCCGCTGCGCGCCGAGGAGCCCCCGGCGGCCCCGGCCTTGACGCCCGCGTCGCTCGCCGCCGCCCTGGCGGGCGACCTCAAGTCCCACTACAACCTCGAGGGCGACCTGGACATCCAGTTCTCGCGCCCGTGGACCCCGCCGGCCGCGGCCGCCACGGTGGACGCCGACTGGTCGGTCCTCGTCCTCGACTACCCGGCCACCCCCTCGAGCAGCATGCTGGTGCGCTGCCGGATCCGGTGCGGACACGACACGCAGGAGGCGCAGCTCGTCCTGCGCGCCGCCCTCTGGCGCGACGCCTGGGTAGTGCGGCTGCCCCTCACCGTCGGGACGGTCTTCGACCCGAGCCGGCTCGAGGTCCGCCGCTCCGACATGCTCCGCGACCACGACCTCGTGCCCGCAAGCGAGGGCGACCGCGCCTATGTCTTCTCCCGCCCGGTGCCCGTCGGCCGCATGCTGACCTGGCACGACGTCGCCCGCCACCCGCTCGTCCACAAGGGCGACATGGTCGAGGTCTTCGCCGTCGACGGCATGCTCCTGGTGCGCATGAAGGCCGTCGCCATGTCAAGCGGCGCGCAGGGCGAAACCGTCACCGTCCGCAACCCAGATTCACGCAAGGAATTCACAGCCCTCGTAACCGATGAGAACCGAGTCAAAGTCCAGTTTTAGCCGCCCGGGGGCCGCACGCCTCCTCGCCGCAGCCCTAGCCGTCCTCGCGCCCCGCGCGCGGGGCGCGTCGCTCTGGCCCTCGAGCGCCGAGGGGCCGCACTCGAGCATGTACGCCGACCACAAGGCCGAGCGGACCGGCGACATCCTGACGATCGTCGTGAACGAGACCGCCGTCGCGCAGAGCACGGTGAGCAAGTCCTCGAACCGCACGAGCTCGGTGAACGACGCCGTGACGCAGTTCGTCTTCCCTCCCGCCGTCAGCGGCCTCGGCACGCACGGCGGCCAGCTGCCGAGCCTGCAGGTGGGCGGCAAGGCCGCCTACTCGGGCGGCGGGGCGATCAACAACTCGCAGAGCCTGACCGCGACGGCGGCCGTGATGGTCACCGACGTGCTTCCGAACGGCAACCTCGTGATCGAGGGGCGCCGGGTGGTGACCTTCTCGGGCGAGACCCAGTACGTGGTGCTGCGCGGCGTCGTCCGCCCGCTCGACATCGCCGCCGACGACACGATCGCCTCGGCGAACATCGCCGACGCGCGCCTCGAGTTCTCGAGCGAGGGACAGCTGACCGACGCCCAGAAGGCCGGCTGGTTCTCCAAGCTCTACGAGTGGCTGAGGCCCTTCTAATGGATCCCCGGATGACTCGACTCCTCAAGTTCCTGGCGGCCCTCATGGCCCTATCGCCGCTGGCGCTCGGCGCCGCCCGCGTCAAGGACCTCACCATGGTCGAGGGCGGCCGCGACAACCAGCTCGTGGGCTACGGCCTCGTGGTCGGCCTCGCGGGCGACGGCGACAGCAACAGCACCGCGACCCTGCGCAGCGTCGCCAACATCCTCGCCCGCTACGGGCTCACCCTCAGCGCCTCCGACCTCAAGTCGAAGAACGCCGCGGCCGTCATGGTGACCGCCGACATCAGCGCCTTCCTGAAGGCCGGCTCCAGGATCGACGTCCAGGTGGCGTCGCTCGGGGACGCGAAGACGCTCCAGGGCGGCGTGCTGCTGCAGACCCCGCTCATGGGCGCCGACGGCCGCACCTACGCCGTCGCGCAGGGCCCGCTGGCGATCGGCGGCTTCATCGGGGGCGCCGGCGGTGCCGGCGGCTCCACCGTGCAGAAGAACCACCCGACCGTGGGCGGCATCAGCAACGGGGCCATCGTCGAGCAGGAGATCCCCGCGCCCTTCGTCCACGACAACACGCTCCGGCTGCTCGTGCGCGACCCCGACTTCAACACCGCCTCGACGATGGCCGAGGCGATCAACCGCGCCTGGCCCGGCAGCGCCTTCGCGCCCGACGCGGCCACGGTCACGGTCCACCTGCCCGAGGACTTCCGGGGGCGCAACGTGGACTTTGTCGCCAAGCTGGGCGAGATCGAGACCCGGCCCGACACGCTTGCGCGCATCGTCATCAACGAGCGCACGGGCACGATCGTTGCCACCTCGAGCGTGCACATCGCGGAGGTGGCGATCGCCATGGGCTCCCTCACGATCACGGTCACCTCGCAGCAGGGCGTCAGCCAGCCCGGGGCCTTCAGCAGCGGCGGGACGACCCAGCTGGTCAACAGCACGCAGACCAACGTCAACGAGACCCGGGGCGGCTTCGTCGTCGTGCGCGACCCGCCGACGATCGAGCGGCTGGCTGCGGCGCTGAACGCGCTCGGGGTCTCCACCCGCGACATGATGGCCATCTTCGAGACCCTCAAGCGCTCCGGCGCCCTGCAGGCAGAACTGATCGTCAACTAACCCATGGACATCTCCGCCATCTCATCGATTTCCGCCTCCCCGGGCGCCGCCGCGCTCGCGGCGGCCACCGGTGCGGCCACTCCGCCTCCCTCGGGCCCCGGCGCGCCCGTGACCGCCGCCCAGCGCCAGAAGGCGGCGGCGCAGTTCGAGGCCATCCTCGTGCGGCAGATGCTCGGCAAGAGCATCGGCGGCATGATGGGGGGCACCGGGCACACCGCCGGCCTCATGTACGGCGACATGATGACCGACGTGCTCGCCCAGAAGCTCACCTCCGGCCAGGGCCTCGGCCTTGGCAAGATGATCGCGAAGCAACTCTCCCCCGTCACGCCCAAGGCCGCCGTGGCCGTCAAGCCCTCCCCATGATCTACGACTGGAAAATCATCGCCGAGCACCTGCGCGAGGAGCTGTCCGACTACGGCGCCCTCCTCAGCCTCTACGAGCAGCAGCAGCAGGGGCTGTTCAACCGCCTGCCGAGCCGCGTGCTCGAGCTGAGCACGACCATCCAGACGCACGTCGAGCATGTCGCCGCCTCGCGCGCCAGGCGCGAGCGCGTCGTCGCCGAGTTCGCCACCGGCCTCGGGATGCCCGCCGACTCGACGCTTCGCTCGCTGCTGCCGCTGATCGACCCGGACGCCCGCCCGCTCATCGAGGCGCTGATCAGCGACATCAACCTCATGCTCCACCGCGTGCGCCGCAAGCACCGCCAGAACCACACGCTGCTCTCCGCGGCGGTGGCGATGCACCGCGAGACCCTGCAGATGCTCCGCCCCAACGCCTTCACCCGGACGTACTCGCCCTCGGGCGTGCTCTCGATCTCGGCCGTGCGCTCCTCCTCGACGCTGTGCGTCGCCGGCTGATCCCGACACCCGAACCCACCCCGCGACATGGCCGGCCTATACTCCACCCTCGACCAGACGGTCTCCGCCCTGAACGCCCAGAGCGTGGCGATCAACGTCACCGGCACGAACCTCGCGAACGTCAACAACCCGAACTACGCCCGGGAGACGGTGAACATCGGCTCCCTGGGCGAGGTCCAGACCGCGGACGGCCCGGAGAGCATCGGCATCACAGCGGGGGGCGTCACCGAGCTGCGCAGCTCGATCATGGACGCGCAGGTGAGGAACGCCGGCTCCACGGTCTCCTACTACACGACGCTTCAGAGCGCCTACCAGCAGGCGCAGGCCGCCATAGGCCAGACCGTGAGCAGCTCGACCAGCGCCACGTCCGCGGCGAACACCGGGCTTGCCTCCTCGCTCACGGGCTTCTTCAACGCCTTCTCCAGCTACGCGGCCAGCCCGACGAACGCGGGGCAGGCCCAGGCGGTCTACGAGAGCGCGAGCCTCCTGACGCAGCAGCTCCAGAGCGCCTCGCAGAACCTGGCCTCGGTCCAGGCGGGACTCACCAGCCAGGTGACGAGCAGCGTCTCGACCGCCAACGGGCTGCTGACCGACGTCGCCAAGCTGAACGGACAGATCGCCCAGTTCGAGGCGAACGCTCCGGGGACTGCGGTCAACCTGCGAGACCAGCGCGAGGGCGACCTAGAGCAGCTCGCCGGCATGATGCCGATCACGGTCACGGAGAGCTCGAACGGCGAGGACTTGGTGACCACCCCGGGCGCCAGCGGATCGCCAGTGACCCTGGTCAGCAACGCCTCGGTCAGCGGGTCGATCACGGTGTCCGGCACGACCGTCTCCGCCGGGAGCCCGTCGTCAGCCCTCGCGCTCACCTCGGGCTCGATCCAGGGATCCCTCGACGCGAGCACCCAGGGCATCCAGACCCTCGCCAACAACCTGAACACGCTGGCGAGCCAGCTGGTCACGGCCGTGAACGCCGCCTACAACCCCTCGGGCACGGGAAGCAACTTCTTCAATGCCTCGGGCACCACCGCGGGGACGATCACGCTCGATCCCTCGGTCACGTCCAGCAACATCGCGGCCGGCTCGAGCGGGAACGCGGGCGACAACAGCATCGCGCTCGCGATCAGCAACCTCGCGACGAAGCAGTTCTCGACGGCCGGGGGCGACCAGATCAACGGCACCCTGAGCAACTTCTACAACAACGCCGTTACGGGCCTCGGCCAGACCCTCGCCGGCGTG
>CAIXHE010000007.1 GCA_903919205.1 uncultured Opitutaceae bacterium | reverse complement strand
GCACGATGTCTGCGTGGCAGACGCCGCAGGCCTTGTCCGCAACCCTCAGGTCTGCAGGATTCACGAATCGGATGAATTCCTCCGACTCGTGGTTAAGGAGCACCGAGGAGTCGGCGGGCTTCGCCGAACTCTGCCAGAAGACGGGGTTGCGGGGCGCCACGTGGGCCTTGCGCATGGTGAGGCCCTCCGTGGGGTCGCCTCCATGGCAATCGATGCAGCCGAGGACAACGTTCGGCGAGGCGTGCATCTCCTCGATGCCCCCGTGGCACTCGATGCAGCCTGCGCTCTTGCGATGCGCGTCCTGCACGGACTGGTCCACCCACGAGGGTGGCGTGGGCGCCCTCGGGCCCGCTGGGGTCGAGACGGCGTCGCGGGGCACGGAGATCGGCGGCCCGAATACGTCAGGCGGTGGACCGGCGACGCCGGAGGCAGGCCGGGCTAGCACGCCGACGGCCAGCGCGGCTGCGGCCAGCCGCAGAGCATGGGACGGAGTCTGTGCGGTCATCGCGTTCGCTCCATGGTCTCAGTACGTGAACGTGGCTGCGAGGATCGCACTGTACAGGAAGGGGTCAACCCTGCCGCTCCCCGAGGTCGGCGTGAATCCCGGCACGGGCGTGCGGGTGTTGGCATAGATGTCGCGGTAGCCGCCGCCGGGCAGCAGCACGCCGCAGCCGGCTGAGAGCACCACGTTGCTGATCAGGAGGGGCCGCCATTGGAAGCCCGCGCTTAGGTCCGCGCCGATGTTGCGACCCGCCTCGTTCGTGAGCAGGACCCGCTCGAGCGTGTCGGTGGACGCGAACTGGAGATAATTGGCGTTTAGGAACATCCGAAGCTTGGGGGTCAGGTCAGCCTCCGCGCCGACCCCGAGGAGGACCAGCCCCGGGTTGACGAAGTTGGCCTGGCCCTCGAAGGCGCCGCCCGCCCTCAGGTCGGGCAGGAGGCTGAACCGCTGCTTCAGCGGAACCGAGGTTCCCCCGAGGTTGAAGCTCTGCCGGACCCAATAGCTGAAGGGGCCCCCGGTGAAGTTGGTGTTGTCGGCGATCGAGTCGAACCCGGTGGCCCGCCCGTTCTGGCTGTCATGGTCGCCCGAGGCGAAGAAGAGGGACGCCTTGTAGCGGAGCCAATCCTGGTCGTAGCTCAGCTCGAGGGCCGCCATCTCCGCCAGGATGGTCTCAGGTCTTCCAGCGATACCGTTGAACTCGTCCTTGCCGGTCACCAGGTAGGCGGCGTCGGTAATGTTCCAGCGCCCCAGGTGCCCGTCGCCGGTCCATCCCAGATAGTAGCTGTCCACGCGGTGCGCACGCACGGTGCCGATGGGCGCCGGACGCACCAGGAAGCCGTTCGCGTCGTACTGCGTGCCGGGCTGGTCGAAGCTCGCCAGCACGCTCAATTCGGTCGTGTACCCGGTGGCGAACGAATCCTGGCGGTACACGTTCGCGACCGCGACGATCTGCCCGCGCCTGTGGAGCGTGTTCAGCCCCGAGTTGGTGTCCTTCTCTCGAAGGTCAAAGACCGCCGCATTGTACTGCCAGCGGTTGCTGTCATAGTTGCCGAAGAAACGCGCCCCTAGGTTCGTGTCGTTGAAGACGAAGCCCCGGAAATCGCTGTTGAACGTCTGGTTCCCCACCTCGACGGCGCAGAAGTCGTAGTTGGCGGAGAGATCGGCGAGGTGCTTCTCCACGAAGGCCTCCTGGATCGACACGTAGCTCCGCTCCCGCCGGGTTGCCGCCGAGTTCGCCAGGGTGCCCGTCGCAGGGGTCAGCCCCCCGCTCAGGAGCGAGCCGACGTCGCCGGGATTGATGACGCCGCTGTTGTCCGGCTCGTAGCCGATCCCCGGCGTCAGCGAGCCCCGTGGGTCCGGCGACACCTGGCCGGTCTCGTTGAACGCGACGTAGTTGACGTTGAAGACCGGCTTCAGATGCACGAGCCAGTCGACGGGCTTGAAGACCGTGTCTCCCCGGAAGAGGTCGGCCTCGAGGGCGAAGTCGGACGTCAGGAACTGGGACTGGCTGTGGCCGAAGAAATTGGAGCTACCGGGGTTGGCTGCGCTGTCGCCGCTCGGAACGGGAAGCGCGCGGTCCTCCGCGAGCAGGTCCGCCGATGCCGTCAGCCGCAGGAACAGGTCCTGGCCCGCGATCGGCAGGTCTCCCTTGAGGCTGCTCTGCCGGTAGTAGTGCCAGAACTCCGGGTCTGAGTGGAAATAGGGCATCTCCTCGGTGTCGCCCGAGGTATACCTGCGCCAGGGCTCGAACCCTAGGCTCCATCGGTCGGCCACGGGGAGGCTTCCTGGGGGCCCCCCCTCGGTGTGCGCCCCCCGGCCGCCGGCGGCGGCCGGCCAGGACTGCGGGACGGGCGTGTTCTCCCGCACGTCCTTGCGCGGGAGGCTGAGGGCTCCGCTCAGGGGTTCGAGACCGTACCCCGCTTGCGCAGGGGGGGGCGGCTGGGCCTCGATCACCACCCGCTCCAGCGTTCCGCGCGCGGCGACCGGCGTGGCGGGAGAGGCGGCCGGGTTCTCGGGCGCCGCGCTCAACGGGAACAGGGCCGCTTCAGCCACGGGCTCGGCGGCCTTCGACGCGCCCGGGTCCGGGTTGAACGACGAAGGCGAAGGGGCCGTGCTCGAGTCGGGCACCCTCCTGAGCGCAAGCGCGGGGTCCGGCGAAATCTGAAGGGGAGGGGGCAACGACGCCCCCGGGTCCACGTGCACCGACTCGGGTGCCGCGGGCGCAGGCCCTTTGCCCACGCGCTGGTTCGGCCGCGGACTGTCCGCGGGCAGCGCGTCCGGCGGCGGGCGCGGCGCGGTGCGGCAGGCGGATTCAAGCACGACCAAGGCCGCCAGGAGGGCGATGAGCGTGCGCCTCATGGGGTCGACGCAAGAGGCTCCTTCGCGAGCGCGGCAGGTTGCTCGTTGTGGTAGGTGTGGCAGACCGTGCAGCTGTCCCTGGCGCCCCCCTTCTCGCTGTGGCAGCGCGCGCACGTCTTCTGGCTCGGCAGGAGGACGTCGGACGTGCGATCGCTCGCTGCCGCGGCGTGGCACTCCGTGCAGGCCGTGGCAGAATGCGCCGCATGGTTGAACGAGGCGAGCGTGAGCCAGCGCTCGGGAGTCTGCGGCGGGGTCACCTTAGGGCCCTCGCTGGCGGTCCAGGACACCTCGTGGCAGAGGGCGCAGCCCTGCACCTGCGACCGCGCGCCCCCTTTTAGGCCCGCCTCCTCGGGCGTGGGGCCTTCCTTGCCGTTGCTCAGGAACACGGAGCGCTCGAGGAGCTCGCCGCTGCCGTCCCGCCTGAGCAGCGACCGCACCTGCTCCCTCGCGAAGCCCGCGGCCTGTGTGGCGTTCATCCCGAGAGCCCGGGATGCAAAATCCGCATACTGGAGGGGAAGGCTCCGCAGGTAGGCCCTCACGAAGGCCACGTTTCCGTGCGGCAGCGTCATCGCGGGGTTGCCCGGGTCAAAGTTCAGCGCGTGGCACGCGCGGCACGAGGCCTCGAAGGTCACGGGGGCCATGTATGCCTTCGCCGCATCGGCCTTGTGGCAATAGGCGCAATCGAGCGGGTGCCCGCCGACGGTGCCGACCTCCCCGCCCGACAGGTGGAGCCGATGGTTGAATTTGAGCGTGTTCAGGTCCGGGGACTTGTCGCGAAGCACCCTGAATTCCGGATGATCGACGGCGAAGCTGGTGATCAGGTCGGTGTAGCCCCACCGGGGCCTAGGCGCTGCGTGGACGAAACCCGGCGTGTCCGCCTTCGCGAAGAGCCCGGCGGGAAGCGCCTCGCTGAGCTTCCGCGAGGCCGCCATCCGCCTCCAGTCCCCATGGCAGTTGGTGCACGCCGCGGAGGCGACGGCCGCCATGGGACCGGCTCCCTGGTGCTCCCTGTGGCAGACCGAGCACGACGTCGCCTCGGCGACGTCCGCCTGATGAAAGGCCTTGTGCTGGTGGCATGCCAGGCACGAGCGGTCCATGCGGGACAAGTCTTTGGGGTGTTCTGACACCAGCGAGGCCGGCCTGAGCGACGCGCGCGACGCCCGCGCCGCGCTCCGGGCAAGGCCCGCGAGGCCGGTGGCGCTATCGGTGTGGCACAGCGTGCAGCCCTGGCCCCCCGCATGGCCCTTCTCCAGGCGGGCGAACTCCACGCCCGAGTGCGAGCGCGAAAGGGGTCGCGGGTTCACGAAGCTGTCGCGGTTTCCCCCGGAAAGCCCGAACAGGAGCGCCGCCACCGAGGAAGCCAGCGCGGCGCGGGTGACGAGGCCGCGGCGGGCCCGGAGGCTGCGCTCGGGCTGGCAGGGCGCGACCTCCCTGCAGCAACGGCCGTCTGGAAGCGGCCCCGTCTTGCACGGTCCTCCCCACGCCGCCGGCCGGGTACAGGCCCACGTTCCCTTCGTCTCGCCAGGCTGGAGCACGAGGCGCGGCGAGCACTCGGTCGTGGCGCGGCACTGGCCCGACGGGCTCGGGCCGACCCTGCACGGGCATCCCTCCCGCGAATGGCCGCAGACCCACTTGCTGTTCGGCCTCTCGTAGCGCGACGCGTCGAAGTCCGGGGTGGGCGCGCGTCCCTCGTTCATCGCGCGCCTCCCGAAAATGCGTACACGACGACCACGTGTGCCGCCGCAAACGCCAGCATGCCGTAGGTGAGCGGGATGTGGATGAAGAGCCATCCCTTCAGCGTCAGCTGCATCGCACGGTGCAGGTCGAGGGTGTCTTTCTCGCGCACCAGCGCGGCCAGCTCCACCGACGAGGACATTTCCACCGGGCCGAGGTAGCGCTTGAGCTCGCCGATCTCCGAGAGCAGGCCGTTGAGCGCTCTCCGGGAGCCGAGGACGTGGGACGCGAAGTTGGAGGGCCCCGAGAAGAACGGGCTTAGACGGGCGGAGTAGAAGTCCGCGAGAGTCGTCGCGCCGGACTCGGGAATGGCCGCAACCACCAGGGCCTCCGCCCGCTCGCGCAGTCCGCGCATGACCACGGGGATCCTCTCGTAGGGGATCTCGCCCCCCGCCCCGGTCAGCCTCCGCGGGATCGCAATCGAGAGCCACCAGCCGGCGATCCCGCTCAAGGTGACCGCGGCAAAGAGGGCCGCGAGGATGGCCTCGAGCGGCCCGCGCGGAATTTGCCACCGAAGATGGAGCCCGAAGACGACCGTCGCGAGGAGGCCGACCCAAGAGTGGACCCTCAGCCAGATCCTCGCGCTTAGGAGGGGGAGCACCGCGACCTTCTTGCGAAGGTTGTAGGCCGTGAGGAAGAGGGCGAGGAAAAGGAGCACCCAGCCCGTGACAAAGTCGATTCTCGGGAAGCGGGGCTCGGCGAGCTCGAAGGCGCCGACACACGCAGCCGCCGCCGCCAGCATTGCGGACGGCCACGCGGCCCGCGCGAGCATCCTTCTCCACCTCATCGCTCGATCCAGTCCGCCAGCTCCTTGAGCGTGTTCAGGTTCATCCGCTTCAGCGCGTCATGCGGGCAGGCCCGCTCGCATGCCGGCCCTCCGTACTGGTCGATGCAAAGGTCGCACTTCGTGGCCTTGTTGATCGGCTTCGAGTCGCTCGCCACGATGATCGTGCCCGACTCGTCCCTCGCCTCTACCATCCGGATCGCACCGTACGGGCAGTGGTTGGCGCAGGCGCTGCATCCGATGCAGCTGTCCGGGTTGATGACGACGTTGCCGTGGAACGTCTCCCTGTGGATCGCCCCCGTGGGGCACCCGATCATGCAAACCGGGTCCGTGCAGTGCATGCAGGCCTGTGCGACCATGAGGTTGTCGTGGATAGGCCCGTGCCTCAGGAACCTCGGGTTGTTGTCGTGCGTTGCGGCGCACGCCCGCACGCAGTCGTCGCACCGCGTGCACCGGTCCATGTCGATGACCATGGCCTCCGTGCCGTTGTAGAACCGGTTCTTCGTCACGAATTCCATGACGTCCGGGGGAAGGCTGGACGGCGCCTCCCGCGACTCTGGCTCGGCGGCGAAGGGCGCGCGCGAGCCGGCGGCCGGTCCCATCAGCGGAGGCAGCAGGGCCGCGGGCAACGCCGGCAGCACGACCGACTCGATGACGGATGCGGGGATCACGAGCACGTGCGTGTAGCCGATCACCCGAAGGGTGTATTGCAAGGGGACCTGGTTGTTGGGCTGGCGCCAGTTGTGGGCGATCTCCTCGAAGCCGTACATGCTTCCCGAGCCCAGGTAATTGAGCGTGCGGTGCCCTCGGCCGTAGCGCTGGGTGACCCGCGCGAATCCCGCGCGGACCATCACGATGCCGTTGGGGTAGTCGCCCTCGGCGGCGATCGTGGGTTCCTGCGAGGCGGTAGAGCCCGACTGCATGAGCTGCTTGTATTCGCCCGACCAGTCATATTCCCCGTAGGTCTCGAACTGCGTGGCGTCCATCAGCTGCCTCTTCGCCTCGGTGCTCAGATGCCTCATGAAGGGCAGTTCCTCGAGATACGTCGAAAGCGCCCGTTCGCGGTAGATCGTGTCGATGAACTTCCGCACCTGGGGCGCGTAGCGCATCAGGTCCCTCAGGCCCTGCCAGCGGATCTCGAGCATCTCGGCACCGCCCGCGTTCGCGAGGATCGTGGCCGTGCGGGGCATCCTCGAAAGCGCGGCGATCTCGCCGAAGACGTCCCCGGCCTCGATGGTTGCCGTCCTCTGGCCGCTCAGCACGCGCGGGACGTCCTGGAGCACCACTCCCCGCTCGGAGCCGGGGTCGCCGGCCACGGCGCCCCTTCGCGCGCCCACGCCCCGGTAGACCTCCTGCTCCCTTGAGTTGGACCAGAGCTGCGCGAGCGCGCGGAAAATCCCGCGGCGCTTGGCCTCGCTGCGCCCGACGAGCCGCGGCGGAAGCCCGGGGCTTAGCACCACCTCCGCGCTGCCAGAGAGCACCATGAACGCCGACGTGCCGTAGTCTCCCTCCCTGACGATGATCTCCCCCGCCTCGAAATGGCGAAGGCGGGCGTCGTTCTTCAGGATGTCCTGGAGCTGGGCGGACTTCGGGAAGTTCGCGGGATCCATGTCCTTGAACGGCGCGATTCGAAGCAACCGGGCGACCTCGATGGCCGACATCTCCCGGCTGAAGGGCACATCCCACCTTCCTGGGCGGCTTAGGCCTGAAGAGGATTGGCTCATCAGGCATCCACGACCAGAGCTGTTGCGGGCCTGCAGATGCAGGCAAGGCAAGACCCCTCCTCCACGTCGGCGCCATGCGTGCCTAGGTACTCGATGGAGCCCGACTTGAGCGCGACCAGGCATGAGCCGCAGTTGCCAGCGCGGCAGCCTGCGTCGATCTTGACGCGGGCCTCCTCTGCCATCTCCAGCAGGGAACGGCCTCCGCCCTGCCAGGTGATCTTGCGGCCCGACTTGGCGAATGTGATCTCCAGGCCGCCCATCGGCGGGAAGGTCACGCCGACCTTGGCCTCGGGCTTAGCCGCTCGCTTCACCGAGGCGGGCCCGAAGGCCTCGAAGTGAACCCACTCGTCGGGTACGCCCCAGTTCCTGAGATCCTGCGTGATGCTTTCCATGAACGGGCCCGGCCCGCACACAAAGAAACCGTAGTTGTTTGAGGGAAGCAGCTCCTTCATCAGGTCGACGGTCACACGGCCCTCGTGCTGGTAGTCGATCCCCTTCCGCTCGGTCGGAAGCGGCTTCGAGTAGCAGACGTGGACGTGGAAGTTCTTATCCTCCAGGTCGAGGCTCCTCATGAAGGACTGGAACATGTGGTCGCGTCCGTTGCGCGCGCCGTGGAAAAACCAGACCTCCCGCTTCAAGGATCCCTCCTTCCTGAGGGCGTCGGCCATCGCGATCATGGGCGTTGCCCCGACCCCGCCCGAGACGAGGACCACCGGGCGGTCCCGCTCGAGCTCGAGATGAAAATGTCCGTTGGGCGCCTTGACGTCGAGGATGTCGCCGACCTTCACCTGGTCGCAGAAGTGGGCGGAGCCTATCCCGTGGGGGTGCCCGCTGCCTGCCGGCGCGAGGCACCGTTTCACCGTCACGCGATAGTGCGAGGTGTCGGCGCTGGCCGAGAGCGAGTAGCATCGCACGAGCGGCCTGCCCAAGCCGGGAATGCTCAGCTGGAAAGTCAGGTACTGTCCGGGCTTGAAGGGAGGAAGCGGCTTCCCGTCGTGCGGCTTCAGGTAGAAGGAATAGGTGTCATCGCACTCCTGCACCTTGCGATCCACGGAAAACTTCCGGATGCCGTTCCAGGCCGACTTGGCCTCCTCCGCCGACTTGATCTCAAGCCGAGCCCTCTCGATCTCCATCTGCAGCCGGGCCGCCTGCAGGCTGGACAGCCTGCGGCCCGCGAGCAGTCGGCGCACGCCCGAGGCTGCGAGGAAGACCACCTCAAGCACCAAAGCCAGCAGGATCAGCAGGCCGGCAGCGCGCGCGGGGTGCTCGATGAAAAGCTTGAGGAGATTCGCCAACACGGGTCGAAGTTCGAAATTTCTTTCACCTGGAAGCGCCGACGCAAAAAAGCTCTGAAATCGGTGGACCGATCTCGAGGTAATTGGTACAGGAGGGAGGATCTTCGGGCCAAACCAATTATAATGAGTCCGGTTACAAAAGTGGGCCTTCTGTTGACGTTGGCTATCCCGGCGGGGGCCTCCCGGGTCGGGGCCGAGCCCGTTGGGTTGGGGGCAAGTTCATGTGCTTCGAGCAGTTGCCACGGGGGGGCCTCCGATCAAAGCCGGCAGTTTGTCGTATGGTCGCAGAGCGACGCCCACTCCCGATCCTCCGCCACGCTCTCGACGGCTCGAGCGGCCCGCATGGCCGAGGCCCTTTCGATCGCCGACCCGCGATCGAGCGCCCGCTGCACCGCGTGCCACTCGCCCCTCGCCTCGGTCGCGGCCGCCGAGCGCGGCCCGCGGGTCGAGGCCTCAGAGGGCGTATCGTGCGTCAGCTGCCATGATTTGCCGACTCAGTGGATTCGCAGCCACACCCGTTCGGACTGGACCCACTCCGATCGCGTGGCGGCGGGGATGCGCGACCTTAGAGACCTCTATGGCCGGGCCAATGCGTGCGTCGCCTGCCATCAGAATTTGGAGCCTGCCCTCGTGGCGGTCGGTCGCCATCCGGCCCTCATGTTCGAGTTGGACGGGCAGACCCGCGACGAGCCCAGGCACTGGGAGGAGCGACCCGGGTACCAGGGGGCGCAGGCCTGGTTCGTCGGGCAGGGCGTGGCGCTGCGGGAAATGAGCTGGTCGCTTCTTAACCACGGAGCCGATCCGGCGCGTTCGCTTCCGGAGCTTCGCGCGCTGGGCTGGGTCCTCTCCAGGAGCGGGCTCGGGCCGCTGGGCCCGCCGCCGGACGCGGCCGACGCCTCGCCCGCGGGTCTCTCGGCCACCATGCAGCGCGCCGACCAGCTCGCGAGGCGGGCGGCGCAGGCATGGGAACCCGGTTTCGGGGCGGCTGCCATGGCGAGGCTTGCCTCGACCCAGGGCGACTTCACGGACCCTGCGACGCCGGTATTGGATCGGGCGTGCAGGGCGGAGAGGCTGGTGATGGCGCTGGATCGCCTCCTGCCCAGCGAGTCGGACGCGGGCAGGCGCCAGGCCGCCTCGGCTTGCCTCGACCGGCTCTTCCGGTTGGTGCAGTCGAGGGGGGACTTCTCGCCAACGCAGTTTGCCCGTGAGCTTGAGGGTTTTCGGACCGCCATGGGCCCGTGAGTCTGGGGCCGGGCGCCCTACGTGACGGCCGACGGCGGCGCGGCGCCTGCCGTGGATTCGCCCGCGCTCGAAAAGGGGTTAACACCCCACTGGCGCGCACCTCCTAAACGCTCGCCATCCGGGTGGGTTTGAACCTCAATACGCCGCACGTATGCGCATTCTAGTCACCGGTGGCGCGGGTTTCCTCGGCTCCCATCTCTGCGAGAGGCTGCTGAAGGACGGGCACGAGGTCGTCTGCCTCGACAACTTCTTCACCGGCAGGAAGGTGAACATGACCTCGTTCGCCGAGAACCCGAGCTTCGAGCTCGTGCGCCACGACGTGATCGACCCGTTCAAGTACGAGGTGGACCAGATCTACAACCTCGCGTGCCCGGCGTCGCCCCCGCACTACCAGTACAACCCGATCAAGACGATCAAGACGTCGGTGATGGGCGCCATCAACTGCCTCGGCCTCGCCAAGCGAGTGAAGGCCCGCGTGTTCCAGGCCTCGACCTCGGAGGTCTACGGCGACCCCCAGGTCCACCCGCAGCCGGAGAGCTACTGGGGCAACGTGAACCCCATCGGGCGGCGTTCGTGCTACGACGAGGGCAAGCGGTGCGCGGAGACTCTCTTCTTCGACTACCACCGCGAGAACAAGGTGGATATCCGGGTCGTGCGCATCTTCAACACCTACGGGCCGCGGATGCACGAGGCCGACGGCCGCGTGGTCTCGAACTTCATCGTCCAGGCCCTGAAGGGCGAGGACATCACGGTCTACGGCGACGGGAGCCAGACCCGGTCTTTCTGCTACGTCGACGACCTGATTGAGGGCTTCGTGCGCTTCATGGCCCAGACCGAGACGATCGGGCCGATGAACCTCGGCAATCCCGGGGAGTTCACGATGCTCGAGCTGGCGGAGCTGACGCTCAAGCTCGTGGGGGGCGCCTCCAAGATCGTCCATAAGCCGCTGCCGGCCGACGACCCGAGGCAGAGGAAGCCCGACATCACGCTCGCCAAGCGGGTGCTCGCGTGGGAGCCCAAGGTCCCCCTGGAGGAGGGCCTGAAGAGCACCATCGCCTACTTCAAGAAGCGGCTGTAGAAGGGGCCGGGTTTGGTCCGGGCATTTGTCGTTTGCCAAGAGGTTCAGGCGGTCTATTGTCTACCCCTTAATGCTCTCGTTTCTGCTCAAACCCTTCGTCGGCAGGCACTACAGGAAATTCCTGGAGAAGGCGCGGCCTATCGTGGCGAAGATCAACGAGTTCGATAAGTCGTACGCGTCCTTGACGAACGAGCAGCTGCGGGCAAAGACCGACGAGTTTCGGGCCCGGGTGACGGCCGGCGAGACCCTGGACCAGATCCTTCCCGAGGCGTTCGCGACGGTGAAGAACGCGGCCCGCCGTCTGGTCGGCCACAAGGCGGTCGTGTGCGACCACGAGCTCACCTGGGACATGGTGCATTTCGACGTGCAGCTGATCGGCGGCATCGCCCTCCACCAGGGCCAGATCGCCGAGATGGCAACGGGCGAGGGTAAGACCCTGGTCGCGACGCTGCCCCTCTACCTCAACTCGCTGAACGGCCGCAACGCGCAGCTGGTGACCGTGAACGACTACCTCGCCCGCCGCGACAGCGAGTGGATGGGCCAGCTCTACGGCTTCCTCGGCGTCACGGTTGGCTGCATCCAGCAGCAGATGTCCCCGGACCGCCGACGAGACATGTACGGGTGCAACATCACCTATGGCACCGCGAGCGAGTTCGGCTTCGACTACCTTCGCGACAACGGCATGGCGACCCGCAAGGAGGACCAGGTGCAGCGCGACCACTGGTACTGCATCGTGGACGAGATCGACTCGATCCTGGTGGACGAGGCGCGCACCCCGCTGATCATTTCCGGCCCGGCGCCGATCGAGCGCGAGCAGCCCTTCACCCGCCTCGGGCCGGGCGTCGACCGCCTGGTCGCCGACCAGACCCGACTGTGCAACCGGCTGGTGGGCGAGGCCAAGGAACTGCTGGAGAAGCCCGGCCGCACGAACGAGGAGCGGGACACCGCCATCCGCAAGATGCTGCAGGTGAAGATGGGCAACCCGAAGAACAAGCTCCTCCTGCGCCTGATGGAGAACCCCGAGTGGCGCAAGCTGCTCGACCGCGTCGAGACCGAGATGAACTCGGACCTGAACAAGGACGAGCTCTACCACCTGAAGGAGAAGCTGCTCTTCGTGATCGACGAGCGTCAGCACCAGGCCGACCTGACCGAGATCGGCCGCAAGCACCTGCGCCCGGACAACCCGGATGCGTTCATGCTGCCGGACCTGGCCACGGAGTTCTCGGACCTGGACAAGGACACGAGTGTCTCCCTTGAGAAGCGCGAGGAGATGAAGCTCGCCTCGCAGCAGCGCTACGCGACCGTCTCCGAGGACATCCACGCGATTTCCCAGCTGCTGCGGGCCTACTCGCTCTACGAGCGAGACGTCGCCTACGTGGTCCAGGACGGCAAGGTGATGATCGTCGACGAGAACACGGGCCGCGTCATGACCGGCCGGCGCTGGTCCGACGGCCTGCACCAGGCGGTGGAGGCCAAGGAGGGCGTCACGATCGAGCGCGAGACGCGCACGTACGCGACGATCACGATCCAGAACTACTTCAGGATGTACGAGAAGCTGGCCGGCATGACCGGCACGGCCGAGACCGAGGCGACGGAGTTCAACGACATCTACCGGCTCAAGGTGCAGGTGATCCCCACCAACCAGCCCTGCATCCGCGTCGACCGCAACGACTCGATCTTCAAGGCGCGCCGCGACAAGTACAACGCGGTCATGCGCGAGGTGGAGCAGGCCAACAAGCGCGGCCAGCCCGTCCTGGTCGGCACGACCAACGTCGAGGCCTCCGAGGTGCTCTCGCGCATGCTCAAGCGCGCGGGCGTCATCCACACGGTGCTGAACGCGAAGTTCCACCAGCAGGAGTCCGAGATCGTATCGCGCGCGGGCCAGCGCGGCGCCGTCACGATCGCCACGAACATGGCGGGCCGCGGCACCGACATCAAGCTGGGCGAGGGCGTGCGCGAGCTCGGCGGCCTCTACGTGATCGGCACCGAGCGCCACGAGTCCCGCCGCATCGACCGCCAGCTGCGCGGCCGCTGCTCGCGCCAGGGCGACCCGGGCCTGACCAAGTTCTTCCTTTCCCTCGAGGACGACCTGATGCGCCTCTTCCTGCAGGGCAACCTGGCCTCGCGGCTGATGGAGGGCTCGATGCAGGACGGCGAGGAGCTGGAGCACCCATGGCTCAACCGCTCTATCGAGTCCGCCCAGAAGAAGGTCGAGCAGCAGAACTACGCGCAGCGCAAGCGCCTGCTCCAGTACGACGACGTGCTCAACCTCCAGCGCGAGGTGGTCTACGGCATCCGCAACGGAGCTATCCACGCCGCCCGCTCGAAGGAGATCATCTTCGAGCAGGTCGACGAGGAGCTCGCAAGCCGGCTCGCGGTCGCCGGCTTCGGCGAGAAGGGCGGCGTCAACCCAGCGGCCCTCGAGAGCTTCGTCGGCTGGACGAACACTCACTTCCCGATCGGCCTCAAGATCGAGGAGGTCACGGGCACCGACGCCGACAAGATCCGCGAGTCGATCCTCGAGCGGATCAAGGCCGCCTACGCGGTCAAGGAGTCGGTCGAGATCCCCGAGGCCCTGGGATCCCTCGAGCGCTACGTCGTCATCAACGCGATCGACCACCACTGGCAGGAGCACCTGACCGAGATGGAGGAGCTGCGGCGCTCGATCGGCCTGCGCAGCTACGGCCAGAAGGACCCCCTGGTCGAGTACAAGAGCGAGGCGTACAAGTTCTTCGAGGAGCTGATGGCGAACGTCCGCCTGCAGATCTGCACCGGGCTCTTCCGCAGCGCCTCGAACCTGTCCTCGTTCGAGAACATGCTCTCCATCCTGGCGCGCAACGCGCGCACGCAGGGCCCCGAGACCGCCCCGCCGCCCCCCCCCGCGGCCGCTGCGGCCCCGGCCGAGGCGGCCCCGGCACCGGCCGAGATCCAGCTGCCGAAGGTGACCATCCGGCGCGACACGCCGAAGGTCGGGCGCAACGACCCGTGCCCCTGCGGCAGCGGCAAGAAGTACAAGCACTGCCACGGAGCCTCCTGAGCGACCTTCCGTGACCCCGGACCCGTACGACGCCGTTCCGAGCTTCTGGGAGCGTCACGCGGCGTGGGTGGCCCCGATCGTGGTGGCCATCAGCTCTGTGTTCCTGCTCGTCGTGGCCTTCCCGCCCTTCCACGCGCCGGAGGCGGCCTACGCCTGCCTGGCTCCCGGGGTGTTCTGGGCGTATCTAAGGCCCCGGTTCAGACTGTATGCATGGACCCTCTTCGCGGCGCAGGCCGTGGCATGGACGATCAACCTCTCCTGGCTCCACCCGGTGACCTGGGCGGGGCTTTTCGTCGTGGGCCCGCTGGTCGGTGCCTGGACGGGCACCTGGTACCTGGCGGCCTGGTGGGTGATGCCGCGCATGATCGGCCGGGCCACGGCCGTCCGGCTCTTCGCGATGCTCGGCCTCTCCGGCGCCTGGGTCGTCGTCGAGTGGACGCGCACGTGGCTCCTCGGGGGATTTCCCTGGATGCCGCTCGCCGCAACCCAGTGGCAGATGCTGAGCGTCATCCAGGTGGCCGCCTACACCGGCGCCGGGGGCATCTCCTTCGTCGTCGTGGCGGCCAACATCGGCATCGCGGCCGTGGTGCACCGCCTCTTCCTCGAGGGCGAGCACGGCCTCCGCCGGCGCAGCCAGGAGCTGCTGCTCGCGCTCTTCCTCATGCTCGTGTGCCTCTCGGTGTTCGTGCAGGACACCGTGCGCCGGGGACAGTACTCGGTGCCGTTCGCCAACGTCGCCTTCGTGCAGCCGGACATCCCCGCGACCGTCAAGTGGGACCCCGCGCAGGCCCCCGCGATTACGCAGGTCCTGTGGTCGACGACCCTCTCGGCGGCCGCGCTGCACCCCGACCTTATCCTCTGGCCCGAGTCGACGACGCCCCTCGCGCTCCGGGGCGGGGACCCTTCCGGCCGGCGCTTCGTCGAGGGGCTCTCCCAGCGGGCCCGCGCCCCGATGCTGATAGGCGCCGATGCCATCGAGCACGGGCCCCGCGGCGACCAGTACTTCAACGCCGCGTTCGTCATCGATCCGAAAACGGGCGTCCAGACGAGCTACTACGCCAAGCGGCGCCTGGTGCAGTTCGGCGAGTACATCCCGCTCAGGCCCCTCTTCGGCTGGATCGGCAAGTTCGTGCCGATCGGCGACGACTTCACACCCGGCTCTAACCCGGCCCCGCTGGTCGTGCCTCTGCCACAGGGCGCGGCCGCCTTCGGCGTCCTCATCTGCTACGAGGACCTGTTTCCCGCGATCGCGAGTGAGGAGGTGCGCTACGGCGCTGACGCGCTCGTCGTGGTGACGAACGACGCCTGGTACGGCGAGGGCGCGGCGGCCTACCAGCATGCGGCCCACTCCGTGCTCCGCGCGGTCGAGACCCGGCGTCCGGTTCTGCGCTGCGGCAACGCCGGGTGGAGCGGCTGGATTGACGAGTTTGGCATGATCCGCAAGGTCCTCGTGAACGACGACGACAGCATCTACTTCCGGGGTACGGGCCTCGCCCACGTGACCCGCGATCGCCGCTGGATCGGGCGCAACAGCTTCTATGTCGAACATGGCGACTGGTTCGTGATCGTCTGCGCCGCGCTGGCGGTCCTCTCCGCGGGCCTGCTGGCCGCCGGCAAGCTCCCCGAGACCGAGACCGCCTCGTCTCCATGAGCCAGGCGAGGATAGCCCTGGTCGGCGACTATTCCGACCGCCACGCGGCCCACCGCGCGATCCCGCGGGCGCTCGAGATGGCGCGCGCGGCCACCGGGGCCGAGCTCGCCTGGGACTGGGTGCCCACGCGGGCCGTGGCCGAGCCGCAGCGCGATCTCCGCGACTTCTCTGCGGTATGGCTCGTCCCCGCGAGCCCCTATGAGAGCCTGGAGGGCGCCCTGGCCGCGGTTCGGTGGGCCCGCGAGGGCCGCCGTCCGTTCATGGGCACCTGCGGCGGCTTCCAGCACGCCGTGATCGAGTTTGCCCGCAACGTGGCAGGCATCGCCGACGCCGACCACGCGGAGACAAGCCCCGAGGGCGCGCACCTTGTGGTGTCCCGCCTGAGCTGCTCGCTGGTCGGGGTGAAAGGCAGGGTCCGGTTCGAGGAGGGAAGCCTGCTGCGCGCGGCCTACGGCAAACCGGACGCCGTGGAGGGCTACCAGTGCAACTACGGGATCGACCCGGCCCACGGCCGGCTGCTGGCGGACGCGGGACTCCGGTACACCGCGTGGGACGACGCGGGCGAGGTCCGTGCCGCAGAGTGGCCCGGTCAGCCGTTCTTTGTCGGCATGCTGTTCCAGCCCGAGCGCGCGGCCCTTCAGGGCGAGCTTCCGCCTCCGGTACGGGCGTTTGCCGAGGCGGTGGTGCGGGCCGCCTGCTAGGCGGCCTCAGCAGGCGGCTCCGGGGCCGCGAGCACCACGATCGCCACGCCCGACACCACGATAGCGCTCGCCGCGTAGAACGCGGCCCTGGGCACCTCGTCGAACAGGAGGTAACCCATCACCCCGGCGAACACGAACTGGCTCACGTTGCACAGGCTCACGACCTGTCCCCGGATGTGGCGCATCGCCCCGTTCAGGAGCGAGTGGCCGCAGACGGTGGGCACGACGGCGAGCGCGACCATGAGGGCCCACTCGCGCGCCGAGCCGAAGGCGAAGCTCCGGATCCAGGGCAGCGAGACCGCGAGACACACGAGGGCCGCCTGCCCGTAGACCGGGATCACGTAGAGCCACACCGAGGGAAAGTCGCGATTGCGTCGCCCGAGTGCCAGGTAGAGGGCGAAGAGCAGCATCGAGAGCAGGCACATGGCGTCGCCCGGAAGGCTGCCGCCCCCGGTGAGCGCCTCGCGAAACGAAAGGACCGCGAGCCCCGCGACCGCGAGCGCGGTGCCGACGACCTCCGCCCGGTTGATCCGCTCGGTCGCAATCCAGTGGAGGAAGAAGGGAAGGGCGATCGGCACCAGGTTGACGATGAGGCTCGACTGGGCCACCGCCGTCATCCGCGCGCCCACCGTCCACGTGATCAGGTGAAGCGCGAGAACGAGGGCCGGCAGGCGCGTGCGGTGCGCATGGGCCGCCGTGAAGGATCCCTGGTTCCGACGCAGTTCCCGGAAAAACACCGGCGACAGGAGCGCGACCGCGATCACCAGGCGGATGGCCGTGAGCACGAACGGCTGGGTCGCGCTGAGCCGGATGAAGATCGCCGAGGTCGAGCAGGCGAAGACGCCAAGAAAAAGAAGCAGGAACCGGAGGAGCATCGCGGGCGACGCTGCCGAGCGACGCGCCGGTTGGCAACCGATCCTTGGGGAGGGCGCCCCGCGGGAAATCCTACCAGCCGGGGTAGGCAGGCCCTCCGTAGTACGGCAGGCACGGGGTCAAGATCCCCTTGCTGTGAAAATCGCTGAAGCCCACGCCCACCGTGAAGCGCCCCGAGGGGTCGATCGCCACCACGTCCATCGAGGTCCCGTAGAAACTCGAACCATGGCCGCCGCCTCCGACCGTGAGCGACACGTCCCCGTGCACCTCCATGTGCGGCGGCGTTACGTCGATTTCCTTTACCGGCGCGGTGGGTGCCGGGCGGTCATACGTGAATGCCTGAACGGGTGACGGGCCCACCGCGATCGCCTGCGATACGAGCCGGTCCAGAGTCGAGCGACCGGCGTCGGACAGACGGTCCACGCCGGCCTGCGAGAGCTCCTTTGCCGTATGGCGGGCGCTGAACCCGACGGCGAAGCCGGTCACGCCGCCTTGGCGAGCGAGCGTCACGTCCCGGGCCACCAGGGCGTCAAGAGCCGCGACCTGGGGCTGCGTGAGCCTGGACGACTCCAGCGCGGACGCCTGCTCCT
>CAIXHE010000006.1 GCA_903919205.1 uncultured Opitutaceae bacterium | reverse complement strand
CGGAGGTCGCGGGCGGCCATGTTGTACAGGGCACCGTGAAGCTTCACGTGCGAGAGGCGCCCTCCCGCCGTCTGAACGACGCCCTTGAGCGCCGCCACCTGCCCGAGGACGAGCGTGGCCGCCTCTCCCGGGGCGAGCGGAAGCTCGCGCCGGCCGAAATGCTCCCTGTCCGCGAAGCCCGGGTGGGCGCCGAGCGCCACTCCGTGGCGCATGGCGAGCGCCACCGTCTCCCGCATCGTGGCGTCATCTCCGGCGTGCGCACCGCAGGCGATGTTCACCGAGCTGACGAGCGGGACCAGCTCGGCGTCCGAGCCGGCGCCCTCCCCCACGTCCGCATTCAGGTCGAGGCTGCGCGACCCGCTCATGCGCGAAGGATCTTGGCGGCCAGTCCCTGGCGAAGGAGGGCGAATCGGTGCTCCTGGGCGTGCGCAAGCGCATGGGCCTCGGCGAGCGTGACGCGCGCGAAGCGCACCGAGTCGCCCGGCGCCAGCTGCGCGAGGAGCGGCAGGTCGACCGAGGCGACGTGGGCGACCCTCGGGTAGCCGCCCAGCGTCTGGGCGTCGGCCATGAGGACGATCGGGCGGCCGTCGGGGGGAACCTGGACCGTGCCCGGAGAGACGGCGCTCGAGAGGAGCTCCCTGGACGTCGACCGCTCGAGCACGCCGCCCTCGAGGCGCAGGCCCATCCGATCGGACTGGGCGCTCACGCGGAAGCTGCCGGTGTACAAGGCGTCCGCGAACTCCAGTGCATGGGCGCCCGAGAGCGCGCGCACGACCGGCTCTCGTCCGTAGCGCGGCAGCATCCGCTCGTCCACGCTCCAGTGCCCCGTGAGCAGCCACTCGGACTTCACCGCGCGAAGAACGTCGCCCTCCCTGAGAGCCCGCCCCGCGAACCCGCCGAATCCGGCCCCCAGATGCGTGCCCCTGCCCCCGAGCACGGGCTCGACATCGAGCCCGCCCGCGATCGCCAGGTACGCCCGGCAGCCGTCGAGCCGCTTTCCCAGCACCAGGCGCTGTCCGGGCTCGACCCAGGCCGGCTTGCCCCCGGGCAGGTCCGAGAAACGGGCGCCGCAGAGCGCCACCCAGGCCCCTTCCGAGAACTCGAGCTCCGGGGCCGTGAGCGTGATCTCGAGCGCGGGAGCGTGCTCGGCGTTGCCCACGAGCAGGTTCGCAAGGCGCAGCGAGAACGGGTCCATGGCCCCGCCCGAGGCGACCCCCTCTCCCCGGTGGCCGCGGCGGCCCAGGTCCTGGACCGTCGTCAGCTGGCCCGCCCGTAGGACCTTCACCTCCATGACTCGAATTGCTCCTGCGTCATGGGCGTGAACCACACCCGGTCCCCCGGGCGAAGCAGCGCGGCCGGCTGGCCGGCCGGGCTGAAGAGCCGCAGGGGCGTGCGCCCGATCAGGTGCCATCCGCCGGGCGAGGCCACCGGATAGATGCCCGTCTGCGAGCCGCCGATGCCGACCGAGCCCGCGGGAACCTGCACGCGCGGGGTCGACCGGCGGGGAGCCCGCAGCGCCTCGGGAAGGCCGCCCAGGTACGGGAAGCCAGGGGTGAAGCCGACGGCGTGAACGAGGTACTCGATGCTCGAGTGGAGTCCCACCACCTCGGCGGGGGTGCGCCCGAGGAGGGTCGAGAGCGCCTCGAGATCGGGACCGCAGGCGCCCCCGTAGCAGACCGGCACCTCCACGGACCTCGAGGCGCGGGGCGGGCCGACGGCCCCTCGCCCGGCGCAGGCCTCGAGGAGGCGGCAGACCGCGGCATAGGCCTCCGCGGCGTTCTCCCCCACGCGCGGCCGGTCGTAGAAGGCCGTCAGGGTCCCGAAGGAGGGCACGAGGTCCGTGATCGCCGGCGAGCCCGCCGCCGCCACGGCATCGGCCAGCCGAAGCACCGAGGCGAGGGTCTCGGGGCTGGTGTCTTCCCCCAGGGTGGCCACCACCGCCGAATCTCCTAGGGGCTCGAGCTTCATTGGGCCGGCCTAACCCGCCCGAAGCAGCTTCTCGGCATGGGCGATCGCACTCTTGGCGTTTCGGTCGCCGAGCATCCGCGCGAGCTCGGCCACGCGCGCCTTGCGGTCGGCGTGGATCGGCGCGATGCGCACGACGGCGCGCTCTCCCGACTGGTCCTTCTCAACCACAAAGTGCCCGGTCGCCCGCGCGGCCACCTGGGGCAGGTGCGTGACGCAGAGCACCTGGTGGCGCCGGGCGATCTCGGCCATGCGCTCGCCCACCACGCCGCCGATCTCGCCGCCCACGTTCGCGTCGACCTCGTCGAAGACAAGGACGGGCACCGAGTCCAGGTCCGCCAGGACCGACTTGAGGGCAAGCATCACGCGGGCGAGCTCCCCGCTGGACGCGATCCGACCGAGCGGCAGCGCCGGCTCCCCGACGTTCGCCGAGAACAGGAACTCGCAGGCCGAGTCGCCGTTGGGACCGAGCCCCGGGCCGTCCGTCACCTCGATCCGGAAGTCGCTCTTCGCGAAGCCGAGCTCGGAGATCCGCTGCGCCGCCGCGCGGCCCAAGGTGCGGGCCGCCTTCTCGCGCACCGCTCGCAGCGCCGCCGCCGCCTTGCGGGCGTCGCGCGCGGCAACCTCGATCTGGGCGTCCAGCCTGGCGAGGGATCCCTCCAGATCGCCGTGCGAGGCGATCCGAAGGCGCATCGCCTCGCGGGCCGCGGCCACCGACCGGACGTCGGGACCGTGGCGCCTGCGCGCCTCGAGCCAGGCGTTCATGCGCTCCTCCAGGGGACCGAGACCCTCGGGGTCGCCCTGCAGTTCGCGGCCCAGCGAGCCGAATTCCGAGGCGAGCTCCCCGAGCTCGGCCGCCGCCGCGGCCAGCCGCTCCGCCAACTCCCGGCTCGTCGGGTCGACCGACTCCAGTCGGCGCGCCTCGCGCAGGAGCAGCGCCAGGCGCGAGAGGGCTCCGTCCTCGCCCGAGAGCCCCGCCTCCAGGCCCGAGGCGAGTTCGGCGATCTCCTGGGCGCGGCTCATCCGCTGGAAGTCGCGCTCGAGCGCAGCGATGGCCTCCTCGGAGAGGTCCAGCCGGTCGAGCTTCGCGAGCTGGGACTCCAGGAAAGCCAGCTCGTCCGGCGACATCTGGGCCTCGCCGGCCAGCCGCTCGCGCTCGGCCTTGAGAGCGCACCACTGCCCGTAGGGCGCGCGGTAGGCGTCGAGGGAGGGCCCCGCCCGGGCGTAGAGGTCGAGCAGCTCGAGCTGGCAGCCCTCGCGCAGGAGCCTCCTCGGCTCGCTGGGACCATGGAAGTCGATCCAGCGCTCGCCGAGGCGCTGGAGGGCGGAGAGGGTCGCCAGGCCGCCGTTGACCGTGATCTTGGGGGCGCGGTCCCTGGGGAGGCTGCGCTTCAGGACCAGCAGCCCGTCCTCGCAGGGGGGCAGGTCGAGCGAGGCGAGCTCCGCGTCGATGGCCTTGGCGTCGCTGAAGTAGAGCGAGGCCTCGACCTCGCACGCCGCCGCGCCCTGGCGGATCAGCGTCTTGTCGGCGCGCTCGCCCGCGAGGAGCGAGAGCGCGCCGATCAGCACGCTCTTGCCCGCCCCGGTTTCGCCCGTCACGGCCGTGAACCCGGGCTCGAAGTCCACCGAGACCTGGTCGAGGAGCGCGAGGTTGCGGATGCTGAGGGACTGGAGCATGGGCGGAGCGGCTAGACCTTGTCGCCCGGCAGCTGCGGCATCAACCTCTTCAGGTGCTGGACCGAGTCCCGGTGGCACACCAGCACCGCGTCGGCCGTCTCGACCACGACCAAGTTCTGGACCCCCACAAGGGCGATCAGCCGCCCGTTGCTGACGGCGATGTTGCGGCTCGAGTCCACCGAGAGCACGGCGCCCCGGCCGACGTTGCCCGAGGCGTCCGCCGGCAGGTGCTTGGGCAGCGCCTCCCAGGAGCCGACATCGTCCCAGTCGAACGCCGCCACGACGGTCGCCACCGACTCGGCCTTCTCGAGGATCGCGTAGTCGACCGAGATCTTGGGGAGCGAGGCGAAGCGCGCGGAGAGGTAGGCCGCGGGGTCGCCGCCCGGGAAGTCGCGCACGAAGGACGCGAGTTCGGGGGCGGACCGATCGGCCTCGGCCAGGAACCGTGCCGCGGACCAGACGAAGATCCCGGCGTTCCAGGCGTGGCGGCCGCCCGCGAGGTAGCCCCGGGCGGTGGCCTCGTCGGGCTTCTCTACGAAGCGGCCGACCCGGCGCAGCCGGCTGCCGTCGGCGCCGGTCGCCAGGCCGTCGCCGAGTTCCAGGTAGCCGAAGCCCGTGGCCGGGTACGTGGGGGTGACGGCAAAGGTGAGGAGGTTCCTCCCCGTGCCCGTGCCGGCGTCGTCGGCCGCCCACGCAAACGCCTGGGCAAGCTGCTCGGCAAAGCGCGGGGCGTTCCCGATGAGCGCGTCGGCCGGCAGGAGCGCCAGGACCGCGCCGGGATGGCGGGCCCGCACGAGCCCGGTGGCGAGCGCCGCGGCAGGCGCCGTGTCGCGCTTGGCGGGCTCGGCGATGATCTGCGATGCCGGAAACCACGGGATGGCGCTCTGGATCAGGGGAACCTGGAGCGCATTCGTCAGGATCCACGTGTTCTCCCGGGCCACGACGCCCTGCAGGCGCAGGAGGGTCTCCTCCAGGAGGGTCCTCTCGCCGAAGAGCTTCAGGAGGTGCTTGGGCGCACTCGTGCGGCTCATGGGCCAGAATCTCTCGCCACTTCCGCCGGCGATGATGCAGGCGTGGAAACGGGGGTCGGTGTTCATCAGGGGTTCGGCCAGAGCCTCATGCGCCGGGGCTCCCGCGCCAAGCCGGAATGATCCCGCGCGCGGGTTTTCCCGTCCCCTGCCCCGCGGGCCCTAGGCCTGGGGCTTCTCGGTGAACTGCGTTCGGTAGAGGTGCGCGTACAGGCGGCCCGCGGCGAGGAGCTCCGCGTGCCGGCCCCTCTCCACGATGCGCCCCTTGTCGAGAACCAGGATCTGGTCGGCGTTCTGGACGGTGGAGAGGCGGTGGGCGATCACGAGCGAGGTCCGGCCCCTGAGCGCCGAGCGGAAGGCCTCCTGGATCGCGCGCTCGGACTCGGAGTCCAGGTGCGCGGTGGCCTCGTCCAGGATGACGACGGGCGGCGCCTTCAGCAGAAGCCGGGCGATCGCCACACGCTGGCGCTCGCCCCCGGAGAGCCGGTGGCCCCGGTCCCCGATCACGGTGTCGAGCCCCTGCGGAAGCGCGGCCACGACCGAGGCGACCTGGGCGTCGGCGAGCGCGGCGGCGAGCTCCGCCTCGCTCGCTCCGGGCCGGGCGTAGAGCAGGTTGGACCGCACCGTATCGTGGAAGAGGTGCGCGTCCTGCATCACCATGCCGACGGTGGCGCGCACCGACTCGAGCGTGGCGTCCCTCAGGTCGAGGCCGTTCACGCGGAGGGAGCCGGACGTCACGTCGTAGAGCCGGGCCACCAACTGCGCGAGCGTCGTCTTGCCCGCGCCCGAGGGCCCGACCAGGGCCACCATCTGGCCGGGCTCGGCGACGAAGGAAATGTCCTCCAGCACGGTGCGCTCCGCCTGCCGGCCGGGGCCGGACACCGCCTCAAGCGAGGCGAGCGACACCTCGTTCGGCGAGGGATAGCGAAAGGACACGGCGTCGAACTCGATCCGCGCGGGGCCGGGCGGTACCGGCCGGGCGTCCGCCCTCTCGGCCACCATCGGCTTCAGGTCGAGCACCTCGAAGACCCGCTCGAAGGAGACGAGGGTCGTCATCACGTCGACCTGGAGGTTGGAGAGGGCTGTCAGCGGGCCGTAGAGGCGCAGGAGGTAGGAGATGAGGGCGACCACCGTGCCCACGTCGAGCGCGTGGCGCACGGCCTGGAGGCCCCCCCAGCCGTAGACGAGCGACACGGCAAGCGAGGCGACGAGCCCGAGGCCGATGAAGAGCAGGCGCGAGTAGAGGCCCACCTTGAGGCTGATGTCGCGCACCCGCCCGGCCTGCTGCTCGAAGGCCCGCGTCTCGTCGCGGGGGCGCCCGAAGACCTTGGACACCATCGCCCCGGCGACGTTGAAGCGCTCGACCATCAGGTTGTTGAGGTCCGCGGCCCGGTCGTAGCTCTCACGAGTGAGCGCCTTGATCCTGCGCCCGACGTAGCGCGCCGGCAGCAGGAAGACCGGAACCAGGATGAGCGTCGCGAGCGTCAGGCGCCAGGAGAGGCTGAACATCGCGGCCAGCACGAGGACGACCGTCACCAGGTTGCCAAGGGTCGTTGAGAGGATGTTGCTGAAGGCGTCCCGCACGCCCGACACGTCGTTGTTCAGCCGGCTGACGAGCGCGCCCGTGCGGGCCCGCGTGAAGAAGGCGAGCGACATCTCCTGGATGTGCGCGAAGACCTTTACCCTGAGATCGAGCACCACCTCGAGGCCGATCTTCGCCGCGATCTGGCGCTGCCAGAAGGTGAGGCCCGAGTCGACGACCGACCCGGCGGCCGCGAGGAGCGCGAGCCGCACGACCAGGCCCTCGTTGCCCGCCAGGATGCCCTTGTTGATCAGCTCGCGGTAGATGAGCGGGTTGACGACGCCGGCCGCCGCGTCGAGCACGACGAGGGCTAGGAAGAACGAGAGGATCCCGAGGTAGGGCCTGCCGAAGGCGATGACGCGCGGTACCGTGCCCGGAGCAACCTTGTGCTTGAGGACCTCGGCGTCCTTCTGAAGGGAGTACGACCCCGACCAGCCGCCCGGGCTCAGGTTGCGCATGAGGGGGACTTGGCGGCGTGGGTGTGAACAGGACGCATCTGGGCACCGCTTGTAGCCGGGGACGACCGCCGGTGCAACGCTGGGGAGGATCCGCCGGCCCGCGCTAGGGGACGACCACAATCTTGCCGAACTGCCCTCCCCGCTCCATCAGCGCCAGGGCCTCCGCCCCCCGCTCGAGCGGGAAGACCTCGCTCACGACGGGCCGCACGCGGTGGAGCGCCGTGAAGCCGGTCATGGCGACCCAGTCGCCGGGGCTTCCCATCGTGGTGCCGAGGAGCGAGAGCTGCTTCCAGAACACCTTGCGTAGGGCGAGTTCCGGGGCGTTGCCCCGGGTGGCTCCAAAGAAGACGATCTTGCCCCCGGGCGCGGCGAGGTCGAGGAGGTGACCGAAGCCGGCGCCGCCGGCGCTGTCGACAATCACGTCGAAGGGCCCGCGCTCCTTCGCCCGGTCGAGCCATCCCTCCTGGTCGTAGCGGAAGCCGCCCTGGGCGCCGAGCGTCACCGCGCGGCGGATCTTGTCGTCGGAGCTCGAGGTGACCCAAGTCTCGTTGCCGGAGGCGACCGCGAACTGGAGGGCGAAGAGCGCCGTACCAGCGCCGATGCCGGTCACGAGCACGCGCTCACCCGCCTCCGCACGGGCGCGCCCGAAGAGCGCGCGCCAGGCGGTCAGCCCCGCGAGCGGTAGGGCGGCGGCCTCCTCCCAGGACAGGTGCGCGGGCTTCGGAGCGAGCTGGCCGACCGGCACCGCGATCCGCTCGGCGAGGGTGCCGTCGCGAGGAAGCCCGAGGATCGCGAAGTCCCTGCCCTGGGCGCCGTCGCGGTCCCCCCAGTTGAAGGAGGGGTTGATGATGACCTCGCGCCCGACCCACGCCGGGTCCGCACCCGGCCCCACCGACGCCACGACGCCCGCGCCGTCGGAGCCGGGGATGCAGGGGAACTTGAGGCCCGCGTACTGGCCGAGCTTGATCCAGAGGTCGCGGTGGTTGAGCGCGGCAGCCTTGATCTCGACCAGCGCCTCGCCGGGGCCGGCCACCGGGTCCTCGACCTCGCCCACCGACACCTGGCCTACCGCCTCGATCCGCAGGGCGCGCATGGGGCGACGGCCGCTCAGGCCTGGATGAAGACGTCCTGCGCCGGGTAGCGCACCTTGGCGAGGCCGGCGTACTTGTCGTCCGCCGCCCGGTAGCCCGCGGGCCCGAGCACCAGCGCGCCGTAACCCTTCGCCGAGAGGCCGAGGATCTCGTCCACCTTGGCCGGATCAAAACCCTCCATCGGGCAGGTGTCGACGCCGAGCAGCGCGGCCGAGGCCAGGTACACGCCGAGCGCGATGTAGACCTGGCGGCTGTTCCAGACGTCCAGGTAGCCGCCCTTGCGGGCGCGCTCGACGCTGCCCTCGATGGTGTCCTGGTAGCCCTTCAGGCTGTCCTTCGGGAGCCCGCGCACGGCGGCCGTGTGCGTGATGAATTTCTCGACGTCCTTGGCGTCCATGTTCTTTCGGCCCGCGAACACGACCAGGTGCGAGCAGTCGACCGGCTGGCGCTGGCCGTAGGCCGCCGCCGAGATCTTCTCGCGGGTGGCCGGGTCGTCCACGATGACGAACTTCCAGGGCTCGAGGCCGTAGGAGGAGGGCGCGAGGACGAGGGACTGCTGCAGGGCGGCCCAGGTCTCGGCCGGGATCTTCTTCGTCGGGTCGAACTTCTTCGTGGCGTAACGCCAGTGGAGGGCTTCGGTGAGGGTCTGCGTGGGAATGGAGGTCATGGTAGGAGAGGGCCCACAGCGTGCTTCGTTACGTATCGTTGTCAAAGGACCCGGGCGAAAAAGCGGCCGGCCAGGGGGAGGCGCACGAGCAGGGCCTCGATCTCGTCGCGGCCCTCGATCCGCAGGCGCCAGAGGACGAGCCCGTAGGCGGCGACGCCCGCGGGCACGAGCACGGCCACCGACGCCAGGTCCGCACCCCGCGCGCCGAGCCCGGCAAGGGGGACCAGGCGCAGGCCCACGGCCACCACCACCGCCATCGCGGCCGAGGAGGCCGCCACCTTGGCGAGGCTCGGAACGAGCGGTCCCAGGTGCACCTCGGGCAGGCGCCGGACGAGCGCCCGGCCTAGCAGGAGGGTCTGGGCGATGATGGACGTCGTGCTCGCGATCACGATGCCGATGACGCCCAGCCAGCGCGCGAGCACAAGGCTCAGGGTCGCGTTGATCAGGAAGTCCACGAGCGCCACCCGCACGGGGGTGCGCGTGTCCTTGACCGCGTAGAAGGCCCGGATCGTCAGGTTCACGACCGAGAAGAACGGCAGCCCGATCACCATGAGCGCCAGCAGAAGCGACATGCGCTGGGAGTCGGCCGCCGTGCCGTGGCCGTGCTGGTAGATCAGCCGGATCAGCGGGCCGCTGATCAGCGCCAGGCCCACGGCCGCCGGAACGTTGATGACGAGGATCAGGCGGATGCCCCTCTGGAAGTCCGTCGACATCGCGGCGAAGTCCCTCTTCGCCGCATGCGCCGCGATCAGCGGGTAGACGACCGTCGAGACCGCCACCGCGAAGACGCCGATCGGGAACTCCATCAGGCGGTTGACCGTGTAGAGGTAGGTGTTCGAGGAGTCGTCGATCCAGAAGGCGAGCAGGCGAGAGACCGTGAAGTTGATCTGGTAGATCGCCGTCCCGAAGATGCCCGGCGTCATCAGGAGCGCGATCTCGCGGACCCGCGGGGAGAGGCCGAGGTCGAGGGCCGGCCGCCACCCCATCGAGACGAGGACGCCGGCCGGCACCGCGAGCTGGAGGACGCCGCCGGCGAGCACGCCCGCGCAGAGCCAGTGCACCTCGCCGAGCGGAGTCCTCGCGAAGTGCAGGCCCGCCCCGGCGAGGGCGGCGATCATGCAGAGGTTGAGCCATACGGGCGAGAGGGCCGGCTCGACGAAGTGCCGGTGCACGTTCAGGGCGGCGCTGCAGGCGGCGGCGAGGCTGATCAGCCCCAGGTACGGGAAGAGGAGTACGGTCAAGTCGGCCGCCATGTACCACTTCTCCTCGTGGCCCGGCAGCCGCCTCGACTGGCTGAAGAGCGCCGCCGCCGCGAGGACCAGGGCGCCCGTGACGACCAGGAGCCACGAGGTGACCTTGGAGAGCAGACGGAACGTCCCCTCCCGGCCGTTCGCCTGGAGCTCCTCCTGGAGCGTCGGCACGAAGGCCGCCGTCATCGAGCCCTCGGCGAGCAGCCGGCGGAAGAGGTTCGGAAGCATGAACGCGGCGAGGAACGCCGAGTAGAGCCAGCCCGAGCCGAAGATCGCGAAGGCGAGCGAGTCGCGAAGGAGCGCGAGCACCCGCGAGACCACTGTCAGGAAAGAGACGACCCCGATGCTCTTGAGGCTCTTCGACACGAGGACCAAGCCCCGCCTACGGCATCCTCAGCTTGAGGGTGTTGCCCTCGATCGAGACGTCCACGAGCTTGTTCCACGAGGCCACGAGGTCCTCGGGGGGAGTCGAGGCGAACAGGAACTTGTGGAGCGCCCAGCCCCGGAGGAAGGGGAAGTTCTGGAGCGGCAGGCCGCCGATCAGGAGCTTGTCGGGGTCGAACTCGATCGTGCTCCCGTGCCTCGAGAAGCTTCCCGTCGACTGCACGATCACGTCGCCGGTGAAGCCGAAGATGTTGTAGCTGACGGTGTCTCCAAACTGGATCGTGCCGGCGCGGATGCGCACGTTGAGCGCCGACAGCTCGATCAGGTTGTCCGTGTGCGGCGGGGCCTTGTCGCCCGGCTTAGCCTTGGCATCGCCCCCGCTCTTTACCGCGGTGGCAAGGAACGCGTTCAGGTCGCCCTCCTCGATCGAGACGGACTCGCCCGCCGCGAACGCCTTGCGCTTCTGCTCGGCGTGGGAGGAGTTGTAGTCCTTGATGCCCTCGAGGAAGTAGACGGCGCCCGCGGGGGCGTCCTTGGGCAGGTCCTTCGCCTTCGTGACCGGCCGCGTGATCAGGTAGAGGGCGCCGAGGATGGCACCGAGAAGGATGGCCAAGAAGGCCCCGAAGCCGACCTCAAACCAGCTCGGGCCCTTGACGACGGATTTTCTGGCAGCGCACATGGTGGAAAATTACTTCTTCGCGGCGGGCTTCGCCTCGGGCGCCTTTGCGGGGGTCGCCGGCTTGGACTCGGCCGCGGCCGCCGAGGCCATGCCCTTGTTCTTGTAGTCGGTGATGTAGAAGCCGCTGCCCTTGAAGATGAGCCCCGCGCCGCCGCCGACCAGGCGCTTGAGCGAGCGCTTCTTGCACTCCGGGCAGATCTTCAGCGGCTCGTCCCGCATCGACTGGAACTGCTCGAACTGGTGGCCGCACTTGGTGCAGGCGTACTCGTAGGTGGGCATGATTGGGCGACGGGCGGTTTATGGCCAATGGGTCGCGCCTTGGCGAGTTTGTTCTCGGCAGCCGTGCAGCGTTTCCGCTCAATTGTGCGCGATGGACCTTTCGGAGGAACTGCGGGCGCGGGTGGCGCGGGTCGAGGGAGGGATCGAGCGCCTGCTGCCGGGCGCGGGCGAGCCCTCCCCGCGGCTGCACACGGCGATGCGCTACGCCATGCAGGGCGGCGGCAAGCGTCTGCGTCCGGTGATGGTCCTCTCGGCCGCGCGCCTCTTCAGGGAGCACCCGAGGGCCGACGCACTCGCCGCCGCGGTGGCGGTCGAATGCGTGCACGCCTACTCGCTCGTCCACGACGACCTGCCCTGCATGGACAACGACGACCTGCGCCGCGGCCGGCCGACCGCGCACCGGGCCTTCGACGAGGCGACCGCGCTCCTGGCCGGCGACGCCCTCTTGACGCTCGCCTTCGAGATCCTCGCCGACTCCTACCGGGGCGACCCCGCCCTCGCCTCCGCGCTCACCCTCGAGCTCGCCCGAGCCGCCGGCAGCCGTCGTCTGATCGGCGGCCAGATGGAGGACCTCCTGGCCGAGCGGACCGGGGCGCCCGGCCCGCTCGGCCTCGAGTACATCCACCTGAGCAAGACCGCCGCGATGATCGAGGCCTCGCTCGTCATGGGGGGCCTCTGCGGGGGCGCCCCCGAGGAGGCCCTGGTCCGGCTGCGCTCGGGCGGCCGCGAGCTCGGCCTCGCCTTCCAGATCGTCGACGACATCCTGGACGCCACGTCCGACACGCAGACGCTGGGGAAGACCGCCGGGAAGGACGCCCGGGCGGGAAAGGCGACCTACGTCTCGGTGCACGGGATCGAGGCCGCCCGGCGCCTCGCCCGGGAGCGCTCGGACTCGGCGGTCGAGCTCCTCTCGTCGCTCCCCGGTGACGGCGGATTCCTGGCGGCCCTCGCGCAGAACATGCTCGGCCGGGTGCGTTGACGTTTGCAATTGCGGCCGATTGCGGTCAAGTTCGGGGGTCGGTTTACCCCCACCCCATGCCCCTCACCCTTCTGCGTAGCTGCGCCGCGGCGCTCCTCCTGGCAGCACCCCTGTGCGCGTCCGAAACCGTCACCCGCGAGCAGGCGCTGGACGCCGTCCGCGTCTTCGACGCGAACGCGCTCGGCAACCTGACCGGCACGGCCACGCCCCAGCAGGCGAGCGACGCCGTCGCCAAGGCGTCCAACACCCTCCTGCGGTTCGCCCTCGACAGCGACGACGTGGTGGTCGACCTCGGCATGGACTCGGTGCCCTGGTGCGACGTGAAGCGCGGCATCGCCGACATGACCCACTCCGGCGAGCGCGGGCTCCTCCTCGCCGCCTACCTCTCGGGCAGCGTCAAGTCTCAGCTTCAGAGCGGCCGGCGCGACCCCAACCCCTACGCGGGCTGGACCGCCATGCTGCGGGTGTACCGGGCGATGAAGGTGCGAGAGGATGTCGCCGTGCCCGAGGCCGAGGTGCTGCTCGCCAAGCAGAGGGACGGCACGCTCGAGGCGTTCGCCGCCGAGGCGCTCAACCGCTCCAAGGACAAGCTGAGCCGCGCGTACGGGCCCGGGGCGCAGTCGACGCCCCAGACGGCCGTCACGTCGGTGCCCTGATCAGGGCTTGCCGCCGGCGGCCTTGACCAGCTCGACGAAGCTGCGGGCCTCGAGGGCCGCTCCGCCGATCAGGCCCCCGTCGATGTCCTTCTGGGAAAGGAGCTCGGCCGCGTTGGCCGGCTTCATTGAACCGCCGTAGAGGATGCGGATGCGCTGCGCGGCGGCCTCTCCCTGGAGCTTGGTCAGGAGCCCGCGGATGAACGCGTGCACCTCCTGCGCCTGCTCGGCGGTCGCGACCTTGCCGGTGCCGATTGCCCAGATCGGCTCGTAGGCGACGATCAGGCCGGCGGCCTGATCGCGGCTGACGCCCTCCAGGTCGCGCTCGAGCTGGGACTGGACCTTCTTGAGGGTGGAGCCGGCCTCGCGCTCGGCCAGGCTCTCGCCGACGCAGAGGATCGGGCGAAGCTGGTTCTTGAAGGCCGCGAGCACCTTCTTGTTCACGAGCTCGTCGGTCTCGCCGAAGAGGTCGCGCCGCTCGCTGTGGCCGAGGATCACGTGCGTCGCGAAGAGCGCGCGCAGCATCGGGGCCGACACCTCTCCGGTGAAGGCGCCCGAGGGCTCGAAGTGCATGTTCTGGGCGCCGAGCTTGATCAGCGAGCCGTCGATCGCCGTCGCCACGCTCTCGAGCGCGGTGAACGGCGGGCAGACGACGATGTCGGCGTCGGAGTAGCTACCCACGGCGAGCACCAGCTCGCGCGCGAGGGCGGCCCCGTCGGCCGACGTCTTGTTCATCTTCCAGTTACCGGCGATCAGTTTTTTGCGGCTCATGAGGGGGGCTCGGGCTGCGTTAGGACTCGAGGAAGGCCACGCCGGGCAGCACCTTGCCCTCGAGGTACTCGAGGCTCGCGCCGCCCCCCGTGGAGCAGTGGGTCACCTTGTCGGCCACCTTGAACTTGCGGGCCGCCGTCGCCGTGTCCCCGCCGCCGACGACGGTCGTGGCGCCGTTGGCGGTCGCCTCGGCGATCGCCGCGGCCATGGCCTTCGTCGAGGTGGCGAACCGGTCGAACTCGAACACGCCCGAGGGGCCGTTCCAGACGATCGTCTTGGCGCGCAGGATCGCGTCGCGGTAGAGCGCGATCGACTTCGGGCCGGCATCCAGGCCCATCCAGCCCTTGGGGATCCCGGTCGAGTCGTCGGCCGGCCGGGTCGCCGCGTCCGCAGCGAACTTGTCCGCGCAGACGTAGTCGACGGGCAGGACGAGCTTCACGCCGCGGGCCTTGGCCTTGTCGGCCAACTCGGCCACGATCTTCGCGCCCTCGGGGTCGAAGAGGCTCTCGCCGATCTCCATCCCGTAGAGGACCTTCTTGAAGGTGTAGGCCATGCCGCCGCCGATGATGATCTCGTCGGCCTTGTCGATCAGGTTGCGGATGAGCGGGATCTTGTCGGCGATCTTGGCGCCGCCCAGGATGGCGAGGAGCGGACGCCTCGGGCTTGCGATCACGGCCGCGAAGGCCTTGAGCTCCGCCTCCATCAGGAATCCGGCGGCCTTGTCGGGCAGGCTGACGCCCACCATCGACGAGTGGGCCCGGTGGGCCGTGCCGAAGGCGTCGTTCACGTACACGTCGCCCAGGCGCGAGAGGCTCGCGCGGAAGGCCGCGACGTCGGCCGGGTCGGCCTTCCTGGAGGTGCCGTCCTCGAGCTTCACCTTGCCCTCCTCCTCGATGTGGAAGCGCAGGTTCTCGAGCAGGATCACCGAGCCCGGGGCGGGCGCGGCGCAGGCCGCCTCGACGGCGGGCCCGACGCAGTCGTCGAGGAAGGTGACCGGCATGCCGAGGAGCTTCGAGAGCTCGGCTGCGACCGGCTTGAGCGAGTACTTGGCGACCCGCTGGCCGTCCGGGCGCCCCAGGTGGCTCATCAGGACCACCGAGGCGCCCTGCTCCAGGGCGAAGCGGATCGTCGGCAGCGCCGCCACGATCCGCTGGTTGTTGGTGATGGCGCCGGTGGCCTTGTCCTGGGGGACGTTGAAGTCCACCCGGATCAGGGCCCGCTTGCCGGCGAGGGAGAGGTCGCGGATGCTCTTGAAGCTCATAGACCGGCGGCGACCTTGTTGAGGAGGTCGACGCAGCGGTTGCTGTAGCCCCACTCGTTGTCGTACCAGCTGACCAGCTTGAAGAAGCGGTTGTTGAGCTCGATGCCCGAGCCGGCATCGAAGATCGACGAGTGCTTGTCGTGGATGAAGTCCGTCGAGGCGACCTCGTCCGAGGTGTAGGCGAGGATGCCCTTCAGGTAGGTCTCGCTCGCGTTCTTCATGGCGGCCGAGATCTCCTTGTACGACGTCTCCTTCACGGTGCGCACCGTCAGGTCGACCACCGAGACGGTGGGCGTCGGGACGCGGAAGGACATGCCGGTCAGCTTGCCCTTGACCGAGGGCAGCACGAGGCCGACCGCACGGGCCGCGCCGGTCGTAGACGGGATGATGTTGATCGCTGCCGAGCGGCCGCCCTTCCAGTCCTTCTTCGAGGGGCCGTCCACCGTCTTCTGGGTGGCGGTGTACGAGTGGATGGTGGTCATGAGGCCCTCCTCGACGCCGAAGCCCTCCTTCAGGAGGACGTGGACGACCGGGGCGAGGCAGTTCGTGGTGCAGGACGCGTTCGAGATGATGTGGTGGATCGCCGGGTCGTACTTGTCGTCGTTCACGCCGAGGACGAGCGTGATGTCCTCGCCCTTGGCGGGGGCGGAGATGATGACCTTCTTGGCGCCTGCGGCCAGGTGGCCCTTGGCCTTCTCGGCCTCGGTGAAGAGGCCCGTCGACTCGATCACGATCTGCACGCCCAGGGCGCCCCACGGGAGTTCCGCCGGGGTCTTCGCGCTCACCACCTTGATCTCGTGCCCGTTGACGACCAGCACGTCGTCCTCGACCTTGTCCGGGGCCGACTTCTTCGAGCCCACGGTGCCATGGAATCGGCCCTGCGTGGAGTCGTACTTGAGCAGGTAGGCCAGGTTGTCGGCCGGGACGATGTCGCCGACGGCGACCACGTCGAAGGTCGAGCCCAGGAGGCCCTGCTCGACGAGGGCCCGGAATACGAGGCGGCCAATGCGGCCAAATCCATTGATTGCTACTTTAACGGCCATGGTAGTGTGCGTGTTAGGTGTCTTGAGGATGCCTTGATCAGTGAGTCCCGCGGGACCGCAGGAATGCTTAAATCAACGGACCGCTCCCCTTAAGGCAAGGGCGTTCATTCCGAATGCCAAGATATGACATTGGAAAGGCAACGGGGCCGCGCGGGGCCCCGCGACGCCGCCCGACCTAGCGGGCCGTCGCCAGGACCGCGCGCAGGGCCGCGAGCGTGCGCTCGACGCCGCCCCGGTTGTCCGCGTGCCAGCGGGCGGCGGCCTCGGCCAGGGGGGCCCGCGCCTCGGGCGAGGCGAGGAGCTCGCGGGCGCGCTCGGCCAGCTGGGCGGCGTCGGCCACCCGGACCGCAGCGCCCCTCTCCAGAAGGTCGCCGGTCAGGGCCCTGAAGTTCGCCATGCCGGGTCCCAGCAGGAGCGGCTTGCCGAGCGCGGCCGCCTCCACCGGGGTCTGGCCCTCGGTGTGGGGCGAGAGGCTCTTGCCCACGAAGACCACGTCCGCCACCTGGGTGATCGCGCGGAGCTCCCCGGTCGTGTCGCCGACGGCGACGTCGACGGTTGCCGGGGCCGGCCCCTGGGAGCGCAGGTGGAACGAGAAGCCGCTCGTCCCCAGGAGCCGTGCCACCTCAAGGCGGCGCTCGGCGTGCCGCGGCACCAGCACGAGCGAGCATTCGACGCCGCCCGCCCGGGCCGCCCGCAGGGCCCCGAGGAGGGCCTCCTCCTCGCCCGGCCAGGTCGAAGAGCCGAGCAGCACGACGCCCGAGTCCGGAAGTCCAAGCGAGCGGCGAAGAGCCGAGCGGGCCGCGGCGTCCAAGCGAGGGATGTCGACATCAAACTTGATGTTGCCGGTCACCGAGACCCGGTCCGCAGGGACCCCGAGCTCGATGAACCGCTCGGCATCGGGGCGCGACCCGGCAAGGAGCCGGTGGATCCCCCCCAGGACGAACGAAGCCACGGGACGCACGCTTCGCAGGCGCCGGTAGCTGCGGTCCGAGATGCGGGCGTTGATGCAGAGGACCGGCACGCGGCGCCGGGCGGCCTGGCGCATGTGCTCGGGCCAGCGCTCGCCCTCCGTCACGACCGCCAGGTCCGGGTCGATGCGCGACCAGGCTCGCGACGAGAACGGCCACCAGTCCATCGGGAAGTAGGCCACCGCCGCCGCCTGGCCCGCATGGGTGTCGGCCGCGACGCGGCGCCCGGTGCTGGTCGTCGTCGTCAGGACGACCTCGACCCCGTCGGCCTTGAGCGCTGCGAGCAGGGGGCCGACGGCCAGGACCTCGCCCACGCTGACCGCCTGCAGCCACACCCGGCGGACCCCGGGGCGCCGCGGGGGCACGGTGGCCAGCACCCCGAACCTCTGGAGGAAGCCCCTGCGGTAGCCGCCCCGCTTCCACATGCGCAGCAGGTAGTAGGGCGACGAGGCCAGGAGAACAAAGGGGAAGAGGAGCCTATAGATCCAGATCATGCGGGGACGCGTGACCCCGCGAGCAGACACCGAAACCCCCCGGATAGGCCACAACAAGTTTGAAGGAGTGCCTTTTTCCCGTGGGCCGCAGGCAGCGATTCCAGGGCGCGGCCCTCCGGGCTGCGTGAAGTCCGCGTGGCTGGATCTGCGGAGGCCCTGGCGCCAGGCGAGGCTTGTCGTGGCAGGCCCTCGTTGTGTAGGGACAAGCGGGGCCGCAGATTGACGCCTTGGCGCCCCGCCCCGCCGCTTCCCCATGAACCCGCCCGCCCGCCTCAGCCCCCTCCAAGTCGAGCGCTACCGGACCGAGGGCTACGTCATCTACAACGAGCCCGTGCTGGAACAGGCACGGTTCGAGGCGCTCAGGGCCTACTTTGAGACCGTCCTCGCGGAACTGCCGCCCGGCGAGCGGCCGGAATCGATGGACGTGCCGCACTTCATGCACCACAAGCTCCTGGACTGGGCGCTCGACCCGGCCGTCCTCGCCCTGGTCGAGCCCATCCTGGGCAGCGACCTCGCGCTCTTCTCGACCCATTTCATCTGCAAGCCCCGGGGAAGCGGCAAACGCGTGCCCTGGCACGAGGACAGCGCGTACTGGAAGGGCCAGATCGAGCCCATGGAGGTCTGCACGGTCTGGCTCGCGATCGACCCCTCGACCCGGGTGAACGGCTGCATGATGGTGATCCCGCGCTCCCACCAGGAGGGTCGCGCGGGCTTCAGCGACTACGAGTCGGTCGACGCTCGGACCTCGGTCTTCTCGACGGAAATCGTGAAGGACCAGCGCGACGAGGCGAACCGCGCGTACATCGAACTGCAGCCGAACCAGTGCTCGCTGCACGACGCCCGGATCCAGCACGGATCCGAACCCAACACCTCGGCCGTCCGGCGGTGCGGCTGGACGCTAAGGTTCTGCTCCACCCGGGTCCGCTTCAACCACGGGCGCTTCGGCGGCGCGCACCAGGTCTACCTCGCGAAGGGACGGGACCTGGGCGGCAACACCTACGCCGATCCGGGGCGCGCGTACCCGGAGGTGATGGCCAAGCGCGGCGAGTCGGGACGATATCGGAACAGCCATTGACGCAGTGTTCGCGACGCCTAGGGAGCATCAAGCCGCATCGCCGCGGTCCCGGGCGTTTCGGATTGAACACCCACCGCATCCGCGGTCCGATCGTGGCGCACCCATGAAGCGCATCGCCAAGAACCTGGCCGCCGCCTGCGCCCTGTTCGCATGCGCCTCGGCGGCCCTCGCTTCCGGGGGCACGGTTGAGCTCCTGCTGGGCGACGGCGCCGGGGGCCCCGTCCAAGCCCGCGAGGCCAGGCCGCTCGACACGTTGGTCGTCCAGTCGACCGGCCACGGTCGAGTGGAGGTGAGAGACAGCAAGGGCCGGGTCTACTTTGCGGCAGAAACGCGGGGACGGGTGAGCTTCCTGGCAGGGGGTTCCCCGGGGGCGCAGACCGTGAGCCTCGTGGAGGCTTCCGGCGCCTTGGTTTCCCGCTCAAGCTTTGAACTGAAGCCCGATACCTCGATCGAGGACTCGGGGAAATACCGCGCGATGTTCGACCTGTTCCGCAGCGGCATGAACGCCTACAGCGCCGACGGGGTGCAGACCGAGGTTTGGAACCATCGAACGTATCGGTTCTTCGTGAACTGGGGACTGGACAACTACCACACCACGAAGGGGATGAGGTACTTCAGCCCCTGGGTTACCGACCTGCTCGACATGATGCGAGAGACCCAGCGCGAGGATGGGATGATCTGGAGCAACCTAAACGAGGGCGGGACAGCTTACTATAACACGGCCTACGGGCCCTTTGGCTACGTGCGGAAATACGGCGACAGGACCTTCGTTCGCCAGCCCGCGGAGAACCACCCGGAGTACATCTACGTGAGCTCCATCTACCAGACATGGAAGACGACCGGGGACTCGGCCTGGATGAGGGCCTCGCTGGCGTCGGCGATGCGGGCCCTCGAGTACAGCGTCACGGATCGGTCGCGCTGGAGCCGGCGCTTCAGTCTCCTCAAGCGCGTCTACACGATCGATTCCTGGGACTTCCAGGTCGATGACGCGTATACGCCCGACATCGGCCTGACAAACACGATGCTGATCGACCCGGACAGGTCAAAGTTCGGCGTGTTCTTCGGGGACAACGTCTACTACGCCGCGGCGTGCGAAGAGCTGGCCGAGATGCTCGCAAGCTCGGGTGATGAGGCCCGGGCCTCGCGCTACCGCGATCGGGCCTCGGAGATCCGCAAGCGCTTGGACGCGCTTTCGTGGAATGGCAGGTTCTACACGCACTTCATCGACGAGGATCCCACCGTCCACCGCGACCTCGGCGTCGACGAAAGAACCCAGATCGCGCAGGGAAACGCCTATGCCCTCAACCGGGGGATAGGTCTCGACCACGCTGCGGCCATCATCCGCACGTACCAGGACCTGCGCGCCCACCTGCCGCCGGGTTCCCCGGGGGAGTGGTATGCAATCTACCCGCCCTTTGGAAAGGGCTTCTCCCACCATGACGAGGTCTGGCAGTACATGAACGGGGGCGTGGGCGGGCACGTGGCCGGGGAGCTCGCGCGCGGAGCCCTCGAGAATGGGTTTGAGTCGTACGGTCGCGACATCCTCGACCGCCTTGCGGCCCTTGGGGAGCGCACCGGCCACAAGATAGCCTTCGCCTACACGGGCGCCTACCCCCCTCCACCGCCCCCTGCCGCCTTCAGCCCCGTCGACCTCTCGCGCATCGCCAACATGGACATCCGCGACCGGCGGGAGCCGGGATCGGTTCCCTGGATGCTCGGCGGAAAGGCCGGTGACGATCTTCGGAACCTGCCGACGGGCGAGGTCGTGCTCGAGGGCGTTCCGTACCGGGTCGCCGATCCCGGGGCGAACGGCGGACGGGTCGCGGTGGCCGTCTCGCACCGCGGGGGGCTGCCGCCGCGCGTTGAGGTAGCGGTGGCCCGCAAGGTCGGCAGCCTCTACCTGCTGCACACCTCGACGAAGCCCACCTCCGAGGGCGTATGCGGGAGCGTCGCCTTCGTCTACGCGGACGGCACAAGCCGCGTCCAGTACATCGTCATGGGAAAGCAGCTTACCTACTGGTGGTTCCCCGAACTCAAGACGGCGACCTCCGGGGTGGCATGGCACGGGCCGAGTCCGGTCGCCGCAGACGTTGGCCTGTCCTGGTCTGTCATCGACAACCCCGAGCCCGAGAAGCTCCTGGCAGCCGTCCGCCTGAGCGCACCCGAGGACGACGGCATCTATGTGGTGGCGGGACTCACGCTCGCCGACCGGCCCCACTTCGAGAGGCCACCCGAGATCTCATTCGGCGGGCCCGACAACTGGGCCGCCGCAACCGCCATGGCAGCCCTCATCGAGGGCCTCGCGGGCGTTTCCGACAGCCCGGGGACCGTCGCCCTCGGGCATCCCCTGCTTGCGCCGCGCTGGGACCCGGAATCCGGCCCGATCCGGGTGACGGTGCAGTATCCCGCCTCAAAGGGCTACGCTGCCTACCGATACGCAGTGGATCGGGGCTCGAGGACCCTCCATTTGACCATCACGCAGGGCGGGGACGGGGCTGCCTGCCACGTCCTCGTCCCGGCCCCGGCGCGAGCCGTCGAGATCGACGGCGTGCCTGCGGAATTCCGAAACCAGACCGTGCTCGGATCGGCCTACGCCGATTTCGCGGTGACCGGCGGGGTTCATGGGGTAAGCGTCGCTTACTAGGCTGTCGGACGCCATTGACGGAGCGCACCGGCCCTCGTGTCAGATCGATCCAGCCAGCGCTGCTCAACGCCTTCAGATCTCCACCGCGAGCCCTTGGCGAGCACCGGAATGACGCGCATGCAACCAACGCAGGCCGCGCTTGTCCGCATCTCAGAGCCATCCCTTTTGCACTTGAGCGGCCCCGCACACAGTCAACGATGCACACTCCCATGAGACGCTTCCTCGCACTCACCCTGGCGGTCATGTCCGCCGCCCTAGCGGTCTCGCTCGGGGCCGCCCCCCTTCCGTTCCCGCAGGCCGAGAGCGACCTGCACGCCGAGGCCACCGCGCGCTTCGGGACGCTGCCGAACGGCCTGCGCTACGTCGTCATGCCGAACCACGAGCCGAAGGCCCGCGTGTCGCTGCGCCTCCTGGTCCTCGCCGGCTCGTTCGAGGAGACCGAGTCCCAGCGCGGCCTCGCCCACTTCCTGGAGCACATGGCCTTCAACGGGAGCACGCACTTCGCGCCGGGTACCCTCGTCGAGCGCCTCCAGCGCCTGGGCATGGCCTTCGGGGCGGACACGAACGCCGGGACCTCGTTTGACCACACGATCTACAAGCTCGAGCTGCCCAACGTCGAGCCGGCCACGATCTCCGAGGGCCTCCAGATCCTCGCCGACTACAGCGACGGCCTGCTCCTCGAGTCCAAGATGGTGGACAAGGAGCGCGGCATCATTCTGAGCGAGAAGCGCACCCGCGATTCCGTCGACTACCGCACCTTCGTCGCCCAGGTGAACTTCATGGAGGGCGACACGCTCGTGCCGAAGCGCCTGCCGATCGGCCTGGAGGACGTGATCCAGAAGTCGACGCGCGACACGTTCGTCGACTTCTACAACACCTGGTACCGGCCCGACCTCCTGACCGTGATCGTGGTCGGGGACATCGACCCGGCCTCGATCGAGAGGCAGATCGTCGACCTCTTTTCGGGCGTCAAGGCCCGCAGCCCCGAGCCCGCCCCGGTCGACCTCGGCAAGACCCCCTCCTTCACGGGGGTGCGCGCGCTCTTCCACAGCGAGCCCGAGGCGCCGACGACCGAGGTCGTGCTGGCTTCGATCGCCCCCTACTCCCACGTGCCGGACACGGCCGCCCAGCGCATCAAGCTCCTGCCACGCATGCTCGCGATCGAGATGCTGAACAGGCGCCTCTCGGTCCTCGCGAAGAAGGAGAACGCCCCGTTCATCCGGGCGAGCGCGGGGGTCGAGGAGGTCTTCAACCTCTACCGCGAGTCCTCGGTGCAGGTCGCGTGCAAGGCGGACCAGTGGGTGCCGGCGCTCGGCGTGGCCGAGCAGGAGCTGCGCCGGGCCCTCACCTTCGGTTTCCAGCCCGATGAACTGAAGGAGGCCGCCGCCGACTTCCGCAACGACCTCGAGCAGGCGGCCAAGTCCGCCTCGACCCGCCACTCAGACGAGCTCGCCGGGGAGCTGGCGGACAGCCTGGTCGACCGCGACGTGTTCACGAGCCCCGCCGACGACCTGGCGCTCTACGGCCCTGCGCTCGACAACGTGAGCACGGTCGACTGCGCCCAGGCGCTGATCGACGCCTGGCGCCTGCCCGGCACCTACGTCTTCGTCTCGGGCAACGCGACCATCCCGGGCGACTCCACCAAGGCGATCATGGACGCCTACAGCGCGTCGCGGGCGGTGGCGCTCAGGGCCGATCCGACGCGCAAGGCGACCGCGTGGGCCTACAGCGACTTCGGGCCCGCGGGCACGGTCGCCAGCCGCACGCACATCGACGACCTCGACTTCACCGAGGTGACCTTCGCCAACGGCGTGCAGCTCAACCTGAAGAAGACCGACTTCGAGGCCAACGTGATCCACGTCTCGGCCCGCCTTGGCAACGGGCAACTGACCGAGCCCGCGGCCACGGAGCCCGGGCTCTCGGCCTTCACGAGCTTGGTCTTCACGGCCGGCGGCCTGGGCAAGCACAGCGTCGACGACCTGGAGCGCATCCTCTCGGGCAAGACGGTCGGGGTGAACTTCTCCTCGGTGATCGACACCTTCGTGCTGAAGGGCGACACCAACCGCCAGGACCTCCCGCTCGAGCTGCAGTTCATGACGGCGACCCTGACCGACCCGGGCTACCGGCCCGAGGCCCTGCGCGAGGCGCGCAAGCGCATCGACGCGAGCTACATCCAGTTCGCCCACACGGAGGGCGGCCCGCTCGCCCTGCAGGTCTCGAAGCTGCTGGTGGACGGCGACCCGCGCTTCGGGCTGCCGGCCACCGAGGGCATCATGCTCCAGCGCAACCTTGCCGAGGTGAAGGCCTGGGTGAACCCGGTCCTCAAGTCGGGCGCCCTCGAGGTGGCCATCTCGGGCGACATCGACATCGAGGCCACGATCGAGGCGGTCGCCAAGACCCTCGGGACGCTGCCCCCGCGCGAGCCGCGGCGGGCCCTGGACGATCTCCGCAGGGTGCACTTCCCGAGCCAGCCGTTCACCCGCGACTTCGCCATCACCACCCAGATCCCGAAAAGCCTGGTCGGCGTCTACTGGCCGACCGCCGACGCCATGGACGTGCACCGCGGCCGCCGCCTGGGCATCATGAAGGAGGTCCTCGCCGACCGGCTGCGCGTGCGCGTGCGCGAGCAGATGGGCGGAACCTACTCCCCGTCGGTGGCGAGCGCCGCCAGCGACGTCTTCCCGGGCTACGGCTACATGGCCGCGATCATCATCACGGACCCCGCCAAGGCCAAGGAGATCCAGGACGTCGTCGTGGCGGTGGCCGGCGAGATGAACGCGAACGGCATCACCCAGGACGAGCTCGACCGCGCCAAGAACCCGATCCTCAAGAACATCACCGAGACCGAGCGCACGAACGGCTACTGGATGACCGTGATCGGCCGCGCGCAGGAGCGCCCGGAGGTGCTCGACTGGGCCCGCAGCCGGCACGCCGACTTCGAGTCGATCACCAAGGCCGACATCGACCAGCTAGCGAAGGCGTATTTGGCTCCCGCCAGCGCCTCGCGGGTCGTCATCCACCCCTACGCGGCCCCGGCCGCCAGCCCGCTCGCGGTCACGCCCCCGCCCGACGGCATGTAGCCCGAGCCTCAGGCGCGCCCGAACACGAGCGACGCGTTGGTGCCGCCGAAGCCGAAGCTGTTGGCGAGCGCCGCGTCGACCCGCTTCTCGACCGCCACCCCGGGCGTGAAGTTGAGCCCCAGGGCGCCGCACGCGGGATCGAGGGTCTCCAGGTTGAGGGTGGGAGGCACGACGCCGCGGTCGATCGCGAGGACCGCGGCCAGGGCCCCGAGCGCCCCGGCCGCGCCCAGCAGGTGGCCGGTCATCGACTTGACGGCGCTCACGTGGAGGCCTGAGAGGCTGCCCGCGAACACGGCCGCGATCGCAGCGGCCTCCTCGCCGTCGCCCCCGGGCGTCGACGTCGCGTGCGCGGAGACGTAGCCGACCCGGGACGGGTCGAGCGCCGCGTCCCTGAGCGCCAGCGTCATCGATCGGCGCGAGCCCTCGGCCTGCGGCGCAAGCGAGGAGAGGTGGTAGGCGTCGGCAGTGGCCCCGTAGCCCAGGACTTCCGCGTAGATGCGCGCACCGCGGGCGCGCGCGTGCTCCCACTCCTCAAGGACGAACACGACCGCACCCTCGCCGATCACGAAGCCGTCCCGGTCCGCGTCGTAGGGCCGGGAGGCCCGGGCGGGCTCGTCGTTGCGGGTCGAGAGCGCCTTCATCTGGGCGAAGGCGCCGACCGCCACCGGCGTGATGACGGCCTCGGAGCCCCCGGCCAGCATCACGTCCGCGTCGCCGCGCGCGATCGCCCGGGCCGACTCGCCGAGCGCGTGCCCGCTCGTCGCGCACGCGGAGGCGATGCTCATGTTCGGGCCGCGGCAGTTGAGCAGGATGGCCAGCTGGCCCGCGAGGATGTTGGGCGCCGACTGAAGGATGAAGAACGGGGAGATCTTGCGCCAGCCGCCGAGCCGCCAGGTCTCGTGCGTTGCCACGATCTCGGGAAGTCCGCCCAGCCCCACTCCGAGGCTGACGCCGATCCGCTCGGAGGCCAGCGTGCCCCGGTGGGCGTCGAGTCCCGAGTCGATGTAGGCCTCCAGGCCCGCTCCCATCCCCAAGTGCGTGAAGCGGCCCAACTTGCGCAATTCCTTGGGGCTCAATGCCTGGGTCACGGGCTCGGTTCCGGGTCCGGCGGGGTACAGGGCCTGCGCGAGGGCCTGCGTGGGGTCATATCCCCGCACCTCGCCCGCGATCCTAGCGGTACATCCTGTTGCATCAAAATGGGTTATGGGACCGATTCCGCTGCGACCCTCGGCCAGGGAGGCCCAGGTGGCGGGCGCCGTCAGTCCCACGGGCGTGACGGCTCCGAGTCCGGTGATGGCTACTCTGCGGGGGGGGCTGGCTGCGAGCATGGTGATCCCAGAAGACACCATCCGGGCGCCCCAAGGCAAGTCTTTGACTTTGCCCCCCAATTCTGATCCTATATCCGGCTACCACCGATGCAGCAGCTTCACGCCTACTGGCGCATGGAATACATTGAGGCGCCGCGTTACCCGGCGTCGATGAAGCGTCCCTTCACGGAGCTGCCGGCCCTGGGCGACGACCGCGCCGCCTTCATCGTCCACCGCAGCCGCTTTACCTACCTGGTCCTGAACATCTTTCCCTACAATCCCGGCCACCTGCTCGCCGTCCCCTTCCGGGAGGTGGTCGAGCTGGAGGAGCTGCGGGCCGAGGAGCACGCCGACCTGATGGCCGAGATCATCCTCGCCAAGCGCCTGCTCTCGGCCGCGATGAAGCCGGACGGGGTCAACATCGGCTTCAACCTGGGCTCGGCCGCAGGCGGGAGCATCGCCCACCTCCACGGCCACATCGTGCCCCGCTGGAACGGCGACACCAACTTCATGCCCGTGATCGGCCAGACGCGGGTCCTTCCCCAGTCCCTCGAGTCCACGTGGACCCGGCTCTCCGCCGTGCTCCCCGAGGTGCTCGCCGCCGCCTGAGGCGGCTCCCCGATGCCTGCAAAGACGCTGCATTTCCAGAGCCCGAGGCACCTGAGCCAGCTCTACGCGGGCCGCGAGGAGAACCTCGTCCACGCCGAGAGGGCGCTCGGGGTCACGCTCGTCACCCGGGAGGACTGGCTCAAGATCGAGGCCCCGGAGAACCCGCTCGCCGTGGCCGAGGAGTTCTTCGGCTTCCTGAACGAGGCGCGCACGCAGGGCATGACGATCCGCTCGCCGGACTTCGCCCGCCTGGTCGACGCGTTCGCCCGCGGCGAGGGTGGCAAGTGGCAGGCGCTGCTTGACGATCCGCTCGTGATCGCGACCCACCGCCGCAGCGTCGTCCCGAAGACCCTTGGCCAGAAGGAGTACCTCCAGTCGGTGCTGCGCGAGCCGATCGTCTTCGGTATCGGGCCTGCCGGCACCGGCAAGACCTACCTCGCCATGGCCGCCGCCGTCTCCGCCCTCCTCAACCACGAGGTCGAGCGGATCATCCTCACCCGGCCCGCCGTCGAGGCCGGCGAGACCCTGGGCTTCCTGCCCGGCGACCTCCGTGAGAAGATCCTTCCCTACCTGAGGCCGCTCTACGACGCCCTCAACGACATGCTCGAGCCCGAGGAGGTCGTGAAGCTGACCGAGAAGGGCGTGATCGAGATCGCGCCCCTCGCCTACATGCGCGGGCGCACGCTCTCGCGCGCCTTCGTGGTGCTCGACGAGGCCCAGAACACGACCCCGGAGCAGATGATGATGTTCCTCACCCGCCTGGGCGAGGACTCGAGGATGGTCGTGACCGGCGACGTGACCCAGATCGACCTGCCCCGCTCCAAGCAGTCCGGGCTCCTCGAGGTGCGCCACATCCTGCGCGACGTGCCCGGGATCGTCTTCCACACCTTCAGCGGCTCCGACGTCGTGCGCCACCCCCTGGTCCAGCGCATCATCGAGGCCTACGACCGCTTCAAGAACCCCATGTCCGACGCCGGGACGGCGCCGGCCCGCTGAGCCATGTCGGTCCGCAACCAGCTTGAGCTCCTGATGGGCGGCCTCGGGGCGCGCCGGGGCGACCTGACGACGAGCTCGGGCTCGGCCTTCCGGGACTTCCTAGACCAGAGCCGGCTCGTGGCCGGCCTGATCTTCGTCGTCACGGTCGCGGCCATCGTGGTCGTGAGCTCGGCCGGGATGCGCGTGCTCGACCTGCCCGTCCTGCCCAATCAGATCGCCCCGGTCCGGATCGTGGCCGGCGTGCCGTTCTCGTACGTGAGCACCGAGCGCACCCGCGCCGAGCGCGAGCAGCGCCTGAGCCGCCTGCCCCCCATCTACCGCCTCGACACGGCGCCCCTCGAGCGCTTCGAGTCGGCCGCCCAGCAGCTCCTCCAGAAGCTCGCGGCCTTCGAGGCGGCCCACCCGGACCCGACGGCGCTCTTCTTCAACCGCAAGGCCGCCCTCGGGGCGATCGCCGACGAGTTCAACTCGAGCGGCCGCTACGAGACCAACGCGGACGACCTGGCGGCGCTGCTGTCGGCCGGCGACGCGTCCGCCCGAGCCACGTACTTCGAGAACGGCTTCGCGGCCCTGCGGCAGATCTACAGCGAGGGCGTGCACGACTCGTCGGCCGTGGGCGCCGCCCCGGACGCCGTCGAGATGTTCGAGATCGAGCGCCCGTCGGGCGGCGTGGCCGCGAGGCCCGTCCAGTCCCTCGAGGACGCGCTCACCTTCCTGCGGGTGAGCCTGGCCGCCGAGGGCGTGCCGAAGCCGGCCGCGCGCGCCCTCTTCCGCCTGTTCAGGGGCGGCGTGCAGTCGAACCTCGTGTTCGACCGGGAGGCCGCCGCGACCCGCGAGGCCGCCGTCTTGAGCAAGCTGAAGCCCGTCACGGTCAGCGTGTCGCCCGGCCGAACGATCGTCGACGCCGGCGACCGGGTGACCGAGGAGCAGTACGAGATGGCCACGGCCTATCGCAAGGCGGCGCTCGAGGGCAGCTCGGCCGACCTGGACGACGGCCTCGAGCTCTTCGGGCGCGTGCTGCTGGTGCTCGCGATGGTGCTCGCCTCGATCCTCTATGTCCGGCTCGAGGACCCGGAGACCCTCGCCAGCAACGTGCGCCTGGGGCTCCTGGCGCTCGTCGTCATCTTCAACCTGGCGCTCGTGCGCGCCGTGTACTCGGTCGGGGGCGCGGAGCTCTTCGTGCGGGACTCGACCTGGGCCTCGGCGCTCCCCTACCTCGCCCCGACGGCGCTCGCCCCGCTGATCGTGGCCATCCTGATCGACGCCGGCTCGGCCATCTTCATGGCGCTGCTCATCTCGATCTTCACGGGCGTCATCTACGGCAACCGCCTGGACCTGCTGGTGCTCACGTTCCTCGCCTCCATGGTCGCCATCTTCGGCTGCCGCGACGCGCGCAGGCGCGGTCGGGTCGTGCGGGCGGCGGGCATGGGCGGCCTCACGGTGGCGGCCTTCGCGGCCCTGATCGGCGTGGCGCAGCAGACGCCGGTCGACACGCTCGTCTGGCAGATGGCCGCCGGGCTCCTGACCGGGCTCCTCACCGGCATCGCCGTCGTCGGCCTCCTTCCCGTCCTCGAGTCCCTCTTCAAGCGCACGACCGACATCACGCTCCTCGAGCTCACGGACTTCAACCACCCGCTTCTGCGCCGCATGCAGCTCGAGGCCCCGGGAACCTACCACCATTCGCTCGTCGTGGCGCAGCTCTCGGAGAACGCCTGCAACGCGGTGGGGGCGAACGCGCTGCTGGCGCGCACCTGCGCGCTCTTCCACGACATCGGCAAGGCGGCCAACCCCGCGTACTTCACCGAGAACCAGAGGGACGGGGGCAACCCCCACAACGAGAAGGACCCCGCGTCCTCGGCGGCGATCATCCGCCAGCACGTGACTGACGGTGTCGAGCTGGCGGTGCGCCACCGGCTGCCGCGCGCGGTGATCGACGTGATCCGCCAGCACCACGGCACGACGCTCGTGAAGTACTTCTACCTGCGGGCCCAGGAGCTCTCGCAGTCGCCCTTCCCCGGGGTCGCCCCGCCCTCGGTGCCCGAGACCCCCTTCCGCTACGACGGCCCGAAGCCCCAGTTCAAGGAGAGCGCCGTCATCTCGCTGGCCGACGGCGTCGAGGCCGTGACGCGCTCGGTGCGCACCATCACGGCCGAGAAGCTGGGCGCCCTGATCGACCGGATGATCGCCGAGCGCGTGGCCGACGGGCAGCTGGACGAGGCGCCGCTCACCTTCGAGGACCTGGCGAAGATCAAGAACAGCTTCACCTTCACGCTCCTGAACATGCTGCACTCGAGGGTCGCGTACACGACGCCCGGGGAGCAGCCGAGCGAGGCCAAGGCATGACGGGCGCCCGTCGCGCCCTGGACATCGCGAGCCGCCACCCCCGCCTGCGGCTGGACCGAGCCGCCGTCGCCGCGGCGATCGCCCTCCTGGACGCCCGGGGCGCCTCCTTCCGCGGGGGATGCCCCGACGGCGATCTCTCGGTCGCCTTCGTCACGGACCGGGCCCTCGCCTCGCTCCACGGGCGGTTCCTCGGCGACCCGTCCCGCACCGACGTGATCACCTTCAGGGGGGACCCCGCGCTCGGGCACGCCGGGGAGATCTGCGTCTCCGCCGACGCGGCCGCGCGGGTCGCAGGCCGCTCCGCGGCCGCCTTCTCGCGCGAGCTCACCCTCTACGTGGTGCACGGCTGGCTGCACCTGGCGGGCTACGACGACCTGCGCCCCGACCTCAAGCGCTCCATGCGCCGCGCCGAGGCCCGCGCGCTCACATTGATCGACTCCGCCGGGGCGCTGCCCCGCTTCAAGCTGGCGTAGGCGGCGTTCTGCCGTTCGACTCAGCACCCACCCGATGCCCGATCCCGCGACCAGAGACTCCCGCTACGTCACGCTGCGCAACGCCTTCTTCTCGGGCGTGGTGCTGGTGGCCCCGCTCTCGATCACCGTCTGGGTCTTCAGCTACATCGTGGTGCTCGTGGGGGGCACCTTCCGGCCGCTCTTCCTCAAGCTCGTCCCCGAAACCCTGCGGGACCGTCACAGCCTGGAGATGGTCTGGGACATCCTGGCAACCTTGCTCGTCATCCTCCTGGTGACCCTGCTCGGCTTCGTATCGCGCTACGTCTTCGGCAAGTACTTCTTCCGCATGGGCCACCGGTTCATGCAGAGCATCCCGGGCGTGAGCCCCGTGTACAACACGGTGCGCCAGATCGTGAACACCTTCAGCTCCCAGAACCGCAACCTCTTCAACAAGGTCGTGCTGGTCGAGTTCCCAAGGAAGGGCTGCTGGACCATCGGCTTCCTCACCAACACCGTGCAGGGGGAGGCGCAGTCCAGGGCCGGCCAGGAGATCTGGACGGTGTTCGTGCCGACCACCCCGAACCCGACCGGCGGCTTCCTGCTCATGCTGCCCAAGAGCGAGGCCATCGAGCTCGACATGAGCGTCGGCGACGGGATGAAGATGATCATCTCCGGGGGAGCGGTCGTACCGCCCTGGCCCGCCGAGGCGGCCTCCGGCGAAGCGCCCCGGCAGTAGGAGCGAGCCCCACGGTGCCCGGCCAGACGCTCACCACCGAGGCGTTCGTCATCGAGAAGCGGCCGCCCACCGACGCATTCCAGGGATTCGGGCTGTTCTCGCCCGAGCACGGCAACCTGCTCGCCCTGCAGAGGATGCCGCGGAAGCCCTCGGGCACGCACGTCGCGCCCGACCTCTTTGACGACCTCTCGGTGATGCTCGAGAGCTCCAACCAGGGGCGCTCCTGGTTCGTGCGGGAGGCACGCGTCCTCACCCGCCGCTCGTCCATCGGGCGCAGCTACGACTCCCTGCGCTTCGCGAGCGCGCTGGCGGCGGTGATCAGCCGCAACCCCGTCCACGAGGAGAGCCGCGAGGCCGTCACCCGGCTGCTTCGGACCGGCTTCGACGCGTTCTGCAAGGCGGCGAGGCCCGACGTGGTGTACCTGAAGAGCCTCTACCTCTTTGCGCGGGACGAGGGCTACCCGGTGAAGCAGGAGTGGATGCCCTCGCTCAGCGAGGCGGACCGCCCGGCCGCCGCCTCGGTGCTGAACCGCCCCCTGGACGGCCAGGAGGCCTCCGCCGAGGCGGTCGAGCGGCTGCGCCACAGCCTCGAGCGCTACCTCGCCTCGAGCACGGACATCCTCATCCCGTGAACGTCGACCTCGACCGGCGCCGGGCCGAGCTGAGCGTCGGCGACCTCTCGGACTTCACGCTCGGGCCCCGCGGCTCGTCCGGCTCGTCCGGGGGCCTCTGGCGCGCCCAGCAGGGCACGCAGTGGCACAACGCCCTCCGGGCCCAGGCGCTCTCCGAGGGCGGGGACACGCAGTTCGAGGTGGCGGTGAGCGGGGAGCTGGCACGCGGGGGATGGCTGATCGCCCTCAGCGGCCGCATCGACCAGGTGGTGCGCTCCGGGGGCGCCGCCGTCCTGCGGGAGATAAAGACCGTGACGCGCGCGCTCCCGACCCGCGAGGACGAGCTGCGGGCGGACTACCCGCACTACTTCGCGCAGGTGGCCGCCTACGCGGCCCTTCGGGGCCTGGGCGAGGCCTGCGAGCTCGTCTTTGTCGAGGTCGACACCGGCCTCGCCCAGACTGTGGCGCTCCACGCGGGCGACCACCGCCTGCTCGAGGTCCAGCTCCGGCGGGTGGTCGAGTTCCTGGACCTGCGCCTGAGGGCGCGGGCGAGGCTGCGCGACCTGCGCTTCAGGCCGGCCTTCGAGGTGCCGCGGCCGGGCCAGGAGGCGGCGCTCGTCGAGCTCCGGCAGGCCCTCGAGTTCGGCCAGTCGGCCGTCCTCCTCGAGGCCCCGACCGGCTTCGGCAAGACGGGCGTCCTCCTCGAGGTCGCCCTCGGCGCCCTGAGGGGCGGCCACTTCGAGCGCGTGCTCTACCTGACCAGCAAGTCGACGGGGCAGCTCCACGTGTCCGAGACCCTGCGCTCCATGACCGCGCCCGGGCCCGGGCTCGGCGCGGGGGCGCCCGTGGCGGCGTGGCACGTGCGCAACAAGTCGGAGCACTGCGTCAACGCGGTCTTCCAGTGCGTGCGCGAGGCGTGCGCCTACCTTGACGGGGCCGAGCGCCGCTGGCCCGAGAGCGGGCTGGCGCGCTTCTACCTCCTTGAGGACCAGCCCAGGGACCTCGCCTCCCTGCGCAGCGCGGGCATCGGGGCCCGCATCTGCCCCTACGAGATCACGCGGGCCGCGCTCGCCTTCAACGACGTCTGGATCGGCGACTACAACTACGTCTTCTCGCCGGAGAGCCGGGGCCTGTTCTACGAGAGGCCCGGCTTCGACCCATCGCGCACGCTGCTCCTGATCGACGAGGCCCACAACCTGCCGGGCCGCGTCGCCGACGCGCACTCGCACGCCTTCGAGGCGGGCGAGGCCCGCGAGGTGGCCGGGGAGCTCGGGCGGGTGCGCGCGCACCCGCGGTGGGTCGCCCTCTGGGACGAGTGGGCGCGCCTCCTCGAGCTGCGGCGGCGCTCGGGCGCCCTGACGGAGGCCGAGCGCGAGGACGCGGTGAGCCTCATGTCGCGGCTCGCCGAGGGCGCGGCGGCCCATCCGATCGACCCGTCGGAGCTCGGGCCGCACGCCTCCGCGATCCTCTGGCGAGTGCCGGCGGCGGTCCAGCAGCTCGGGGGCATCGAACTGCCCCGACTCTGGTGGAGCCCTCGCGACGGGACGCTCTCAGTCGCCTGCCTCGACCCGGCGGCCGCGATCGGGGCCAGCCTGCGCGACTTCGGCGGGGTGGTCCTCTCGACCGCGACCCCCGGCCCGATCGAGCGCTTTGCGGAGAGCTGCGAGCTGGCCGGACTCGCCCACGTGCGAGCGTCGACGCCCTGGCGCGACGGCGCCTACGACGTCGCGGTGGACCTGCGCGTCGACACCTCGTTCCAGCAGCGTCAGCGCTTCCTGCCGGACACCGTTCGCGCGGTGGCGGGGCTCCACCGGAGCGCGGGGACGGGGGCGCCGATCGCCGTGTTCTTCCCGAGCTACGCCTATGCCGAGGCCGTGGCGCGCGAGTACGCCTCGGCGGTGCTCCAGCCGAGGCGCAGCGACCTCTCCGCCCAGGGGGCGTGGATCGAGACCGCCCTCGCCGACGGCAGCGCGCTCTTTCTCGTCCTCGGGTCCGGCTTCTCGGAGGGCATCGACCTCCTCGGGGGCCGCGTCAGCCGCGCGATGGTGGTCGGGCCGGCGCTCCCCGAGGTGAACCCCGTGCAGAGGGCCAAGCTCGCCGGGCTCGCGCGCATGGAGCGGGACGCGGCGTTCGACCGCGTGTACCGCATTCCGGGGATGCAGAAGGTGAACCAGGCCCTGGGCCGGCTGGTGCGCGCCCCGGGACAGCGCGCTCGCGTGCTCCTGCACTGCAGGCGGTTCGCCGAGGCGGGCTACGAGCGGCTACTCTCCCCAGAGTACCGCGGGGGGCGCAGGCTGCTCGACGACGACGACCTCGAGGCGTGGCTCTCCTGAGGGTCGCCCGCACCCTGACGGGGCCGGGGCAAAAAGGTTTCGGAAGATATTTTGGGACCGGACCGGATGACGCCTTGCCAGAGGTGTCTTTCTTGATTCGTTAGAGGAGGATCATGCGATTGACGACTCCGCAAGCCCGCCCCGGCGCGCGCCCCCCTCGGGCGTGGCTTGGGATAATTGGCCTCGCGATCGGTGCGCTACCCTGCAGGTCCGCCGAATCGGTGCTCGCGTCGTTCACGAAGGAAGCCGAGCCGGTGCTCCAGGAGCACTGCTACGACTGCCACGGCGACGGCGCCAAGAAGGGCGGCGTGCAGCTCGACGGGTTCATGAGCGACGCCGACGTGAGCAACCACGCTCTGTGGTGGCGCGTGATGAAGAACGTGCGAGCCGGGATCATGCCGCCCGCAAAGGAGGAGCGCCTGAGCGCCGAGGAGACGAAGCGCCTGATGACCTGGATCAAGCTGAAGGCCTTCGACCTGGACCCCGACCACCCGGACCCGGGCCGCGTGACCCTGAGGCGCCTGAACCGGGTCGAGTACCGCAACAGCGTGCGCGAGCTGACAGGAGTGGACTTCGACACGCTCAGGGAGTTTCCAGCGGACGACACCGGCCAGGGCTTCGACAACATCGCCGACGTGCTGACCATCTCGCCCTTGCTGCTCGAGCACTACCTCGACGCGGCTCAGACCATTGTCGGCGTGGCGGTCCCGACGCAGCCGAAGGTCGTGGCCCACCACGAGATCCCGGGCAGCCAGTTCGCCACGGTCAAGGTCGAGTCCCCGGCGACCCTGGCCGGCAGCCGGCCCGGAGCCGCCCCGGCCGCCGGCCCGTTCGCGCGGCCCGCGCCCAAGGCGGACGGGGAGGCGCTCACGCTGTCCTACTATACGCCGGCGACGGTTGCGGCCACCTACCGGGCGGAGCACGACGGCAAGTACCAGATCGCGGTCAGCCTGCGCGCGGACGAGTCCTATGTGGACGACCAGTTCGACCTGAACCGCTGCCGGCTGGTGTTCACGTGCGACGGCGAGACGCTCCTTAGCCAGGAATTCGTGCGCGAGTCGGAGAAGACCTTCGAGTTCACCTTCAACCGCACCTGGCACCCGGGCGACCACCCCCTCGCCTTCCGGGTGGAGCCCCTCGGGCCGGACCAGGACCAGAAGCGCCAGCTGCGCCTGCGCCTCGGCTCGGTCACCGTCAGCGGCCCGCAGGCGCCCGAGTTCTGGGTGAAGCCCGACCATTACGAGATGTTCTTCCCGGGCAAGGTCCCGTGGTGGCCGCCAAGCCGCAAGGCCTACGCTCGCGACCTGCTGGCGCACTTCGCCAGTCGGGCCTTCCGCAGGCCCGTTGACCGAGCGACCCTCGACCGGCTGGTGGCGCTGCAGGAGACTGTTTCCGGGCAGCCGGGGGGGACCTTCGAGGCGGGCGTGGCGCAGGCCATGGTGGCTGTCCTCGCCTCACCCCGCTTCATCTTCAGGGAGGAGGACGTCGAGCCGCTCAAGCCCGGACAGGTGAACCCGGATGTCGACGAGTATGCGCTCGCCTCGCGCCTGTCCTATTTCCTCTGGTCCTCGATGCCCGACGACGAGCTTTTCCGGCTTGCCGCCGCCGGCCAGCTGCGGGCCAACCTGGGCACGCAGATCGCGCGGATGCTCGCGGATGCCCGCTCGTCCGAATTCGTGCGCAACTTCACGGGGCAGTGGCTCGAGGCGCGCGATATCTCCACGGTCCAGATCGACCCGGTCGCCGTCTACATGCGCGAGCACCCGGATCCCGCCGTGGAGCAGGCCCTGGCCACGTTCCGGCGCATCGTGCGCATCCCGGACGAGAAGCGAACGCCCGAGGACAAGGAGGCCTTCGCGAAGGCGCGCAAGGTGGCCGTGACCATGTTCAGGGCCCCAAAACCCCAGCTCACGAACCCGCTGCGCGAGGCGATGCGCCGCGAGAGCGAGATGGTGTTCGCCTACATCATCCGGGACGACCGCAGCCTACTGGAGCTCGTGGACAGCGACTACACCTTCCTCAACGAGGACCTTGCCAAGCACTACGGGATCCCCGGCGTCACGGGTAAGCAGATGCGCCGCGTCACGCTGCCGCCCGACAGCCCGCGCGGGGGCGTGCTCACCGAGGGCACGGTGCTCGCCGTGACGTCGAACCCCACGCGCACCTCGCCCGTCAAGCGGGGGGTGTTCATCCTCGACTCGATCCTCGGCACGCGTCCTCCCCCGCCCCCGCCGAACATCCCCGCCCTCGAGGACGCGGCGAGCCCGGAGAAGCTGCGAACGATGACGCTGAGGGAAAACCTGTCTCTCCACGCGTCCAACAAGACCTGCGCGGCGTGCCACAGCCGGATGGACCCCCTCGGCCTGGCCCTCGAGAACTTCAACGCCATGGGCCAGTGGCGGGACGCCGAGCTTTCCCGGTCCATCGACCCGGCGGGCAAGCTGATCACCGGGGAGACCTTCTCCAACATCCGCGAGCTCAAGCACGTGCTGGCGACCAGCCGCCGCCGCGACTTCTACTACTGCATCACGGACAAGCTCCTCACGTACGCGCTCGGCCGCACGCTCGACTACTACGACGTCGTGACCGAGGACCGCCTGGTGGACGCGCTCGAGGCGTCGGGCGGGCGCCCCTCTGTGCTGTTGCAAGGAATCATTAACTCGGCACCCTTTCAGCAGCGCAGGCAGCCTGCGGAGCAGCACCTGGCGTCGCTGCCGCCCGCCGGGCGATCCAAGGAAGAAACCACTCAGTAGCCCACACATGAAGACTCCCCAAGACCTCGCCACCGAACGTCACCTCGCGGCCATGAGCCGCCGCAACTTCCTGCGCGGGCTCGGCGCCTGCATCGCGATGCCCGCGTTCGGCTCCCTGCTGCCCACCCGGGTGCTCGGCGCCGGCTCGGGCGACCTTCAGCTGGCGACCACGCCGACGGGGGCGCCGCTGCGCACGGCTTTCGTGTTCTTCCCGAACGGGGCCATACCCGGTAGCTGGTGGCCGCAGGGCGGAGAGACCGACTTCAGCCTGAGTCCGACCCTGCAGCCCCTGGACCCGGTGCGCCGCTACGTCCAGGTGCTAGGCGGCCTCGCCCACAAGAATGCCAACGCAGGCAACGACGGCGGCGGCGACCACGCCCGTGGCAACGGCGTGTTCCTGACCGGCGTGCGCCTCAACAAGAGCGCCACGGACATCCGGGCGGGTATCTCGATCGACCAGGTGATCGCCAACCACGTCGGCCACCTCACGCGCTTCCCGTCCCTCGAGCTCTGCTGCGACTCGACCCGCAAGTCGGCCGACTGCGACTCGGGCTACTCCTGCGCCTACCAGTACAATCTCTCGTGGCAGTCGCCCACCACCCCCATGCCGGCCGAGGCCAACCCGAGGCTCGCCTTCGAGCGCCTGTTCGGCGCCGGCGCCCATGGCGAGCGGGCCCGCAACGCCCAGCAGCGCATGATGGCGCGCCGGAGCGTCCTCGACTTCGTGCTCTCCGACGCCCATGACATGGAGCGTCGCCTCGCGCGGCGCGACCAGGAAAAGCTGGACCAGTACCTGACCGGCATCCGCGACGTGGAGAAGCGCATCGAGAAGGCCGAGCGCTTCGGCCCGAACGTGGACCCCGACCAGGCGACGCCCGCGGGCATCCCCGCGGCCCAGGCTGAGTATGTCGAGCTCATGTACGACATCATGCTGCTCGCCTTCAAGACCGACTCGACGCGCGTGGCGACCTTCGTATTGGGCCACGACGGCGACAACCGCTCGTTCAGCGAGATCGGCATCACCGAGGGACACCACGACCTTTCGCACCACCAGAACAACCCGGAGCGCGTGGCCAAGGTCGCCCAGATCGACCGCTGGTACGCCGAGCAGTTCTCCAAGTTCCTGGCGCGCATGGACGCCATCCCCGACGTCGACGGCCACTCGATCCTGCACAACTCACGCATCATCTACGGGAGCGGCAACGCCGACGGCAACCGCCACACCCACGAGAACCTCCCGGTGCTGCTCGCGGGCGCGGGCGGCGGAGCGTTCCGGGGGGGCCGCTACGTGCAGCACGGCTCCAAGCCGCTCTCCAACCTCTTCCTGAACCTCGCCGACACGGCGGGGGTGACCGGGATCGACCGCTTCGGCGACTCGACCGGCCGCCTGAGCAACGTCTGAGCGCCCGGGCGCGCCGGCGCCGGGACACCCCACCCCACCCGCATGACCCCACGATCCCTGATCCTCGCAGGCTCGCTTCTAGTGGCCCTGAGCTCCGGCCTTGCCGCCGAAGAGGCGGCGACCCCCGTGCTGCCCCCGCTGCCCGCCCCCCAGGCGATCCCGACGCCCGGACCGAAGACCGAGCATCCCTACGCCCCCCAGGCCATCCTTCCCGGCGGCGTGGTCGTGACCCTCTACCCGCCGGACTCGCCCTACCTGAACCATGACAAGGTGCGCGAGCCGGAGAAGTACGCGATGGGCGCCCCCGGCGAGATCAGCTACATCGTCGGCATCCACAACCCCTCGATCGAGTTCCACCCGGGCAATGGCCAGCTCAACACCGGGGCGACGATCATCCTGGCCGCAGGCGGCGGCCACAACACCCTCAACGTCGGGGGGGAAAGCGCCGACGAGGTGCATTTCTTCGCCAACTACGGGGTGAACACGGTGATCCTGCGCAACCGGCTTCGCAGCGACGGGTACGAGCCCAAGGTGGACGGCGTGAACGACGCGCTTCAGGCGATCAAGCTCGTGCGCGCGCACGCCAAGGACTGGAAGCTCGATCCCAACAAGATCGGCATCATGGGATTCTCCGCGGGAGCCGAGCTGGCGTCGGCGGCCGGCCTCGAGTGGACGGCCTTCGACGCCAAGAACGACGTCCCCGGCAACCCGCTTGCCAAGGTCTCCTCGAGGCCGGACTTCGTGGTCCTGGTCTACCCCGGCCCCTCACTCTTCGCGCGCGGAGGCACGCCGGCGATCCCGCGCGACGCCCCCCCGGCCTTCATCACCTGCTCGGGCTGGGGCGACTGGATCCACGCGGTGTGGGCGACCGAATACTTCACGGCGCTCCTGAACGACGGCGTCCCGAACGTGGAGATGCACATCTACGCCCGCGGCCACCACCCCGGCGACAAGGTGCGGCCGGACGAGCCGCCCTCGACGGGGGGCCTGAGCGACCGCGGCTTCATCTCGTTTGCAACCTGGCCGTTGCGGTTCATCGACTGGTTCCGCGAGCTGGGCTTCCTCGACAAGCCCGGGGTCGAGACCCAGGCCGCCCGGGACGTTGCGGCAAGCCTCGCACGGGTCAAGCGAAGCGCGATGGGGGGCCCCAGGCCCACCGCGGCCCCGACACCCACGCCCACCGCGGCCCCGACGCCCACGCCCACCGGGGCGCCGACTCCCAAGCCGACGTCCGCGGCCCCGTAGCGCGGGCCTGCGCCCCGGCGGAATGCCGCCGGCCACTCTATTTCGCTTTACCGGCGGAGCGCGGGCAGACACTACTTGGCCGAGTGGCTTCCCCCAAGACCATCGGATTCCGGGATGTTCATGCCGCCATAGAACGGCTCGCCGCCGCCATTGAGGCGCGCCACAGCCGAACCGAGGACCTGCTCATGCTCGGCATCGCGAACGGGGGCATCCCGCTCGCCCGGCGCCTGGGGACGCGCCTCGGCGTGCGCCGCGTGGGAGACCTCGATATCTCGTTCCACCGCGATGACATAGGCAACCACCCGATCCCCAAGGAGTTCACCCCCACGCTGCTGCCCGGCGACGTGAACGGGGCCACGGTTGTCCTGGTCGACGACGTGCTGTTTAGCGGGCGGACCATCAAGGCGGCCCTGGATGAGCTCTTCGACCACGGGCGCCCCGCGGTGGTCGAGCTGGCGGTCCTGGTAGACCGGGGCCAGCGCAAGCTTCCCGTCGTGGCCGACTTCGCCGGCACGAGCGTGCAGGCTCGCGAGGACGAGCAGGTGGTCGTCACCCTCGGGACGGACCCGGAGGACGACCGGATCGACATCCGCCCCAAGAAGGCCGCGGCCCGCGCCCCCCTAGCCCGATGACCTGGACCCGACGCCACCTGATCACGATCGAGGAGCTGAGCCTGCTCGAGATCGAGCAGATCCACTCGACCGCCGCGGCCTTCAAGAAGATCCTCGGCCGCAGCGTGAAGAAGGTGCCGGCCCTGCGGGGCAAGACGATCGTCAACCTCTTCCTCGAGCCGAGCACGCGCACGCGCATGGCCTTCGATATGGCGGCGAAGCGCCTGAGCGCCGACGTGATCGCCTTCGACGCGGCGAGCTCCTCCACCCAGAAGGGCGAGACCCTGCGAGACACCGCCGAGAACATCCAGGCCCTGAACGCCGACATGATCGTGATCCGGCACGCCGCCGCCGGCTCGCCGCTGTACCTGAGCAAGATCCTGGACATCCCCGTCATCAACGCGGGCGACGGATCCCACGAGCACCCGACCCAGGGCCTCCTCGACACCTTCACGATGAAGGAGCACCTGGGCTCGCTGAAGGGCCGAAAGGTGGCGATCCTCGGCGACATCCTCTTTAGCCGCGTCGCCCGCTCGAACATCCACGCCCTCCGAAAGATGGGCGCCGACGTGACGCTCGTGGGTCCGTCGACGCTCGTGCCCCACGGCTTCACGGCCCTTGGGGCCAGGGTGTCGCACGACCTCAAGTCGGCGCTCGCCGACGCGGACGTCGTCATGCTGCTGCGCATCCAGCACGAGCGGCAGGGTCACCGCCACTTCCCCTCCCTCGGCGAGTACACGAGCATGTTCGGGCTCAACAAGACGCGCGCCTCCTGGCTCAACCCGAAGGCCATCATCATGCATCCCGGGCCCATCAACCGCGGCGTCGAGATCGACAGCGAATTGGCCGACGGGGAGCGCAGCGTCATCCTCGAGCAGGTGACCAACGGGATCGCAGTCCGGATGGCCGTCCTCTACCTGTGCGCGGGCAACCAGCCCGAGCACGTCATCTCCTCCACGCAATAAGGCCCCATGCCCGCCCTCTGGATCAGAAACGCGCGCGTCATCGACCCGGCCTCCAAGCGGGACGGCACCGGGGACCTCTTCGTGCGCGACGGGCGGCTTGTCGCGCGCCTGAGCCCCGCCGAGCGCAAGCGGGCGCGCAAGATCGAGGCGAAGGGCCTCGTGGCGGCGCCGGGCCTGGTCGACATCCACGTGCATTTCCGCGAGCCAGGCCAGACCCACAAGGAGACGATCGGCTCCGGGACCCGCGCCGCCGCGGCGGGCGGCTTCACGACCGTCGTGTGCATGCCCAACACCTCGCCCCCGGCCGACAACGCCGGCACGATCCAGTATATCCTGGACGCCGTCAGGCGCGACGCGGTCGTCAAGGTGCTGCCCACCGGCTGCATCACGATCGGCATGAAGGGCGAGACCCTGGCGCCGATCGGCTCGCTCAAGCGGGCCGGCGTCGTCGCCATCACCGACGACGGCGACTGCGTGCAGTCCAACGAGCTTATGAGGAGGGCGGCCGAGTACGCGCGGATGTTCGACCTGCCGGTGATGGACCACTGCCAGGACCACTCGATGACCGAGGGCGCGGTCATGAACGAGGGCGACGTGTCCATCCGGCTCGGCCTGCGGGGCTGGCCCAACGCGGCGGAGGACCTGATCGTCTCGCGCAACGTCATCATCTCGGCCTACACCGGCGCGCACATCCACATGCAGCACATCTCCTCGGCGCGCTCCGTCGAGATCATGCGCCGCGCCAAGGCCGACGGCGTGCGCGTGACGGCGGAGGCGACGCCGCACCACATCGCCCTCACCGACGCCGCGCTCAGCACCTACGACACGCACTTCAAGATGAACCCGCCCCTTCGGACGGAGGCCGACCGCCAGGCCATCATCGCCGGGCTGCGCGACGGGACGCTCGACTGCGTCGCCACCGACCACGCGCCCCACACCGACTACGAGAAGGACAAGGAGTTCGACTACGCGCCGAACGGCATCCTCGGCCTCGAGACGGCGCTCGCGGTCACCCTCGACGTCCTCGTGCGCCAGAACCGCTTCAGGCTTTCGCACGTGATCGACCTGATGACGGCCAAACCAGCCGCCCTGCTCGGCCTGCCTGCGGGCACGCTCGCCGAGGGCGCGGCCGCGGACGTCTGCCTCTTCGACCCCGAGGAGACCTGGACCTACAACGCCAAGGCCGGGGCGAGCAAGTCGAGCAACTCCCCCTGGAGCGGCCAGACGCTTCGTGGCCGGGTGCACGCGACCCTGGTCGACGGGCGAATCGCCTTCGCGCTCGGGGCCTCGTGAGCGGGCCCGACCAGTCGACTCCCCTCGCCTACGCGGCGTGGGCCTACGAGATAGGCCTCGGGCTCGCGGGGCTCTGGATCCTGTGGAGCCGGGTCCTGCGCGGCCGGGGCGCGCCCGAGCGCAGGCCCCGCCTCGAGGCCTGGAACCTCGCGCCGGTCGACTTCGCCTGCTACCTGTGCCTCCCGTTCCTCGGGGCCACCCTGCTCAGCTGGGCGGGCGCCCTGCTGCTGCGGGGAAGCCACCTGAGCGAGGAGGCCTCGATGGCGGCCGGGGCGGCGGCCCTGCACCTGGGCGTCCTCGCGGGTGTCATAGGCTTCGCCCAGCTTTACCGCCGGCGCCTGCGGCCGCCCGCGGCCGCCGAGGTGCTCGCCGCCCTGCGCAGCGGCATCGCCACCTTCATGGTCGCGATCCCGGTTCTCTTCGTCGTCAGCAACGCCTGGGAGTACCTGCTCGATCGGGCCGGGATCCCCGCGGACAGGCAGACGCTCGTCGACATCGTCGAGAACACCCGCTCGACGGGGCTGCGCACCACCCTGATCCTGGAGGCGACCCTGCTTGTCCCCTTCAGCGAGGAGCTCCTGTTCCGGGGCGGCCTCTTCAGGTACGCGCGCACCCGCATGAACCGCTGGGCCGCCGTCGTCCTCACCTCGCTCATCTTCGGTGCGCTGCACGTCGGATGGGGCCACCCCGTGACGGGCCTCGCGAGCCTCATGCCGCTCTCGGCGCTCGCGGTCCTCTTCTGTCTCGCCTATGAACGCACCGGGACCCTGGGCACCGTGGTCGTGGCCCACGCCCTCTTCAACCTGAACACGTTCGTCCTCATCTTCGCGGGCATCGGCTCATGAGCGCGCAGCCCCTCTTCTCGCGCACGGCGGCCGGCTCGGTGTCCTCCCTCGGCGAGGGCGGGCTGATACGCCGCATCCGCACCTGGCTTGGTCGCGCCAACCCGCCGAGCCCCTTCGGGATGGGCGACGACTGCGCGGTGATCCGGCCTGCGCGGGGCCGCGGCCTCATCACGATAGACCCGGTGATCTACGGGGTGCACTTCGACGGGCGCGTCAGCGCGGCCCAGGCGGGCGCCAAGCTCGTACGGCGCAACGTGAGCGACATCGCCGCAATGGGGGGCCGGCCGCTCGCGGCCGTGGTGGCCCTCGCCCTCGACGGGCGCGTGTCGACGGCCTGGCTCGGGGTCTTCTACCGCGGGCTTGCCCGCGAGGCCCTCCGCCAGGGACTGCCCGTGGTCGGCGGCGACGTGGCCCGCCTGGACGGGCACTTCGTCGCCACCCTGGCGCTGACGGGCGAGGCCCCGGGCCGCGTGCTCGCGCGCTCGGGCTCGCGCGTGGGGGACTGGATCTACGTCACGGGCTCCCTCGGTCGCAGCCTGCCGAGCGGCCACCACCACCGCTTCCGGCCCCGGCTCGCCGAGGGCCAGTGGCTCGCCCGCCAGCCGAGCGTGCGGGCCATGATGGACGTGAGCGACGGCCTCGCCCGGGATCTCCCGTCGCTCTGCCCGCCCGGCGCCGTGCCGGCCGTGTATGCGTCGCTGCTGCCCCGAAGGCAGGGAGCCGGCCTGAGGGAGGTCCTCTGCGACGGAGAGGACTACGAGCTCGTCTTCAGTGTGGCTGCGGCCTCGCGCAGGGCCGCCCTCGAGGCCGCGTGGCGCCGGGCGTTTCCCGGCACGCGCCTCACCTGCATCGGCCGCTTCGTGCGCGCCGGCCATCTGCCGCCGGACGCGGTCGACCTGGCAGGCTACCATGCCTACGAGCATCTGCGATAGGTTGCGGGCCGGCGTCACCACCGGGTCGGCCGAGGAGTCCCGGGCGCTCGCCGCGGAGCTGGCGGCCGAGCTTCCGGAGGACGCGACGCTCGCGCTGCACGGCGACCTCGGGGCCGGCAAGACGACGTGGGTCCAGGGCCTGGCCCGGGGCCTCGGCATCACGGGGGCCGTGACGAGCCCCACGTTCACCCTCTACAACCTGCATCGGGGCGGCACCCGCCTGCTGGCCCATCTAGACGCCTACCGGCTGGGCTCGGAAAGGGAGGCCTTCGACCTGCTGCTCGAGGAGTTCCTGGTGAGTCCCTGGTGCCTGGCCGTGGAATGGCCGGAGCGGGTGGCCGGATGGCTGCCGCCCGACGCCTGGCACTTCGACCTCGGGATCGAGGCCGACGGCAGGCACTCGGTCAGGCTTCGCCCGGCGGGTTGGGCGCAACCGGAACTTCGGTAGCCGGAGCGGGGACCTCGGCAGCGGGCGCGAGCTCGGCGACCGGCTCAGCGTCTGCAACGGGCTCCGCCTCGGCGGCGGCAGCCGCCGGGGCGGGCGCGGAGGGGACGGGGCGCGGGGCCTCGGGGAAGTTCTCGGGATCCACCTCCTCGGATTCCACCTCCTTCTTGCGTGCCTCCACCATGGCCGGCGGCGCGTAGAGGCCGCCGTCGATGAACTCCGTCACGTAGCCCTCGCGCACGAGCCAGATGAGGTCCCCCTGCATGCGGAGGATCTTCTCGCGGTGCTCCTGAGGCAGCGGCGCGCCCTCGGCCGGGGCGCTGATGCCGAGCATCTTCGAGGCGAGATCGCTCGCCTTGACGAGCGGATTGGCCTCGATGAACGCGATCAGGCTGCCAATCGTGTCGCCGAACACCTGCCCCGGAACGCGGAACTTGCGCTTCACCGCGCACACGTAGGAGACGCCCTTCGATCCCTTCTTGAAGATCGTGAAGTGCTCGCGGCGCAGTCGGCCGCGCAGCTGGTTGGCGGTGTCGAGCGGGAAGCGCACCTGGCGGTCGTAGGCGCCCTCGATCGCCATCAGGATTTCGCCGCGCGGCATGGTATCGAGCGCCTTGCCGTGGAATCGGGCGCCCTCGACGGCCTTCACGACGCTCTCGCGGGCCTGCGTAAGGAGGTAGGTGCGCGCGTCCTCCAGGCTGTCGAAGGTCGGCGCGGTCTGGCCCTCGGCCACGGCACCCTTCCAGGTGTAGCGGGTCACCTTCTTCATCTTCTCAAGCCACTGGTTGACGACCTCGGGGTCGCGCACCGTCTCGATCCGCGAGCGGAAGGCCTCGAAGGGCATGCGCGCGACCTTGGCCGCGAAGTGCTGCTGGACCAACTGGTTGTAACGGTGGTAGTTCGGGGGCCCGAGGAGCTCGCCCGTGACGCCGCAGCGGTTGATGACGAGGAAGTTGCCCTTGGGCGGCTCCACCTCCGCGTCCGCGGAGTCGAAGAAGGTGCCAAGGTACTTTCCGAGCACGTAGGAGACCGCCGCCTCCTCGCTTTCGAAGGGCACTCCGTCCGGGGTGGCCACGTAGATCGGCTGGGCCGGCGCCTCGGGGGCGCCCACCGGCCGAGGCTTGCGGGTGACCACCACGATGAAGCGCTCGGGCTTCCCGAGCACCGTGCGCGCGATCTCGAAGAGCTCAATCGTGCGGGCGGTGGCGCGCATCATCTTCACCAGGGCGTTGAAGCTCGTGTCCTCCGGGAAGAAGGCGACGTTGAAGAAGGGGCTGTCGTAGGGACCGCGCTCCTGGCGCTCCATCGGGGGCCCGCTGCGGCGCTGGGGTGCCCCCGAGTACTCGGAGTCCCTGCGCGGCCCGCGCTCGCCCTGCGGCTCGCGGGCGGGGGCACCCGTGCCCTCGCCGGCGGGCTTCCTGAACGCCCGACGGTCCCGTCGGTCGGGGCCTGCTCCCGGGCCCGACGCGCGGTCATCCCTGCGCGGGCGGTCACGACCGTCCGACGGCGACTCCTTGTCCTTGGCCCATTGGGTCCCAAAGCTGAAGCCCTGGAGTTGGGTCAGATCGATCTTGTTAAAGCCCGCTGCCGGGCTGTCCTTGGAGGCGTCGTCGTCCATGTAGTCAAAGGTGCACGGTGTGCGTCCGCGGTGACAGACGCCCCGGAGTTTCCACTGGCCCGGGGGGGCGACGCAAGCGATTTTAAGCCCGCGGTCCTGCGCGCGGCTGTAACACGGGCCGCGGGGACGCCCGGCTACCAGCGGTTCTTGGCCGAGCGGGGGTACGGGAAGGCGGTCGCCCCCTCGTCGACCGGTATGACGCCCTCGGCCTGGAGCGCCCCCACCGTGTGGTCGTAATATTCCTTCCAGACGACGAGCTTGCCGTCCTTCACCTCCCCGATGGCCGCCGTTCCTTCGGCCTCCCGCTTGCCGGTGGCGATGTTGGTCGCGCAGAACTGGTATTCGGCCAGCACCCGGTTGCCCTCCACGATGAACTGCGTCGCATAGATCCGGGTGTTAGACCACTCGGACTTCCACTTCTTGAAGAAGGCGACGGCACCGGCCTTGTCGAGGGTGCCGCCGGGATGTGCCCAGAGCAGGTGGTCATCGAGCGTCGACTCGAACTGGGCCAGGTCGCCGGTTTCCCAGGACTTGGCGAAGGCGGTCACGGTGGCGAGGACCTGGTCGCGCGAGGGCGCCGCGGCCGGGGCCGGGGATGCCGAGAGGGCGACAAGTGCCGCGATGAGAATTGTGGGGCGCATGGCGGGCGCCTGCGAGCAGGGCCTGTGCCAAGGACGGAGCGCCGCGCGAACCCCCGGTTGCCAATCGGGCGCCGAGGCCTTCATCTCGGGCACACCGATGAACGAGGCACCCGAGACCGCCACCAACAAGCGCCTGCTCCCCTGGCTCGTGGCGGTCGCGTTCTTCATGGAGTCGCTCGACGCGACGATCCTGAACACCGCCGTGCCCACGATCGCAGAGGCGCTCAGGATCGCGCCTCTCAGCATGAAGGCCGCGCTCACCAGCTACACGATCAGCCTGGCCGTGTTCATCCCGATCAGCGGCTGGATCGCGGACCGCTTCGGAACCCGCCGCGTGTTCTCCACGGCGATCGGCGTGTTCACGCTCGGCTCGCTCCTGTGCGGGCTCTCGGTGAACATGCCCATGCTGGTCGCGTCCAGGATCCTTCAGGGCTGCGGGGGCGCGCTCATGATGCCGGTCGGCCGCATCACGATGGTGCGCACGTTCCCCCGCTCCGAGCTGGTGCGGGCCATGAGCTTCGTGGCCATACCCGGCCTCATCGGGCCGCTGCTCGGGCCCTTGGTGGGCGGCCTGATCGTGGGGTATTTCCACTGGAGGGTGATCTTCTTCGTCAACCTTCCGATCGGCGTCGCCGGGATCCTCCTCGTGTTCAAGTACCTGCCCGACTATCGCTCCCCGAAGTACGTGCCGGTTGACCTCGTGGGCCTGGCCCTCTTCGGCGGCGGCATCGGCCTGCTCTCCTACCTGCTCGAGATCTTCGGCGACAACACGCTCGGGCCGGCCGCGATCACGGCCCTCGCCGCCCTCTCCGCGATCCTCCTGACGGGCTACGTGCGCCACGCGCTGCGCGCCCCGTGGCCCCTCCTGAAGATCGGCCTCTTCCGCGTGCGGACCTTTCGAACGGCGGTGGTGGGCAGCTTCGCGACGCGGCTGGGCGTCGGAGGCCTGCCGTTCCTCATGCCGCTCCTCTACCAGATCGGGCTCGGCTACACCCCGGTGCAGTCGGGCCTGCTCATCATGCCCCAGCCGCTGGCGGCCATGAGCCTGAAGATGCTGATGCCGGGTATCCTCCACCGCCTGGGCTACCGCAGGGTGCTGCTGATGAACACCATCGCCATCGGCGCCGTGATCATCCTGTTCATGCTGGTCGGCCCGGGCACCCCCCTGCCCGCGATCGTCGCGCTCGCCTTCTGCCTCGGGTTCGTCTCCTCGATGCAGTACACGGCCATGAACACGCTGGTCTTCGCGGACCTGGACGACCAGGACGCGAGCGCGGGCAGCAGCATCTCGAGCACGGTCCAGCAGATGTCGATGAGCTTCGGAGTCGCCATCTCGTCGCTCCTGGCGTCCGTCTTCCTGGGCGGCGAAAAGCGGCCCGGGGCTGCGGGCATGGTCGCGGGAATCCATTGGACCTTTTTGACGCTCGGGGTGATCACGATCGCCACCTCCCTACTCTTCGCGCAGCTCCGCCCCGGGGACGGCGCGTCGGTCAGCCAGCAAAGGAACTAGTGCAGAGTCCAAGCGAACCTACCCCGCTCTTCGCCTCCGGCGACGCCCGACGGCTCTCGTGGCTGCTGGGCGCAGCGCTTCTCCTCGTTGCGTTCGCCCTGTGCCGGGGCGTCCTAGGCTTCGGCTTCCTCTACCTGCGCGATGACGACGTGAACGTGGTGCTCAACCCGCACATGGGTGGGCTCGGATGGGCCCGGCTGCACTGGATGTTCACCGACTGGAGCTACGTGCGCCGCTACATGCCGCTCGGATGGCTCGGCTTCTCGGCCGTGTACGAGGTCGCCGGCCTGCACCCCGGCCCCTACCACGCCGCCGGCCTCGCCCTCTACGCCGCCAACACGGCGCTCGTCTACCTGCTTGTGCTCCGGGTGCTGCGGCTCTTCGGCCCCGGGGCGGCGCCCCTCGGGGCGTGGCCCGTGTGCGCGGCGGCCCTGGCCGCAGCGTGGTGGGCGCTCCACCCGCTGCGGGTCGAGACGACGGCGTGGGTCTCCGGCAACCTCTACGGCCAGTCGATGGGCCTGCTCATGGCCTCGGCGCTCGCCTACCTCCTGACCTACGGGCGGCAGGGGCCCGGGCGCACCGCGTGGCTCCTCGCCTCCCTCGTGGCCTACGCGGCCTCGCTGCTCACCTACCCGGTGGCCCTTCCGCTGCCGCTTCTCTTCGTCGCGCTCGACTGGCTCTACGCGCGCGGGCACCCCGGCGCCCCGGTCCGCCGGATGCGGGCCGAGAAGGCCGCGTTCCTCGGCCTGCTGGCCGCCGCGCTCGCCGTGACGCTCGTGGCGCGCTCATCCAGCCGCGAGGTGTTCGGGGGCGTCCCGGGCCTCTCCGAGATGCCCCTCTCCTCCCGCCTCGCGCAGTCCGCCTACATCGCCGCGTACTACCTATGGAGGCCCTGGTGGCCCGCGCACCTCTCCCCGCTCTACGACACGCTGGTCGGGTTCCACCCGGCCGACCCGGCCTTCATCCTGAGCGCCGTCCTCGTGGCCGCCCTCACCGCCGCGGCCCTCGCCCTGCTGCGCTCCCGGCCCGGGCTCGCGGCCCTCTGGTTCGGCTACCTCGTGATGGCGGCCCCCTTCTTCGGACTCACCGAGAAGCCGCACTTCCCGAGCGACCGCTACGGCTACTTCCTCTCGGCCATGGAGGCGGCCGCCCTGGCCGCGGCCCTCTCGGCCCTCGCCTCTCGCGGGGCGCGCGCGGCGGCCCTCGTCGCCTCGCTCGCGGGCCTCGCTCTCCTCGGCGCGCTCACCCACCGCCAGCTGCGCATCTGGTCCGACGACCGCACCCAGCACGCGTACGTGCTCACGGGCCTCTCGAAGCAGCCGCTCCTCGACGATTTCACGAGCCGGCAGCTGATCCTGGAATTCCTGCGCGGCAACGAGGGCCCCTCCGAGGAGGCCGTGCGCGAGCACCTGCGCTCGAACCCCGCGAGCCCGGGCTACCAGAAGGCCGCCGCGATCATCGCCGACAAGCGGCGGGTGGAGCCCTACTACGGCTCGGCCCCCTTCCTCGCCATCCTGCAGGACAAGCTGGCGCTCGACTTCGCCAGGCAGGGGCAGCTTCGAGAGGCGAACGACCACTTCGAGGACGCTCTGGCCATGGACGAGCGCTTCTACCAGGCGGCGTTCGACCGGGCGCTCGTGCTCGTGGACCTCGGTCGGCCCGAGGACGCGCTCAGGAGCTTCCTCTACGCGGAGGCCTACGCGCCCCGCCTGCCCGGGCCGCAGCGGGCCGAGTTCCTCCGGCGGATCGAGGCGCTCGCGCAGGCGCAGGGCAAGCAGGGCCTCGCGCGCGCCGCAAGGGCGGCGCGCGGGCGCTGACGCCGCGTTTGGGATTTGCCCAGCGACGGGGCGTCGCCACGATCGCCATGATGCACCGCGTGCCCCCTCCCAGCCCCAGCCCGCGCCCGGGTCGACCCGCGGGGGGCCCCCGACCATGACGCGCGCCTGGTTTGCGACCCAGATCTACTCGGCCCCGCTCGCGCGCGCGGGCCTCGAGCGCTTCAACGCGGGGCTCGCCGAGGAGTGCCGCTCGCTTCGGGACTTCGACAAGGCCGGCCGGGCCTGGTCGCGGCGCAACTACCCGGGCGGCTACACGAGCTACGCTTCGCTCAACGAGCTCCACCGCTTCTCGAGCACGTTCACGCGCCTGGAGGAGCGCATCCGCCGCCACGTCCGCCTATTCGCGCGCAGCCTGGACATGGACCTCAGGGGCCGCGAGATCCGCATGACCGACTGCTGGGTGAACATCATGCCCCCGTCGGCAGCGCACTCGCTCCACCTCCACCCGCTCGCCTTCGTGAGCGGCACCTACTACGTCGCCACGCCTTCCGGCTGCCCGGGGCTCAAGTTTGAGGACCCCCGGCTCGACCGCTTCATGGCGGCGCCCCCGAAGCTGCCCGGAGCGCGTCCCTTGAACCGGCCCCACGTGACCTACCCCGCGCGGGCCGGCAACCTGGTGCTCTTCGAGAGCTGGCTGCGCCACGAGGTCGCCCAGAACCGCGTGGACGCCGAGAGGATCAGCATCAGCTTCAACTACAACTGGAGCTAGGCCCGCCCGGACGATGACCCACACCCGCACGCACAAGGCCGCCCTCGTCACCGGCAGCTCCAGGGGAATCGGCCGCCAGATCGCCCTGCAGCTCGCGGCCCGCGGCGTGAGGGTCGCCCTCCACTACCGCGACCAACGCGCCGCGGCCGAGTCCGTGCTGGCCGAGCTTCCCGGCGAGGGGCACGCGGCGTTCGCAGCGGACCTTGGCGATGCGGCCGCCGCGGCGGGGCTCTGGGCCGCCGCGGTCGCGCGCATGGGCCCGATCGACATCCTCGTGAACAACGCGGCGGCCCACGGCGAGCATCCGCCGCTCTCGACCGAGCCCGACGCATGGCGGCGGGCCTGGGAGCGGATCCTCTCGGTCAACCTGCTCGGACCCGCCAGCCTCTCGCACGCCGCGGCGCGCGACATGGCGCGGGGCGGCGGGGGCCGGATCGTGAACGTCTCGTCGCGGGGGGCGTTCCGCGGCGAGCCCGAGGCGCCCGCCTACGGGGCCAGCAAGGCGGGCCTGAACGCGCTCAGCCAGTCGATGGCCAAGGCCCTGGCCCCGAGCGGCGTCCTCGTGTTCTGCCTGGCGCCGGGCTGGGTCGAGACCGAGATGGCAGCCGGCCTGCTCGCGGGGCCGCGCGGCGACGAGATCCGCGGCCAGCATCCCCTGGGTCGCGTGAACCAGGCCGACGAGGTGGCCCGGGTGGCGGTGTTCTGCTCGCTCGACGCCCCCGCCGCGATGACCGGGGGCGTGATCGACGTGAACGGCGCGTCCTACCTGCGCACGTAGGCGCCCTAGCGCAGCCGGGCGAACAGGATGACGGCGAGGCCGGCCATGCCCATGTTGGGAAGCCAGGCGGCGAGCTCCGGGTCGAGGACCTGCTTCATCGCGAGCGTGGCCGCGAGGTTCTCGAGGACGAAGTAGAGGAAGAAGAGACCGATCGCCTTGGACACCCCGACGGCGGGGTTCACGCGCACGCCGGACACCGCGAAGGGGATCGAGATGGCGATCACGATCAGCGGCCCCAGGATGTCGGCGAGCAGCCCGTAGAAGCGCACCGCGTAGGGAACGCCCTTCGGGTTGTTCTCCTGGGAGAAGTAGTCCATCAGCTCCCGCAGCTCGGTCGGCGAGAGGTCGATCGGGCGGCGGTCGATCAGCATCATGAGGCGGGGATCCTCCTGGAATCGGGCGTAGAAGCGCTCCGTGAAGGGCACCGAGCTCAGGTTCTCGCCGGTCTCGGGGTTGAAGCCCATCTCGCGGCCGCGGCTGAAGACCCAGCCCCTGCGCCGCCCGTCGTACCAGGCCTCGGTCGCCTCCACGCGGTTGGTCGCCCGCCTGCGCACGTCCATCTCGGTCACCGAGGCCCCGTACGCGCGGCCGGTGAACTTGCTGTAGCGGTTGAAGAACCACATCCGGCGGCCCTCGGGGCTGTCAAAGCCGACGCTGTCGACCGAGCCGACTCGGTCGGGAGGGATCGACTGGGCCTGCTTGCGGTACTGCAGGCCCTCCTTCATGAGGCGCGTCGTCTCGACCGACCACGGCACCACGGTCGAGTTGAGCCAGCCCGAGAGCGCGCAGAAGAGCAGCCCCACGATCCAGATCGGGGCCATCATGCGGCCGAAGCCGACGCCGGCCGCCCTCATCGCCGTCAGTTCGTTGGCCTTGTGCAGCTTGCCAAGCACGAAGAGGGTCGAGACCAGAAGGACGAGCAGCAGCGTGACGGACAGGAACTGAGGGATGTCGTAGAGCACGTACAGGCCCAGGTCGGAGACCCGGGCTCCGGCCTCTCGCAGGTCCCGGAAGTCGTCGAACATGACCTGCACGAGCAGCAGCCCGCACGCGAGGACGACCACGAGCAAAAAGATGGTGAACCACTCGCGAAGAAGGTGCCGGTCAAAGGTGTTCAACGGGGCGAGGAGATCATTTTAGACCTCCACAATCAAATAGTTACCCCTCGGGCCCCGCTTGTCACGAAATCTGCTCTGGCAATTCGGTTGTCACGGCCGCGGGGTTCCCTTTTCACTCCAACGCCACCCTCCATGACCCGCCTCCTGCGACTCCTCCCCCTCCTCGCCGCAACCGCCCTGGCCGCCCGGGCCCAGGAGACCATCCGGGTGGGCGAGATCGCCTGCCTGACGGGCAAGGAGGCGAGCCTGGGCACCTCGTCCCACCAGGGCACCCAGCTCGCGATCGACGACGTGAACGCCGCCGGCGGGGTCCTCGGACGCAAGCTCGAGCTCATCTCCGAGGACACGCAGTCAAAGCCGGGCGAGGCCAGCACCGCGGTGCGCAAGCTGATCGCCCGCGAGCACGTGGTGGCGGTCCTGGGCGAGGTGGCCTCGAGCCGCTCGCTGGAGGCGGCCCCGATCTGCCAGAACTCGAAGATTCCGATGATCTCCCCGGGCTCGACCTCGCCCAAGGTGACCGAGACCGGCAACTACATCTTCCGGGTGTGCTACATCGACCCCTTCCAGGGCCCGGTCCTCGCCAAGTTCGCGCTGACGCACCTGAAGGCGCACCGGGTGGCCATATTCTCCAGCTCGACCTCGGCCTACAGCGTCGGCCTCGCCAAGTACTTCAAGCTGGCCTTCGTGGAGGGCGGCGGGGAGGTCGCTGCCGAGCCCAAGTACGCGGAGGGCGACAAGGACTTCAAGGCCCAGCTGACGGCGATCCGGGCGGCCGGCGTGGATGCGATCTTCAGCCCGGGCTACTACAACGAGGGGGCGCTGATCGTGAAGCAGGCCCGCGAGCTCGGCATCAAGGTGCCGGTCTTCGGCGGCGACAGCTGGGAGGCCGAGGACCTCATTACTCTCGGCGGGGACGCCATGGAGGGGGCCTACCTCTGCTCCCACTACTCGCCCGAGGACCCCTCGCCCCGCGTGCAGGCGTTCGTCGCCGAGTACCAGAAGCGCTACGGCGGGGACAAGCCCGACTCGAACGCCTCGCTCGGCTACGACTCGGTGCTCGTCCTCGCCGACTCGATCCGGCGCGCCGGCACGACCGAGCACGCAGCGCTGCGCGACGCGATCGCCTCCACAAAGAACTTTGACGCGGTCACCGGGCGCATCACGATCGACGCGAACCGAAACGCATCGAAGAACGCGGTCATCATCCAGGTTCACAACGGCCATTTCCAGTTCGTCGAGAGCGTCGCCCCCTGAAGACCCCGCCCCCCATGCCCAGACCCCTACGGATACTCACCCTCGCCCTCGCTTCCGCGCTCGCCCTCGGCAGCCTGCGCGCGGCCGAGACCATCAAGGTGGGCGAGTACGCCTCCCTGACCGGCAAGGAGGCGAGCTTCGGCCAGTCCTCGCACAAGGGCATCGTGCTCGCGATCGAGGAGATCAACGCCGCGGGCGGCGTGCTCGGCCGGCCGCTCGAGCTCGTGACCGAGGACAACCAGACGATCCCCGGCCAGTCGGCCACGGCCGCCAAGAAGCTGATCTCGCGCGACAAGGTGGTCGCCCTTATCGGCGAGGTCTCCTCGGGACGCTCGCTCGAGGCGGCCCCGATCGCCCAGGCGGCGCACGTTCCGATGATCGCACCGGCAGCGACCAACCCCAAGGTGACCCAGGTGGGCAGCTACATCTTCCGCGTGTGCTTCATCGACCCGTTCCAGGGGACCGTGATGGCGGCCTTCGCGGCCAACGAGCTGAAGGCGAAGCGCGTCGCCGTGATCTCGAGCGTGTCCAACGCGTACAGCGTCGGGCTGGCCAAGTTCTTCCGTGAGCGGTTCGTCTCCGGGGGCGGGGTGATTCCCGTCGAGCAGAAGTACTCCGAGGGTGACAAGGACTTCCGGGCCCAGCTGACCGCGATCCGCGCCGCCGGCTGCGACGCGGTGTTCGTGCCCGGCTACTACACCGAGGCGGCGCTGATCGTGCGACAGGCCCGCGAGCTCGGCATCACGGTCCCGTTCCTCGGGGGCGACGGCTGGGTGGCCGACGAGCTGCTCCAGATCGGCGGCGACGCGCTCAACGGCTGCTACTACTCCACCCACTTCTCGCCCGAGAACAACAGCCCCGGCGTGCGCGCCGTCGTCGCGCGGTTCAAGGCGCGCTGGGAGAACCAGACCCCGGACGCCTTCGCGGCGCTCGGCTACGACTCGGTGGGGGTCCTCGCCGCGGCGATGACCAAGGCGGGCTCGACCGAGGGGCCCAAGGTGCGTGAGGCGCTCGCCGCGACACGGAACTTCAGCGGGGCCTCCGGCGACACGACCATCGACTCCAACAGGGACGCCTCGAAGCCCGCAACCATCATCGCGATCCGGGACGGGAAGCTCAGCTTCCTGGAGACCGTGGCCCCCTGATGTCCGAGTTCCTGCAGCAGCTGATCAACGGGCTATCCCTCGGCGCCATCTACGCGCTCATCGCGCTCGGGTACACGATGGTGTACGGCGTGCTCAGGTTCATCAACTTCGCGCACTCGGATGTGTTCATGGTGGGGGCCTTCATCGGGTACTACGCCGGCGAGCACCTGCCCCGCGGCACCGTCCTCGGCGGCATGGCGTCCATGGGCGCAGCGATGCTCGGGTGCGCCGTCCTCGGCGTCGTGATCGAGCGCCTGGTCTACCGCCCGCTGCGCGGAGGCCCCACGCTCAACGTGCTGATCACGGCGATCGGCGTCTCGCTCTTCCTCGAGTACGCCGGCCAGCTCATCTTCGGGGCGACCCCGCGCGCGTTCCCCGACATCTTCCCGTCCAGGGTGATCGAGATCCGCGGGCTGATCATCTCCATGAACCAGGTGATCGTGATCGCCGTCAGCACGGTGCTCATGTTCGCGCTCGAGTTCATCGTCCACCGCACGAAGATCGGCACGGCGATGCGTGCGGTGGCCCTGAACCCGAAGGCCGCCCTCCTGGTCGGCATCAACATCGACATCGTGATCTCGTTCACCTTCGCGCTCGGCTCGGCCCTCGCGGGCGCGGGCGGCGTCCTCTACGCCCTCAACTACCCGTCCATCGACCCCCTGATGGGCGTCGTTCCCGGCCTTAAGGCCTTCGTTGCCGCGGTCCTGGGCGGCATCGGCAACATCCAGGGCGCCGCGCTCGGCGCGCTCCTGCTCGGCCTCGTGGAGACCTTCGTCGACGGCTCGCGCTGGTCCACCTACAAGGACGCCATCGCCTTCGCGATCCTGATCGCCATCCTTCTCTTCAGGCCCGCCGGCCTCCTGGGCCGCGTCTCGGCGGAAAAGGTCTAGAGCCCCATGCCGAAGCCGCTCATAGCGCTCCTCCTCGCCATCGCCGCGGCCTTCGGCGTCTCCCACTACTCGGACCACTTCGACCCGTACTTCCTCGACGTGCTGACGGGGGTCGGGATCAACATCATCCTGGCCGTGTCGCTCAACCTGGTGAACGGCTACACCGGGCAGTTCTCGCTCGGGCACGCGGGCTTCATGTCGGTCGGGGCCTACGGCGCCGCTGCGATCACGGTCCTCCTCGGGCCCCGCCTCCTCGGCGAGGACGGGGGCAGCGCCCTCCAGCAGGGGCTCCTGTTCCTCGGCGCCCTCCTGGCGGGCGGCCTCGGGGCGGCGACCGCGGGGCTCGCCGTCGGCGTGCCGTCCCTGCGGCTGAAGGGCGACTACCTGGCGCTGGTCACCCTCGGCTTCGGCGAGATCATCCGCGTCGTCTTCCAGAACGTGGACGCCCTGGGGGGCGCCCTCGGCCTCAACGGGATCCCCGCCTACACGACGGTGTTCTGGGTCTACTCGGTCGCCGCGCTGACGGTGTTCACGGTCGTGTGCCTGGTGCGCTCGACCTACGGCCGCGGCTTCATCGCCACCCACGACGACGAGGTGGCCAGCGAGTCGGTGGGCCTCAACACGACCCGCTACAAGATCGTGGCGTTCGTCGTGAGCGCGTTCTTCGCGGGGGTCGCGGGCGGCCTCTACGCGCACTTCAAGCTCACGATCACGCCCACCGGCTTCGACTTCACGAAGAGCATCGAGATCGTCGTCATGGTGATCCTGGGCGGCATGGGCAACACCCCGGGCGTGATCATGGCGGCCATCCTGCTGACCGTGCTGCCGGAGCTGCTGCGCTCGGTCGACCAGTACCGGATGGTGCTCTACTCGCTGCTCCTGATCGCCCTCATGCTGGTGCGCCCCAAGGGGCTCTTCAACTTCGACTACGCGGCCATCGCCGGCCGCCTGCAGAAGCGCCTGAAGGGCGCGCGCGGCTAGGGCCGAGGGACCCCGATGAGCGAACCGATCCTCGAGCTCGACAAGGTGACGATCCGCTTCGGCGGTCTGACGGCCGTGAACGCACTCGACCTCACCTTGAAGGAGGGCGACCTTGTGGGCCTGATCGGACCCAACGGGGCCGGCAAGACCACCGTCTTCAACCTGATCACGAGCGTCTACCAGCCGACCAGCGGCCGGATCCGCTCGCGCGGCCGCGACCTGGAGGGCCTGCGGGTAGACCAGGTGGTGGAGGCGGGCTTCGCGCGCACGTTCCAGAACATCCGCCTCTTCAAGAGCCTCTCGGTGTTCGACAACGTGCGGGTCGCCTGCAACCTGCACCGCACTACCGGCCCCCTCCAGACGCTCGTCAGGGGCGAGGCGTTCCGGGCGGACGAGGCCGGGACCACCCACCGCGTGAACGAGCTGCTCGAGCTCTTCCACCTGCGCCGCCACGCCGGCGCCCCGGCGAACAGCCTGCCCTACGGCGAGCAGCGCCGCCTCGAGATCGTGCGCTGCCTCGCGACGCAGCCCAAGCTGCTGCTGCTCGACGAGCCCGCTGCCGGCATGAACCCCTCCGAGAAGGTCGAGCTGATGGAGCTGATCCAGAGGATCCACCGGGAGTTCGGCCTCACCATCCTGCTCGTCGAGCACTCGATGCGGGTCGTGATGGGGGTCTGCAAGCGGATCGCGGTCCTCGACTACGGCGTCAAGATAGCCGAGGGGCCGCCGTCGCAGATCCAGAACGACCCCAAGGTGATCGAGGCGTACCTCGGCGAGCCCCACGACACGGGCCGCGCCCACCACTAGGACGGCCATGCTCGAGATCAAGGACCTCCACGTCTCCTACGGGGCCATCTCCGCGCTGCGGGGCATCTCGCTCAAGGTGGACCAGGGGGCCATCGTGACCCTGATCGGGGGCAACGGGGCGGGGAAGACCACCACCCTGCGCACGATCTCCGGGCTCCTGCGGCCCAAGCGCGGTACGGTGGTGTTCCTCGGCGAGGACATCACACAGCTGGCCGCCCACCGGATTGTCGCGCGGGGCCTGGGGCACGTCCCCGAGGGCCGGATGGTGTTCTCGAACCTGACGGTCGACGAGAACCTGGCCATGGGCGCCTACCTCCAGAGGGACAAGGCCGTGATCGGGCGCAACCGCGAGTACGTCTTCGGCATCTTCCCGCGCCTGAAGGAGCGCCTGCGCCAGGTCGCCGGCACGCTCTCGGGCGGCGAGCAGCAGATGCTCGCGATCGGCCGCGCGCTCATGGGCGAGCCCAAGTTCCTGATGCTCGACGAGCCCTCGCTCGGCATCGCCCCGCGCCTGATCAGCACGATCTTCGAGAAGATCCAGGAGATCAACAGGGACCGGGGCATCGCGATCCTGCTCGTCGAGCAGAACGCCAACCTGGCCCTCGAGGTGAGCAGCCAGGCCTACGTGCTCGAGACCGGGCTGATCACGATGGAGGGCCCGAGCGCGGACCTCCGCAACAACCCCCAGCTGAAGGCGTCCTACCTCGGCGGCTAGGCGCGGGGAGCCGGGTCGGGCTCGGCCAGCAGAGATCCCAGGTCGAGCCTGCGCGTGTACATGGCGACCCCGCCGGAGGGGTCCCTCGGCCAGGCCTCCCGGGGGCGGTCCCAGTAGAGCTCCACGCCGTTGTCGTCCGGGTCCCGCAAGTAGAGAGCCTCGCTGACCCCGTGGTCGGAGGCGCCGTCGAGCTCCACCCCGGCCGTCGCCAGGCGCCGAAGCGCCTGGGCCAGGTCCCCGCGCGTGGGGAAGAGGACCGCCAGGTGGTAGAGGCCCGTCGTGCCCGGAGGCGGGGGCTGGCCGCCGAGGCTCTCCCAGGTGTTCAGGCCTATGTGGTGGTGGTAGCCCCCCGCCGAGATGAACGCGGCGCCCGGTCCGAAGCGCTGCATGAGCTCGAAGCCGAGCACCCCGCAGTAGAAGGCCAGGGAGCGGTCCAGGTCCGCCACCTTGAGGTGCACATGCCCGATCCTCACGTCCGCGCTCAGCAGGCCCCGGTTGTTCTCGCTCATGGGCAAAGCGTAGCCCGATCCGCGGGCCCCGCAACTCCCGAGGAAGGTGGCCGCCGTGCGGTTCGGAGATTGTCTCGGGTCCGGAAACCACCACTATCGCCGCTCCACACCCATGAAAATTGATCTTTTTGCGAGGGATACCCAGGCCGAGGCGTTCAAGGCGGGCCAGACCGTGTTCAAGGAGGGCGATCTGGGCCACGAAATGTTCGCGGTGATCGAGGGCGCCGTCGAGATCGTGATCCGGGGAACGGTGGTCGAGACGGTCGAGGCCGGGGGCGTGTTCGGCGAGATGGCCCTGGTCGAGGACAAGCCGAGGATCGCGGTCGCGGTCGTCAAGTCCGACGCGCGGCTGGTGCGCATCGACCGCAGGCGCTTCACCTTCCTCGTCCAGCAGAACCCGTTCTTCTCGCTCCAGCTGATGGCGGTGATGGCCGAGAGGCTGCGCCGCATGAACGACAAGATATGAGCGGAACCGGATCGCCCCGCGGAGGATCCCCGCGGGAGCCGCGATGATCGCCCCCGCCCAGAGGGCGCGCATCGCCGCAGCCGCCGCGCTGCTGCTGGTGGCGGTGGTGGGGCTGCTCCTCTGGCAGCACGGGCGCCCGCCGCTGCCGCGCTCGCAGCTGGAGGGATTTCTCGACCGGAGCCTCGGCGCGGGCCGGGTGCGCTTCACCGTCGTCTCCCAGAGCACCGTCCGCCAGGACGAGGCGGGCCTCGAAATCTCGGTGGAGGCGCGGGCCCGGGCGATCCAGACCCTCTACACGAGGATCGACTCGGCCGACTACCTGCAGCACCTCACCGGGGCCGACCCGGCCGAGACCGCCCCCGCGCGCGAGCTTCTTGCCCAGGCGACCCTGCGCACCGACCCGGTCTACCGGAGCGCAGCCCCCTTCCCCGCCGATCCCTACCTCTGGACCGTGCTGCGCGAGACGGCGGCGGCCGGCTCCGAGTTCGACTTCGAATGCCTGGTCGAGGCCCGCCGCGAGGCGGGTGCCTGGAGGCTCTCGGTGGAGTCGAGCGCGTTCAACCGGGGCGCACCCCGGGGCGACCCGCGCTCCACCTTCGGCGACTCGACCTTCGTGGCCGGGGACGCGGCGGACGACGCGCGCCTGCATTCGGGCGTGTCCGACCTGAGGGCCTTCGCGGCGCGCGCCGGCGAGGCGCGCAGGCTGGCCGAAGAGACCACGGCGGCGCAGGTGGACGCCCGCAGGAAGGCCTTCCTGGCGCGGCTGGCGCCCGGCACCCTCTTCGAGGGCTCCGCCGTCGAGGCGGGCACCCAGCACAGCGTTCCCCTGTACCTTGAGATCACGGCGGTTTCGCCGACGCGCGAGGTGTCGGCGCTCCTGCGCAACGACGGGGGATGGCGCGAGGCGAGGGCCTTCAGCGGCAGCTGGGCTTCGGACGAGGCCTTCGCCTCCCCGACCCTCACCCTCGTCTCCCTGCCGCGCCAGGCCGTGCGCGGGGCCGGTGCGTTCCTCGAGACGACGCAGGCTTGGACCTTCCCGCTCGCCTTCGAGGCCCCGGGCGCCCTCTCGAGCAGCGACCGCCGCTACCAGGTCTCCTTCAGGGCCCTGAGCGCAGGCGCCGCGGCCGCCCTGCGCGAGCGCCTGGATGCCGAGTTCAGGGGCGCCTGGGGCGCGACCGAGCCGGGGAGGCTTTATCTCGGGTCCGTCGCCTATGGCACGCCGGTCCAGAGGCAGGCGGTGCTCCTTCGCATCCTTCGCCGCTCGGAGGGCGGCGACGAGGTGGAGGCCGTGGCCGAGTCGCCCGACCATCCCTGGAAGCGGCCCTTCCACGGGAGCATCCTCGCGAACGCCCGCCGATCGGCAGGCGCGCCGCTGCGCCTGTCCTCGCCGGCCGCGGACGCCGTCGAGGATGCCCCCGCGGCCTCCCTCCTCGGCAGCCGCGATGCGATCGAGCTCAGCCTCGCCGTGTCCGACGGCGCGATCTCGGGGGGCGACGATGCGTTCAGCTGCTCCCTGGCACCCGCCTCGCAGGCCGACCTCGATCGCCTGAGGGCGGAGGGCCAGGCGCGGGCGCGGGCGCTTCGGGCGGTCTGCCGCCCCGGCATCGAGTTTGACGGCAAGCTGCGCGAGGAGCAGGGCTTCGTGGCGCGGGTTCGCCTCTCGATCCTGTCGGTGGACGAGGCCTCGCACACGGTGCGGGTGGTGTTCTCGCCGATCGCCAATCCCTCCGTGCGCCGCGAGTTCGAGGGCACGCTCGATCCGGCCACTGGGTCCCTGGACCTGCACACCAACGGCCACGGGTCGCTCGACACGAGCGAAGGCTTCAACGCCCCGTTCTTCAAGTCGCTGGCCGACGCCACGATCCACCTGTCGGTCTCGGGCCCCCTGCTCTCGGGCCGAATCGAGGGCAACGACCAGTGGACGATCGAGTTCTCGGCGAGCGCCTTCCTCTCGGCCACGACGGAGAGCGCGGAGCCGGACGCGCCCAAGGCGGACGGCGCGGTCTTTCCCTCGTTCCCCAAGGCCCCGGGAGCCTACCTGCTGCAGCACGGGGCGTGGACCCGGCTGCCCGACAACCTCGGCCACGTCGCGCTCGAGACGGCCGACGACGGGAGCGAGCTGCGGCTGCCGACGAACCTGATGGCGATCGTCGCGACCGGCGTCGACGTGCTCTCGAGGGCCAAGGCCAAGCAGAAGGTCTCCTACGTGGAGTTCAGCGGGAAGGACACCCCGGTGAAGAGCGACTCGACCGCCTGGACGCTTCTCATGGTCGGGGCCTCCTCGCAGGCCGCGCAGGTTGAGATCTCCCCCGCCGACGTCATGAGGGACGGTCGCGTGCGCGTGGAGGTCCGGGGCGCCTCGACGAAGGCGGCCCGGCTTGTCGGCCCCAGGGTCTCGGTCTTTGGCCGTCGCCCCGCGGACGGCTACCTGCTGGTCACCACGACCTCCGACCTGGCGGCGGGCCCCTACGTGCTGCTGGCCGGCGACGCCTACCAGGTGACCCAGGAGTGAGAGGGCGGTGTAGACCCCATGGCGGGGGCTCCGCCCGGGGGCTATGATCCCCCCATGAACCTCATCCTCCTGTTCCTTGTCTTCCTGCTCCTGTTCGGCGGCGGCGGCTACTATTACGGTGGTCCCGCCTACGGCGGCGGCGGTTTCGCCTTCATCCTGGTGATCTGCGCGATCGTCTGGCTGTGCGGCGGGTTCCGCACCAAGAGCTGAGCGCGGACACTGCGCCCCTCCTTGGGCGCGATGCAGCGTTGATTTTTGGGCCCCGCGGAGTAAGGTCGGGCCTCCATTTCCCAAAATGACCATGCCCACGGCCACCCCCCAGACCTTCGAGTTTCAGGCTGAGATCAAGCAGCTGCTCGATATCGTCATCCACTCGCTCTACACGGAGAAGGAGATCTTCGTGCGCGAGCTGGTGTCGAACGCCTCCGACTCGCTCGAGAAGATGCGCCACCTCTCGGTCACCGAGAAGTCGGTCTTCGACGACAAGCTCGAGCTCGAGATCAACATCACCACCGACGACAAGGCCAAGACGTTCACCATTCAGGACTTCGGCATCGGGATGACCCAGGCCGAGCTGGTGGAGAACCTCGGAACGATCGCCCACTCGGGCTCCAAGGCCTTCGTGAAGGCCCTCGGCGAGGGCGACCAGAAGGCGGCCGGCCTCATCGGGCAGTTCGGCGTGGGCTTCTACTCGGCGTTCATGGTGGCCAAGTCGGTCAAGGTCTACACCCACTCCTGGCGCGAGTCCGAGCCCGGCCTCGTCTGGACGAGCAACGGCGCCGGCAGCTTCACGATCGAGGACAGCCCCGGGGAGCGCCGCGGATGCAAGATCGTCGTCGAGCTGAAGGACGAGTGCTCCGAGTTCAGCCAGGACTGGCGCATCCGCGAGATCATCGAGAAGTACAGCGCCTTCGTCTCATTCCCCATCAACCTGAACGGCAAGAGGGTCAACACCGTCCAGGCGCTCTGGCTGCGCAGCAAGAGCGAGATCAAGGAGGAGGACTACGACGAGTTCTACAAGTTCCAGTCCCACGACTCCGAGAAGCCGCTGCTGCGGCTGCACTTCAGCGCCGATGCCCCGCTCTCGATCAACGCGCTGCTCTTCGTGCCCCGGCACAACACCGAGCGCCTGGGGCTCTCGCGCCTCGAGCCGTCGGTGGCCCTGTACTGCCGGAAGGTCCTGATCGACTCCAGGCCCAAGGACCTGCTGCCGGAGTGGCTGCGCTTCCTGAAGGGCGTCGTCGACAGCGAGGACCTGCCGCTCAACATCTCGCGCGAGACGATGCAGGACCGCTCGCTCGTCGAGAAGCTCAACCGCGTCATCACGAAGCGCTTCATCAAGTTCCTGGACGAGGAGTCCGTGAACCACCCCGTCGAGTACCTCGATTTCTACAGGGAGTTCGGCGTGTTCCTCAAGGAGGGGGCCGCCCTCGACTTCACGCACAAGGACGCCCTCACCAAGCTGCTGCGGTTCGACTCGTCGCTGACCGAGAAGGGCAAGTCCACGTCGCTCGCCGACTACGTCTCGCGCATGGGCGCCGACCAGAAGGAGATTTACTACCTGGTGGGCCCGAACCGCGAGTCGATCGAGGCCGGGCCCTACCTCGAGGGCTTCAAGGCCCGCAACCTGGAGGTCCTGTTCTGCTACGAGACCGTCGACGAGTACGTGATGAACAACGTGCGCGAATTCGACGGCAAGAAGCTGACCGCAGCCGACCACGCCGACGTGAAGCTCTCGGACCAGCCGAAGGTCGAGGGCGGCCTCGGCGAGGCGGAGACCCAGGCCCTCGTGGCCGCCCTGAAGGAAACGCTCGGCGAGCGCGTGTCGGACGTGCGTGCCAGCACACGCCTCGTGGACTCGCCCGCGCTCGCGCTCAATTCGGACAAGTTCGGGTCGCCCCACATGAGGCGGATCATGAAGGCCATGAACAAGGACGGCGCCAAGGAGCCGGTGCGCGTGGACCTCGAGATCAACCCGGCGCACGCGGTCATGAAGCACCTGTCGTCGCTCCTCGTCTCCTCGCCCGAGAAGGCGCGGCTTGTGGCCGAGCAGGTCCTTGACAACGCGTTGATATCCGCTGGCTTGCTAGATGACGCGTCGGCGATGGTGAAGCGCCTCTACAAGATTCTGGAGACCGCCTAGCCCGGGGGCGTCCCCTGCCGGGGCCGAAGGATTCCCGTTGGCTCCGCGGGGATTGTGGGCTAGGGTTCACCTCCTTCGAACCCCCCACATGACCCACCGCATCACCCTCCTCGCGGCCCTGGCCCTGCTAGCCTCTCCCGCGTTCGCCCAGACCCCGCCCGCGGCGGACGAGACCCGCCTCCTTCGCTTCCCGTCGACGGACGGCAAGCGGGTGGTGTTCTCCTACGCGGACCAGCTCTATTCGGCGCCGCTCTCGGGAGGCGAGGCCCGCCGGCTGACGAACGCCCCGGGCTACGCCATCTTCCCGCGGTTCTCGCCGGACGGCCGGGAGCTCGCCTTCACGGCCCAGTACGACGGCAACACCGAGGTCTACCTGATGCCGGCCGAGGGCGGGACGCCCAAGCG
>CAIXHE010000005.1 GCA_903919205.1 uncultured Opitutaceae bacterium | reverse complement strand
GCGGTCGTCCAGATGCCACACCCGCCAGCAGCCGTGCAGCACCAGGGGCACGAAGGGCACCGCCGTGAAGGTCATGTACTGGTCGCCCGACATGAGCGGGGCGACCACGCCCGGGCCAAGGATCCAGAGCACCGACAGCAGGCAGGCGATCCAGCGGCCGTTCCCGACGATCGGCCGCAGGCAGGCATAGCAGCTGTAGGCGCCCATGAGCGCGCAGAGCGCGAGCTCGAGGTTGCGCAGGGCGAGGGGCTCGAGCGACTGTCCCGTCAGGAGGTCGAGGAGGCCTCCCAGGACCTGGAAGCCCGGGGCGAAGCGCAGGGGAGAGACGGCCCCGTTGAACGCATACACGCTCTGGCCCACCCATATGGGAAACACCCCCGAGCGCAGTTGGGTGATGAAGTCCGCCAGCATGATCCCGTACCAGTGGGCATCGCCCGAGCCCAGCGAGAGTCGGGAGTAGAAGCAGAGCGGCATGAGCGTCGCGGACACCCCCAGGACGCCCCAGCGAGCGAGCTCGGAGCCCATCCCGGGACCGGCCGAGCGGGTGCCCGCGAGGAGCGCCCGCGCGGCCCAGGCAAGTCCCGCGGCGGCAAAGCCGAGCCACGCGGATTGGGCGAGGGTCAGCCCGACCCAGCCGAAACGCGACAAGATCGCCCAGAGCGCGGCGCCCGCGGCCCCGGCTGAGAGGGCCCGCGCCGCCGTCGACAGGCGCCCGTGTCCCGCAGAGGGGTCCAGGCCCAGGTACCCCGTCAGCAGCGGTAGGACCGCCGCGGCGGCAACGAGGCCGGTCCAGAAGCCGCCCACGGGCTCCGTGAAGCGCCTGAACGCGAACCAGAGCCAGGCGGCGATCGCCGCGTCCAGGAGGGCCAGCGCCGCGGCCCCTCCCGCATCCGCGCGACTATGGGGGGGCTTTTCCTGCGTCGAGGGGCGACTCATCAACGAGGGGTCGGATTCAAAGATTGATGCGTTTCTCGACAATGTAGCGAGGCCTGCCCCGGGTCTCGTCGAAGGTGCGCCAGAGGTACTCGCCGAGGATCCCCAGCATCACCAGCTGGACGCCCGAGACGATCAAGAGGACGCACATCATCGAGGACCATCCCTGCACGGGGCTTCCGAGCATCAGGGCGCGCACGGCGATCACCGCCGCGTAGGCGAACCCGCTGAAGGCGAACAGCAGCCCGCAGGCCGAGGCGAGGCGCACGGGCGCGTAGGAGAAGCTGACGAACGAGTCGACCGCGAGCTTCACCTTCTTGCGCACGGTCCACTTGGAGCGGCCGCTGTGCCGGGCGGCCTTGGTGTAGGTGATGTGGTCCTGGTCAAAGCCCATCCACTGGATCAGGGAGAGGATTGAGGTGTGCTTTTCCGGGGCGGCCCGCAGCTCGTCCAGGATGCACCGATCGACGAGGAGGAAGTCGGCGCCCTTCGTGGGGGGCTGGACCTCGGCGAAGCGCCGCATGAGCTGGTAGTAGAGGCGCGAAAGAAGCCGGGTCGCCAGGGACTCGCCCTCGCGCTCGTCGCGCACCGCCCAGACCACGCGTGCGCCCGCGCGCCACTTCCCGACCAGCTGAGGCACGGTCTCGGGCGGATCCTGCAGGTCCGCGGCCAGGATCACGGCGGCGTCGCCGCTGCAGTGCTCGAGGCCGGCGGTGAAGGCCTTGTGGCTGCCGAAGTTCTTGGAGAAGCGAAGCACCTTGACCCGGGGGTCGGCCGCGGCGAAGCCCGCTAGGATCTCGGGGGTGCGGTCCCTCGAATGGTCGTCGACGAAGACGAACTCGGGCTCGAGCCCGAGGGTCGCCCAGTCGAGCGCCCGCACGCGCTCGAAGAGGAGCGGCAGATTGCCCTCCTCGTTGAAGGCGGCGACGACGATCGAGAGGGTGGGGACCGCGGTGCTCATGCGGCGCCTCCCGACCAGGCCCTTACCTCGTCGCGTAGGTCGCGCACGACCCGTGCCGGAACGCCGGCCACGAGGGAGTAGGGCGGGATCTCGGCGCCCTCGAGGACGACGGCTCCGGCCCCGATGACGCTGTGGTGCCCGATCTTCGAGCCCATCTGGACGACCGCGTTGGCCCCGATGAACACGTAGTCGCCGACCTCGGTCGGGCGCTTGTCGATCGCGTCGTAGCTCCGCTCGCTGACACAGCGCTTGACCGTGGAGTGCGACAGGATCTGGGCCCCGCAGGCGATGTTGCAGCCGCGGCCGATCGTGAGGCCGCCGAGGCCGTCGATCAGCGTGAAGGCGCCGATCCAGGTGCCCTCGCCGATCGCGGGCGATCCGGCGATCCAGCAGAAGGGGTTGTAGGGGTTTGCCGGTAGGGGTGGGGCGGCGTCAGGGGGCATTGTCAGGAAGCGGGGGCGTGCCGTCTGACCGCGGCACAAACGGTGTCGAGGTCAGCGTCGCTCATCTGGGTGTAGAGTGGCAAGCACACGCATTGGTCGCTGGCGGCCTCGCTTGCCGGGAACGACTGCGGCCCCATGCGCTCGGTGTAGCAGGGCTCCCGATGGATCGACATGATGCCGCGGCGGCTCGCGATTCCGTCCTCGAGCAGGCGCTGCATGAAGGCGTCGCGGGCGGGCGCCCGCGAGCCGCGCAGGCGGATCACGTAGCTCTGGTAGTTCCAGACGCAGTCCGCGGGGTCCGTGAAGAGCTCGATGGCGGGGATGCCCGAGAGGGCGGCGTGGTAGCGGGCGGCGAGCGCCCGTCGCCGCGCGACGATGCCGTCCAGCCGGGCGATCTGACCCAGGCCGATCGCCGCCTGGACGTCGGTCAGCCGGTAGTTGTAGCCCAGGATGGGGTAGGACTCGGTGACCACCGTCTTCGAGGTGTGGCGCACGAGGTCGTTGACGGACATCCCGTGCTGGCGGAGCAGCCGCAGGTGCCGGGCGAGCCCGGCGTCGCCGGTCGTGACCATGCCCCCGTCGCCCGTGCTGATCACCTTGCGCGGATGGAAGCTGAAGCAGACGAGCGGCGAGTAGGTGTTGTCGCCGATGGGCCTTCCCCGGTACGAGCTGCCGATCGCGCAGGCGGCGTCCTCGATCAGGTGCAGGCCGCGCTCCGCGGCGATCCGGGCGAGCTCGGCCAGATCGGCGGGGCGGCCGACCTGGTGGACCGCCATGATGGCCTTGGTGCGCGCCGTGACGGCCGCGGGCACCCGGGCCGGATCCATGTTCAGGGTGAGCGGGTCGATGTCGACGAACACCGGACGGGCGCCGCAGTACAGGATGGCGTTCGCGGAGGCGATGTAGCTGTGGGGAGTCACGATCACCTCGTCGCCGGGCCCCACGCCGGCCGCGATCAGGCTGATGTGCAGGCCCGTGGTGCAGTTGGACACGGCCACGGCGTGGGCCGCGCCGACCCGCGCCGCGAAGGCCGCCTCAAACTCGGCCACGCGGGGTCCCTGGGTGATCCAGCCGCTGCGGATCGTCTCGGCCACAAGGGCGATCTCCTCCTCGCCGAGCTCGGGTCGGGCGAGCGGGATCATGCAACCTCCCAGTTGCGCACCTGCATCTGTGCCAGGCATTCGGGCTGGGCCTCGTAGAGGCTGCGGTAGAAGTCCACGGTGGAGGCGAGCCCCGACTCGAGCGAGGTGGTGGGCACGAAGGAGGTGGCGCCTCGCAGCTTCGAGGAATCCACCTTGAGCCTCGGGACGTCGCCGGGGCGCTCGGGCGCATGGAGGGCCTGGAGGTCGGACCGCCCGACGGCCTTCAGGACCAGGCGCGCCAGGTCGGCGACGGTCGTTTCCTCGCCGTAGCCCAGGTTGACCAGGTCGCCCACCAGGGCGTCGCACTCGGCGATCGCGACGAGCCCCCGCGCGCAGTCCTTCACGTGCAGGAAGTCCCGGGTGTGGCTGCCGTCGCCGAAGATGACCGGCGGCTCGCCCGCGAGCGCCCTCAGGATGAAGCGCGGGATCACCTCGCCCGAGTCGCCCTCGAAGTGGGCGCGGGGGCCGTAGTTGTTGAAGGGGCGCACCCGGATGACCGGCAGACCGTGCACGCGGTGGAACGCCGCGGCATAGTGCTCGCCCGCGAGCTTGGAGGCCCCGTAGACGGTGGTCGGCCAGGTCGCCTCCCGCTCGGTCAGCGGAAACGTGAGCGCAGCCCCGTAGACCTCGCTCGTCGACATGTAGACGAACCGCCCGGTGCCCGCCCGCAGCGCGGCCTGGAGCAGGTGCAGGGTCCCGGCCGCGTTCACCTCGTGGTTCCCGAGGGGGTCGTGGAGCGAGTGCCGGACCCCGAGGCAGGCCAGGTGATAGATGGCGTCGAATCCGGCCCCGACGACCCGCTCGCAGGTCGCCGCGTCGGTGATGTCGCCCTCGACCACCGTCAGGAGGCCCGTGCGCTGGGCCGCCTCCAGGTTCTCGCGCTTCCCGTTGCGGAAGTTGTCGAGGACCGTCGTGCGGCGGCCCGACGCCACCAGGGTGTCCACCAGGTGAGACCCGATGAAGCCAGCACCGCCTGTGACCAGCACGCGGGAGTCGGGACGGGCTATTTTCATGGGCTTGGAGTTCTAGGGCTTCTTCCGCCAGCCGCCATTCAATTCATTCGGGCGCAGGCCGCGCGCGAGGGACACCCCGCAAAGCCCCAGCCAGGCGGCCCCCATGACCGCGTAGGAGGCCGATAGGACGCCCGGGGGCTTGTAGGCGAGCCGCACCTCGCTCGTCCCTGCGCCCACCGCAACGGCAATGAGCCCGTTCGGGCTGCGCCGCAGCTCGGCCGATCGTCCATCGACAGTCGCCGTCCAGCCCGGCGTGAAATACCGGAAGGACTCATACCAGCCCGGGGCCGGGCTGCGCACGCGCGCCACGTAGG
>CAIXHE010000004.1 GCA_903919205.1 uncultured Opitutaceae bacterium | reverse complement strand
GGCCCTGTTCCAGAGGTTCGGAACGGACCTGGAGCTCCGCTGGGCGGCCCTCCTGGACGAGGCCGACGCCCTCGACCCGGAACAGCTGGGGGCCACGATCATCGACCGCTTCATCGAGCTCGCGGACGCGCAGCCGGCCTTCTTTCCCATCTTCAAGTCACCGGTGAAACTCAAGGGTGACCCGGCCAAGCGCCAGCGCATCGTGGGGTACTTCTCCCGGATCTTCCTCAAGAAGAACCCGGCACTTTCAGCGGACGAGGCCCTCCAGGCTGCGAGCACGACCCTTCAGGCGGTCAGGGGCATGGTGTTACTGTGCGGCGACGCGCGCCCGAAGGCGCGTGCGGCGATCGTCGAGGAGCACAAGCTGCTGCTTTCGTCGTACCTTGTCCGGCGCCTGGGCGCGGAGATGGCGGCCAGCCGCCACACCCTCACCGCCGCCTCGTGAGCGCCGCAGCCTCAGCCCCCGGCTCGGGCCTCTACGGCTCGGACCCGGCTTACCTCTCGCCGATCGCGCGCAGGCTGCTCGACCGCGGCGTGCTCAAGTGGGCGATCACGCTGGCGGCGTCCCTGGGCGCCATCCTGGAGGTGATCGACACCGTGATCACGAACGTGGCCCTTCCGGACATCCGGGGCAACCTGGGCGCCACCCTCTCCGAGGCCGGGTGGGTCTCGACCAGCTACGCGTGCGCCAACGTCGTCATCATCCCGCTCTCGGCCTGGCTCGGGTTGCGCTTCGGCAAGAAGAACTACTTCCTCTTCTCGCTCGTGGGCTTCACCCTGGCCTCGCTCCTCTGCGGCGTGTCGCAGAGCCTGGGCGAGCTCATCTTCGCCCGGGTGATCCAGGGGATCACCGGGGGCGGCCTCCTCGCCAAGGCGCAGTCGCTGGTCTTCGAGGCGTTTCGCCCCGACGAGAGGCCGATGGCGCAGGCGCTCTTCGGACTGGGCGTGATCGCCGGTCCGGCGGTGGGACCGGTCCTGGGAGGGTGGCTGACCGACAACCTGGGCTGGCGATGGATCTTCTTTATCAACCTGCCCCTGGGGATGCTGGCGGTGTGGATGTGCTGGGTGCTCTTCCCGCGCGACGAGAAGTCTTCGCTCCACCCGGAGGCCACGGTCGACTGGTCCGGGATCGGGTACCTCTCGGTGGGCCTCGCCTCGTTCCAGATCATGCTCGAGGAGGGCCAGCAGGACGACTGGTTCTCCTCTAACTTCATCCTCTCTACGGCGATCGCCAGCGTCATCGGGCTCGGCCTCTTCGTGCACCGCGAGCTGACCACCGAGCACCCGGCCGTAGACCTTCGCATCCTGCGCTTTCCCTCGATGATCGGGGGGAGCATCTACTCGGCCATCCTCGGAATGGGCCTGTACGGCATCATGTTCGCGGTCCCGATCTTCGTTCAGGACTTCCTGCACTACACGGCGCTCCAGAGCGGGGAGATCCTCGTGCCGGGGGCCCTCGCCTCGGCGCTCACGATGGTCGTCTACGGGCGCGTCGCGAGCAGGATGCCCCCTCGGCTGCTGATCGCGATGGGTGCGCTCCTCACCGCCGGCACCGGCGTCATGCTGATGGGGATCAACCCCGGGACCGGCGCGGGTGATCTGTTCTGGCCGCTCGTATTTCGCGGCCTGGGCAGCGTGATGATGTTCATGCCGCTCAGCATCGCCACCCTCGGGCCGCTGCCGAAGAAGGACATCCCCGCGGGGGCGGGCATCTACAGCCTCACGCGCCAGCTCGGCAGCAGCATCGGCATCGCGCTCATCACCACCATGCTTGCCCGCAGGCTGAGCGTCCACCGCACGATCCTCGTCGCGAAGGTGACCGCCTTCAGCCAGGCAGCTAGCGACCGCATCGAGTCGGTCGCGGCCGGCCTCGCCCGGCACGGGGCCTCGCCGATGGCCGCCCATCAGGCGGCGATGGGCATGGTGGACCGCTCGATCAACGGGCAGGCCGCAGTCCTGGCCTACAGCGACATCTTCTTCTACGTGGCCGTGCTCTTCGTGGCGTCGATCCCGCTCATCTTCCTTCTCGGCAAGAAGACCGCGACGCCGGCCCGCAAGGCCGATGCGGCCGCACACGAGGAGGAGGCGGCCGCCGCCGTACACTGATCGCTTTTCCCATAGTTTAAACCAACACCGACATGCCGCACACCGACTCCACGCCCGCCTCGCCGCCGCAAGCGCCGGCAGACGAGCCCACGCACAAGAAGACTTCGCATCCGCGCGCGGCGCCCAAGGAACCCGCCAAGAGGCGCGGTCCCGGGTTCTGGGCCCTGGTCGTCCTTGGTGTGGCTGCGGCCGCGTGGGTCGTGCACTTCATCCAGAGGCAGTACGCCTTCAGCGAGACGGACGACGCCTACCTGGCAGGACACGTGCACATGATCAGCTCCCGGCTTGACGGCTCGGTGACCGAGGTGCAAGCCGACGAGAACCAGTCGGTGAAGGCGGGCCAGGTGCTCGCCCGGCTGGACGCCCTCGGCGAGCAGATCGCGCTCGAGAAGAGCCGCGCGGCGCTCGAGGCCTCGAAGGCGGACATCCTGAAGGCGCAGGCCGCGGCGGATCAGGCGCGCGCCCAGGAGGCCGAGGACCGCGCACAGGTGGCGGTGGCAGAGGCCCAGGTCGGCCAGTCGGCCGCGGAGCTCGACCTCGCGAACGTGAACAACGGCCGCAATGAGCGCCTGTTCCAGGCGGACACCCGCACGATATCCCAGTCGCAGGTGGACACGACCCGCAGCGCCGCAGCGGCCGCCGCGGCCAACCTCGCAGCCGCCAAGGCCAGCCTGCTGGCGGCCGGCGCCAAGGTCCGCGCGGACGCGGCCGCGATCGAGTCTGCCGAGGCCCAGCTCGCCTCCGTCCGGGCCCGGGTGGAGTCGGACCGGCAGTCGGTGCGGGACGCCGAGCGCGAGCTCTCGTACACGACGATCACGGCGCCCTCCGACGGTCGGATAGGCAACAAGAACGTCGAGGTGGGCAACCGCGTGCAGGTGGGCCAGTCGCTCTTCGCGCTGGTCGACGCCGACTACTGGGTTACGGCCAACTTCAAGGAGACCCAGCTGCGGGGCATGGCCCCGGGCCAGCCGGTCGAGGTCACGATAGACGCCGTCGGGAGCCATGTCTTCACGGGCCGCGTCCAAAGCATCGCGCCGGCGACCGGCGCACAATTCGCCCTGCTGCCGGCGGACAACGCGACGGGCAACTTCACGAAGGTGGTCCAGAGGGTGCCGGTGAAGATCGTCTTCGACCCGGCGAGCGTGGCCGGCTTCGAGGATCGGCTCAGGCCCGGTCTGTCCGCGGTGGTGAGCGTCAAGATTCGATGAACGCCGCAAACCTTCCCATGTCCGCCGGAAGCGTCGTCCGAGCGGTCCTGGCGCTCGCCGCCGCCTCGGCCATGGCGCGTGCCCGCGCCGAGGATGCCTTCGCCCTGCCGGTCCCGGCGGGAACGCTCGTCGTGCCGACCCAGTTCCGCGGCGCCGACACGGGCGGCCCGGCGCCGTCGTCCGGCGCTCCGGCGTCCCCCTGGTGGACCCTCTTCGGGGACGCCGTGCTCAACCGCCTGGAGGCGCAGGCCATCGAGTCCAACCAGGACCTTCAGGCCGCCGTGGCCCGCGTCACGGAGGCCCGTGCCGCCGCCGGTGCGGTCGCGGCCGACCTGTACCCCAAGCTGTCGGCCCCGATCCAGCTGTCCCGCCAGCGCACGACCAACACGGGTCCTGTGGCCACCTCGCGGCTGGTCGGAAGCGGCTTCTTCCCGGCCTCCTCCGGAATCACGGCGCCCTCCACCTTCGAGGGACAGGTGCTCACCAACACCTACAGCGACTTCCAGCTGCCGCTCGCGGTCGGCTACGAGGTGGACCTGTTCGGCCGCGTGCGCCACGCGCGCGACCAGGCCCGCGCGAACGCAGAGGCGTCGCTCGCCGACCGCGAGGGCGTACGGCTGACCCTCGCGGCGCAGGTGGCCTCCAATTACTTCGCGCTTCGAGCTGCCGACTCGGAGGTGGCCGTGCTCACCCGAACGGTGGGCCTTCGAAAGGAGTCGGAGGAGGTGCAGGACCGCCGGGTCAAGGGGGGCTCCGCGAGCGACGTCGACCTCCTTCGGGCACGCGTGGAGACGGCGAACACCGAGGCCGACCTGGTCGACGTGGTCCAGCGGCGTGCGGAGCTCGAGAACGCCCTGGCCGAGCTCTGCGGCCAGTCGTCGAGCGTGTTCCGCGTCGAGGCGAGGCCGCTCGACGAACTCTCCCCTCCCGCGGTCCCCTCCACGATACCCGCCCAGCTAATGAGCCGCCGCCCCGACCTGGTCGAGGCTGAGCGCCGGATCGCCGCAGCAGAGGCGGGCGTGAAGGCCGCCCGTGCCCAGTTCTACCCGGCCGTGAGCCTGATGGGCACCGCCGGCCTCGAGAGCTCCCAGGACAACCAGCTCGTCGAGAACCAGAGCCGCACCTGGTCGATCTCGGGCGCCATCAACATCCCGATCTTCGATGGCGGAAGGAACGCGTCGAACCTGAAGGCGGCGCGCGCGAGGGACGAGGAGGCCTACGCCGCCTACCGTGAGACGGCCCTCAGCGCCTTCCGCGAGGTCGAGAACGCCCTCAGCAACCTGCGTCAGCGCGCGGCCCAGGCGGAGGCTCGCCAGCGCGCCCTCGACAACGCCCGGCGCGTGTTCGAGGCCTCCCAGAAGAGCTACGCCGACGGCGGTCTGACCTACTTCGAGGTGGTCGACGCGGAGCGGGTGCTTCTGAGCGCGGAGCGGGCTCGAGTCCGCACGCTCGGCAGCCGCTACGCGGCCACCGTCGACCTCATCCGGGCGACCGGCGGCGGCTACGCACAGGACGCGGGCGCGAGAGAATAGCGCGGGACTGGGGCTCCCGGGCGGGGCCAGGCTCTGGGGGGAGGCTCAGGCCTTCACCCCATTGGGTAAGGCGCGACCTGCGTCCATTCTGGACAACGGGGATGGGGCGAGCGGCCTTCGTTCCCAAAGAATTCGTCCCATGAGCACCAAAGCCCCGCATGCGCCCGTCCTCCAGGAACCCGCGAACGAGCAGGAGATTCGCGATTACGCCTATCACCTCTACGAGCAGGGCGGCTTCGCGGCGGGGCGAGACTTGGACCACTGGCTCGAGGCGAAGGCCTGCCTGAGCTCGGGCGTGGCGAAGGCCGAGAGCCGCGTGCGCCTGCACCAGAACACGTTCAAGGCCAGGACATGAGGGCCGCCACCAAGGCGTACCTGGTCGGCGGCGGGGTGGGCTCGCTGGCCGCGGCCGCGTTCATGATCCGTGACGGGAATGTCCGGGGCGAAGACATCACGATACTCGAGGAGCTCGACGTCCTGGGCGGCAGCCTGGACGGGTCCGGCGATGCGGCCGCCGGGTACTCGATGCGTGGCGGCCGCATGTTCACCACCGACAACTACGAGTGCACATGGGCTCTATTCCGGGACATCCCCTCCCTGGGTGACCCCGGCGTGTCGGTGTACGAGGAGACGCTTGCGTTCAATGCGAAGCATCCGGCCCACTCGATGGCCCGGCTGGTGGACGCCAACCGGGTGAAGGTCCCTGTCAAGTCGATGGGGTTCTCGATGCACAACCGGTCGGAGCTCCTGAAGCTCGCGGAGGCGGAGGAGACCGCTCTCGGAGCCACCCGCATCAGTGAGTGGCTCTCCCCGAGCTTCTTCGAGACCTCGTTCTGGTACATGTGGGCGACGACCTTCGCGTTCCAGCCCTGGCACAGCGCGGTGGAATTCAGGCGCTACCTTCACCGCTTCCTCCTGGAATTCTCCCGGATCGACACCCTCGGCGGGGTCAAGCGCACGGTCTACAACCAGTACGACTCCCTCGTGCGCCCGCTCCAGCGCTGGCTGGCGGCGAAGGGGGTGCGCATGGATACCGGATACCGCGTGACGGCGATAGACCACGAGACCCGGGACGGCTGCTTCGTCGCCACCGCGCTGCGGTGCACCAAGCACGGCGGCAGCGAGGTGATCACGGTCGCCAAGGACGACTTGGTCTTCGTGCAAAACGGCTCCATGACCGACGCCTCCAGCCTGGGATCGATGACCGCGCCACCGGCCAAGCTCACGCGGGCGGACAGCGGCGGATGGAGGCTGTGGGAGGCGCTCGCCGATGAGCACCCTGGATTTGGACGCCCCGCCGCGTTCGACCGCTGCATCGCGCAGTCGTGCTGGGAGTCCTTCACGGTCACGCTCAGGACCCCGAACTTCTTCGCGGCCATGGAGGCCTTCACCGGCAACGCGGCGGGGACAGGCGGTCTTGTGACCTTCAAGGACTCCGCCTGGCTCATGTCGGTCGTGCTCGCGCACCAGCCCCATTTCCTGAACCAGCCTGCGGGGGTGAGCGTCTTCTGGGGCTACGCGCTCCTCCCGGACCGGGTGGGCGACTTCGTGCCGAAGGCGATGGCGGATTGCTCCGGAATGGAGATCCTGGAAGAGCTTCGCGGGCACCTGCACCTCGACCCCGAGGTCTTCACCTCGGGAACCTGCATCCCTTGCCGGATGCCCTACATCACGAGCATGTTCATGCCGCGCTCGCCGGGAGACCGTCCGCTCCCGGTCCCCGAGGGTTCCGGCAACCTAGCTTTCATCAGCCAGTTCGTGGAGATCCCGGAAGACGTGGTCTTCACGGTTGAGTATTCCGTACGGGCGGCCCAGATGGCCGTCTACGGTCTCATGGGAATTGATCTTAGGGTTCCCGGGGTGACGCCGCATGACGCGTCCCGGAGGGCCCAGTTCGAGGCGCTGGTCAAGGCGTTCGAGTAGCGGCACGCGACCGGGGCGGCCTGCGCCTTTCCGTGAAGCCCTAGCCCTTCTTCATCTTCTCAACGTTGGCCATGGCCGCCGCATGGACCGCCAATCCCTCGCCCTCCAGGAGCGGTCCCAGAATGGTCACGTCGGTGGCGCCGATCCGGGTATAGACCTCGCGGATCTGAAGGGGGTTAAACGGCAGCTTCCGACCGTGCAAAAGGCTCACCTGGGTCGCCGTGCAGCCGTAGACGATCTTCTTCACGCCCGCCGAGCGGATCGAGCCGCAGCACATGATGCAGGGTTCCGTGCTCGTATACAGCACGCATTGGGAGACGAACGCCTTGCCGAGTTTGACGGTGGAGGCCGAGATCAGGCCCGTCTCGGCATGATGGGTCACGTCGCCCGACGTATTCGCGTTGTTTTCAAACTCCATGACGATCTTTCCATCCTTGACCAGGAGCGCGCCGTAGGGGGAGTTTCCCTTCGCTGCCGCGCTTGCCGCAAGCTCCGCGGCCCTCGCCATGAACTTCCGGTCTTCGGCCGTGCACCGCGGATCGTCGGGGAGCGGCGTCACCGCTGCCCGCGTGACCGGAAGTGCGGCAAGCGCCACCGCGGCCAGGGCGACCCAGCGCCGTAGAGGGTAGGAAGCAGACGGGAGTCGGTCGACGGTGGCTAGGAGGCGGCCGGGAAGCTTTCGAATGGACATGGTAGGCTGGAGTTTCAGCTGAGCGGTGGGTGTGTGATGCGTTCGGATCGAAAATTTCAACTCCTGGGCAACGGAATCGAGCAGGCGACCACGACTCCCGAGGTCCCTTGGCGATTTTGTACTGAAAACGATCCGTTCATCAGCTCGGCGCGATAAGCCATCGTCTTGAACCCGAGCCCGTTCCTGTCGGTCGCTTCCTCAGGAAGCCCCAGCCCGTCGTCGGTGATGCTCAGGTTAAGGCACCCTGCCTCGATTCCGGCCAAAACGGACACAATCCGCGCGCGACCGTGCTTGACCGAGTTGCTCACGGATTCCTGCGCGATCCGGAACAGGTGAGTCGTAGCCTCGCTATCGAGGGTGGGGAGCGGCCCGACAGATACGAACCTGCAGTCGATCCGGTAGATCGATTCGCAGAGGGCGGCTAGGTCGGTGAGGGCGACCGACAGATGCTTGGTGCCGATGCCGAGGGGTGATAGCCCGCGCGCGAGGTTACGCATGCTTTGGATGCAGGACTGGATCTCGCTGCAGATGTGCGCCACGTAAGGATGGGCCTCGAGGGACACCAAATTGGGTCGCTCCCTGAGGAGGCCGCCTATGTAGCCGACTCCTGCGAGCTGCTGGCAGATGTCATCGTGGAGTTCCGTTCCCAGCCGGATGCGTTCGCGCTCGCCTGCCTCGATCAACATGGCTTCGAGCTCACGACGCTCCTCTCGGCTAACGCAGAGCAGCAGCGAGGTGATGGCTGAGATCCATATATATACCCAAACGATCACGATCTCGGTGAGGTCGTGGCCCGGTAAGAACGGTCCCCGTCCGACCGCCGTGCCCTGAACGGCACATATAGTAGTGATGAGGATGCAGGCCGACACCCCGGGAAGCCCCAGGCGAAGGGCGGCCCACACAAGGAAGGGGTAGGGCAGGAACGAGCAGGGATAGTACTTCTGCCCGACGGTTGACGGGTTGAAGAATATAGCCACGGCGGCGACTGTGGTGAGGACCAACGCGGCGACGAATTCGATCGTTCGCGACGGCAGCCACGGAGCGCGGCGCCCGGGTGCAAACGCGAGCACCAACGGGAGCGTCGCAACCACCCCGGCTGCGCCTCGCATCGAGTAGACGAGGCTAAACCGGAAGAACGACTGGGAGTAATTGGTGTCCGTGATCGAGTGAAGCAGGTAAGCCGGCGCGCTGCCGGCTAGGCAGGGTATCACCGCGCTGCAGGTGACCAGCACCATGGCATCCCGCACCGTGCGAAGCGCCGGGTCGAATCGCACCCTTTTCAGGAGCCAGTACGCCAGAGCTGCCTGAACGGTGGCCATGCCAGCCGACTGCAGGACGGTCTCCATCCCGTAGCCAGTAGCCCACCGGGTGACCACATGCGCGACGAAAATGAACGGAAGCATCCAGTAGCCGCAGAAGATCATGGCCCCGACGGCAACACCACCCGGCAGCCAAATGGTGTGGAACACGGCGTGCTGTTTGGGCACGATCTCCACCAAAGCCGCCAGAATGTAGAGAGCCGAGTACACAAGGCTCGGTTTGAGTCCGGGCCACGAGGTTGAGGATGCGCATTCCGACCAGGGTGAAAACGCGGGCACCGCAACCGATGTAGGCACCATGTTGACCGTTTGAGGCACGGCGGCGGTGCGAGCATTTTGAATGCCAGTTCTTTTGGCATGCTTAATGCAACCCCGGGGACTGCTCTGCCTAAGACCACTTGGCAGCGCCCAATCGATCGTGACACCTCGCACCACAGAAGCCTTTGGCTCACGCAGGGAGATCCTGATTGTTGACGACCACCCGATGACGCGGTTTGGCATGAAGCAGATCCTTCAGGCCCAGCCCGACTTAGCTGTCATCGCCGAGGCCAAGAACACGCCGGAGGCCGTCGGCATTATTTCGCGAACCGAGATGGACCTTGTGATCGCGGATATTTCGCTTCCTGGACGCGATGGTTTGGAGCTGGTGAAGGACGCCTTGGCCCTGCGTCCGAAGCTCAAGATCCTTGTGTGCTCGATGCACGACGAGTGGCTCTACGGGGAGCGCGCTATCCGGGCTGGCGCGAGGGGTTTCATCATGAAGGACGAGGGTGGCCAGGCCCTTGTGCACGCGGTGCGGGAGGTTCTGGGCGGGAATCAATTCGTGAGCGAGCGCCTCGCGCAAAGGACTGGGCCCCTGTATCTGCAGCCGACGGGATCGAATACGGGCATTCTTCGGGAGATGAGTGATCGCGAGTTGGAGATTTTCACGCTGATCGGCAAGGGGCACCGTACCTCGGAAATCGCCGCGATGCTCAACATCAGCAAGAAGACGGTCGACACGCACCGCAGCAACATGCGCGAAAAGCTCTCCCTGCCCAACGGCACCGCGCTCACGTACTACGCCACCCACTGGGTCGCCGGGAAGTCATAGGGCTTCACAGGGATCGAGCCGAGCTGGGCTATATCGCCGGCTAAATGCCCGCTAGCCACAACTAGGGCGGGCTTCAGAAGGCAAAGAGCAGCCCTAAGCCTCACGCGAGACGCGGACATATCACGCCGAGCTGCCGAGGCGACCCTGCGCCCCGACTAGGGTTTTGCCTGATGCGAACGCGATCGGTCGTTCGTGGCACGACCGGTGCTCAACGCGGCGCGTACAAGAGCTCGATCTTCGGCATGCGCTCCGAGCCTCGGGAGCGCAGTCACAGTCCCGGAGAACCAGGACGCCAGAAACCTAAGTGTTCGCCAAACAAACCAACCGATGCTAAACCGATCCCGTCTCACGCCTGCCTTGATCTGCGCATTCGCAGTCTTTCTCGATTCCGTCGTTCGCGCCAGGGCTGATTCACCGACCGACGCTCCGAATCCTTCCAGCCCACCCTCTGCGGCGGACGCAACAGCCCCTGCTCCCGCTAACCGCGGAGCCGACCAGGTAACCACACTAGAGAAATTCACCGTCAGCGACGTGCCGGTTGAGGATCAGGTGCTCCCGACCGTTCGCCCGGTGACAAGCGCCTTCGGTGATGCGCGGAGCATCATCGACACCCCGCGATCAGTATCCACGATCAACAAGGCGTGGATGAACGATCGCGAGATCCACGACTCGAGCGACTTCTCACAGTTTGCGGCGGGTGTCTACTCGCCGCCCCAGTACGGCATCGCCGCCACGCCAACGATCCGCGGCGACACGGCCTCGATCTATTTCAACGGACAGTTGGCTCTCTACGCGGGAGACAACGTTTTCCCGAGCTTCAACGGCGTCGAGTCGATGGACATCATCAAGGGACCCGGCTCAGCCGTGTATGGACCGCAGAACAACGGAGTTGGCGGCTATGTGAACTTTGTCAATAAGAAGCCCGAGTTCGACGCCGCCCACTTCGACGTGGCAACGACGATCGGCTACTGGTCGAGCGGACACTCGTACTCGAATCCGGAGGTGACGCTGGACTTCAGCGACCCCGTCACCAAGGACACCGCGTTTCGGGTCAGCTACCTGGAGCGCTGGGGTTCAGGCTACGCTCAAAACCAGAAGAACTCGACGCAGGACATCTACTTTGATCTCTCGTCGAACATCACCAAGAACCTGTCCATCAACTGGTGGTTCGACGGGTACGGCAGCCTCTTCAATGAGAACACGGGTGTCGACCGCGTCACCGAGGACTACATCGGCCAGCAGAATTACATCGCCGGCTCCGTTTTGCCCAACAACGCAAAGGGACAGCCGATCTCGATCGGAAACCCGGCGACGTACACCCTCCAGAACGGAACGAAGGTCACGATCAAGACCGGCGGCACCAGCCTGCTGTTGCTGAACCCCGCCACCGTAAGCCTGGTCAAGCTCTACCCGTGGATGACGCTCATTGGGCCTGACGACAGCGCCCGTGCGCACCGCTGGACGTCCCAGCTCGAGGCGAACCTGGCCCTAAGCCCCGACTCTTCCCTCGAAAACTTGTTCATGTTCGACAACGCGTTCACCCGCAAGTTCGAGACCTACGGGTTTCAGACCTACATGCCCGTCGATTACCTTGCCGACGAACGCCTCCAGTACAACAAGGACTACACGCTCTTCGGTTTGAAGATGAAGACGATCTTCGGTGTCGAGGGCAAGGACCTGCGAACCAAGTCATACTCGACCAGCAACGAGCCGTACTTTCTCTTCGATGAATCGGGGCCCAGCTCCGCCTTCGTTCTGCCTACCTTCGCGGCAACGGGAATCGTGGTGGGCTGGAAGGTGCCGGGCACTGTAGACTACAGCGCAGCCCCGGGGTCGAGCACGCAGGATTCGCGAACCGTCGACTCGGCGGCCTTCTGGCAACAGGATATCGAGTTCACCAGCCACATCTCGGCCGTGCTAGGTTTTCGCGAGGATCGCCTCAACGCCTATGATGCCAGCCCTTACCTGCAAGGCGTGCCGTCGCAGGGCGTGCCGAACGAGCCCTACGGGGCCTTCTACGACACAAGCGCCGCTGTGACCGACCCCTCGTACTTTGCCAGCTTGGTCTTCAAGCCAAATGAGACGTCCTCGTTCTATTTCACCTTCGACCGGGTGAACGCCAACGCGGGCGGCGGACTGGGCGGGGTGAACGCCTACTCAAGCAACCCCATCGCCAGCCCGCCGCACACCGTGCTGACGAACAACCTCAAGGTGCTCTCCAAGCTCTACGAGATCGGGTACAAGACCTCGCTGCTCAACAACACGCTCTACGGCTCCATCGACTTGTTCAACCAGGAGCACGTCACGCCCCAAATCAGCCCGGCTCCGAACGTCCTCATCAAGTCCATGGGCGCCGAGGTTGAACTGGTCTACCAGCCCAACAAGCGCCTGTCGTTCAATGCGAACTACACCTACCAGGATCTCACAAGCTACGCCTCCTCGTTCAGCGAGGGAACGGCTTCCTACCTTGATGGTTACCCGACGACCCTGCTGGTCGATGGCAAGTACTACGGCCTCGGTGCGGGAAGCCCCACCTCGGGAGCCGGGGCGCAGTACACCTACAGCTCCCCGACAGGCAAGATCCGCACGCCCGGCCTTCCCATCGACACGGCGAACTTCTTCGTCAGCTATTACATCACCCAGCACTTCGGGTTCGGCGTAGGACCCCAGATCATCGGCCGTCGGCCGGCCGCCTATACCGGTCCGCTGTACATCCCGGGAGAATATCAGCTCGACGGTTTCATCTTCTGGAGGATGAAGCACTGGGACGTGCAGGTGAACCTGAGGAACATTACGAATCAGAACAACTTCGATCCCATCTCCGCCACCAGCGCGGGCAACGATGTGATCCTACCGCGGCCGCTTATCACGGCCTCGCTCACGGCCCGAATCCATTTCTAGGACCTCGGGCAGCAGAATCGTCCATACGCCCTAAATCCAGCCACCTAGGATAATCCATGAAAAAAACGCTCATCGCAGTTGTTGCGGGACTGGCCCTGCTAGTAAGGGCCCAAGCGGCGACGACCCTCGTAAAGGGAGCGCTGCTCATCACCGAGAAGACGCGAGACGAGGTCCCCTATGTGGGTTATTTTACCTACGGAGATGACGGCAAGATCATCGCGATCGGAGCCGGTGCGCCGCCCGCCTCGATCTCGGCCGAAAAGGTAATCGACGCCACCGGGAAGATCATCGCGCCCGGTTTCATCTCCTCCCACAGTCACCTGTACTCGGGGCCGCTACGGGGATTGGGTGTTACCGATACCCTGTACGGATGGGGAAAGGCGTGGGGGATCTACAACCAGCTGGCCAACCCCGACGACATCTACTGGTTCACCTTGGATGGCTCGGTGGATTTCCTTCGAAATGGGATCACCACGGCCTTCGACTTCACCTACGGCGCGGCCGTGGGCGGGCAGGCCGTCGGAACCCAGGTCGTAGGTGCGCCGCCGCACCTGAAGCCCGGCCCCTTCGACGAGAACCAGCTCCAGGCAAAGATCGATGCGGGTCTGCGGTTCATCGACGCCGTCGGCCTGCCCCGCGTGGGAACCCACGACGAGATCATCGCGCGATACGGCAGGATCTACAAATACGCGTACGATCACTTCGGCAGCAACCCGCTCTTCCTCAAGATGGCCCTCAGCGGGGGTGTGCAGCGCGCGCCTTCCAAGGAAACCGCGTACCTGGAGGTGGAGGTCATGAAGAAATTCAACGTCATGGACCATTCCCATATGCTGGAGAGCCCCGAGCATGTTCCCGACCAGCAGTCCAAGGTCTATTGGTACCAGGAGGCAGGCGCCCTCGGACCCAACTTCCTGTTTGCGCACTTCATCCAGACCAACGACGACATTGTGCGCATCGCCGGGGCCGCCGGCTGCGGGATGAGCTGGCAGCCGACGTCGAACAGCCGCCTGGCCTCGGGGGTCGCCGACATTGTGAAGTACCAGAAGGAAGGCGTGAAGGTGTCGGTGGGCCTCGATAACCAGTCTTGCTGCGACCTTTGCGACCCGTTCCAAAACATGAGGATCGGACTGGCCCTGATTCGCACCAAGTACAAGGACGCCAAGGCGCTCTCGGTTGAGGAAATGCTATACCTCCACACCCTGGGCAGCGCTAAGACCCTGGGGATCGACGACAAGGTCGGCAGCCTTGAACCGGGCAAATTTGCGGACTTCCTCGTGGTGGATCCCCGGGATCCCGAAACGGGCCCACTGCTGGTTCCCATCGCCCATTACGTCTATTCCTGCGGCCTGCGCAATCTCCAGAAGGTCTACGTAGGGGGCAAGCTGGTGGCCGACGGTACCAAGGTGCTTACGGTGGACGAGGCTAAGATGCGTCGGGAAATAGACGATCGCGTCGCGAGGCTCGACGCCCAGGTCAAGGCCCTGCCGAAGGCGGTGGCCGAGTCGATGCAGGAGGACCCCAGCACGCTGGACATGGAGTCCGACCTGCTGGCCCTCGACCGCTGAGACCTTCCGTCCACGAGACGAACGAGGACCTACGCCAATCTCAGGGCTGGGGGCCGGCCATTCACCTGCCCGCGGCTCTGGTACCGCACACCTGCCTATGAACGCACCCTTCGTATCGATGAAAACACCCAACCCTCCCGTTCTTTGTTGGACGCGATATGCGGCGATCGCCGCGTGCGCCTTGCTGATGGTTACCTCCCTGCGGGCAGAGCCAGCCAAGCTTCTGGTCAAAGGCGGCACGCTCCTAACGATGAAGCCCGGCGAGGAGGATGCCTTCGTCGGATACATGTTGATCGGCGCTGACGGAAAAATTGCGGAGGTCGGCAAGGGTGAGCCTCCGGTGGGCCTCGAGGCAACCGAGACACTCGACGCCTCGGGAAAGATCCTAGTCCCAGGCTTCATCTCGGCTCACAGCCACATTTGGCAAAGCGCCTTCCGCGGCCTGGCCGCGAATTCATGGGTGAAGGGCTGGGGGACTGCCGTCTACAGGGAGCAGGCGGTCTTTGGGACGCCGGAGGATTTCTACTGGTTTGCGCTCCACGGCAGCCTCGACCACCTCCGCCATGGCATCACCTCCGCCTACGATTTCGCGTATGGCAACCGCGCCGGCGAATTCCAGCAGCAGCAGCTTCTGGGTGAGATCGATTCCGGCCTGCGGGTGATCCACGGGTGGAGCCGCCCGCGCACGGGAACCGAGGCCGAGCAGCGCAAGATGCTGGCCGACTTCCTGGCGTTCGCCGAGCCGTACAAGAAGTCGCCGCTTCTCCTTGGGTTCTCGATTTCCGGAACGGCGACCCCGGCTGAGGCGGTTGCCCTAGACGCCGCGCTCACCAAGGAGTATGGGTTTGTCAACGAGACCCATTACCTAGAGTACCCGGTCGACGTTGCGACCCAGCAGAGCTACTTCGATAACTTCGTCAAGGCGGGCGCCCTCGGCCCCAGCCTCTATTTCGGGCATTTCATCCACACCAACGACGCCATGCTGGAGGCCGTCGGCAAGGCCGGCGGCGGCATGTCCTGGCAGCCGCTCTCGAACGGCCGCCTGGCCTCGGGTATCGCCGACATACCCAAGTACCTCAAGTACGGGATCAAGGTGGGAATGGGCGTGGACGGGCAGGCGAGCGCGGACATCCCCGATCCGTTCGAGAACATGCGCGTGGGGCTCTATTTCATCCGAGCCAAGTACGAGAACGGCAGCGTCATGAAGCCGATCGACGTGCTTCGGCTGCACACCCTGGGGAGCGCCGAGGTGATGCGCGTGGCCGACCGCGTGGGCTCGCTCGAGAAGGGGAAGTACGGCGACTTCTGCCTGATCAACACGACGACGGTCGACCGGGGGCCGGTCTACGACCCCTATGCCACGCTTGTGTTCGCGTGCACGACCGAAAACCTCGAGGGGGTCTACGTGGGCGGGGACCTCGTGAGCACGTACACGAAGCTCACCAAGCACGATTTCTCGGTCGCCCAGCGCGAGCTCTACGAGCGGGTGGCACGCATCCGGGCCCAGCATCTCGCCGCGCCCATTCCGGCCGACCCGGCCGTGATGCCCCAGACTAAGTCATAGGCGACGCGTCCGGCGATGGGTCCGGAACGATGCAGGCGTCTCGTCGCCTCCTGGGTTTGGTCGGTGGGGATGCTCGCGGTGGCGGCCCTGTCCGCCGGCCCCATGGCGGCCTCCGAGCCCTTGCCCCGGCTCCTCGTGCGCGGGGCCACGATGATCACGATGCGGGCGGGGGACGAGGATCCCTTCGAGGGCTACCTCGTGGTCGGTTCCGACGGGAGGATAAGCGCGGTGGGGCGGGGCGAACCGCCGGCCGGCCTTGAGGCCGCCGAGACCCTGGATGCTTCCGGAAAGATCATGATACCCGGCTTTGTCTCGGCGCACAGCCACCTCTGGCAGAGCGCCTTCCGGGGCCTCGGTCCGAACGAGTGGGTCATGGGCTGGGGCGGCAGCGTGAGGACCCAGGCGGATTTCTCCAGGCCGGACGATTTCTATTGGTTCGCTCTCCACGGCGCCCTCGACCACCTCCGCCATGGGGTCACCAGCATCTACAATTTCAGCGCTGGGGGAATCGCGTTTGATCCGCCCGCGGATCAATCGCTCGCCTACCAGGTCCAGCAGCTGGCCGGAGCACTCGGCTCGGGGGCGCGGATCCTGCATGCATGGTCCCGCCCGCGCCGGCTGTCCGAGCCCGACCAGCGCCGGCTGCTCGCCGACTTTCTGTCCTCTTCCGCGCCCTCTGCTGGAAATCCCCGGCTCCTTGGGTTCTCGATCTCGGGTGTGCCGTCCCCCGCGTCCGCGGTGGCGCTTGACGCCGCACTCTCGCGGGAGAACGGGTTCGTGAACGAGACCCATTACCTCGAGTATCCCCTCGACGTGCCGGCCCAGCAGGCCTATTTCGCGAACTTCGTCGCGTCGCATGCGCTCGGCCCGAGCCTGTTCTTCGGGCACTTCATCCACACCAACGACGCCATGCTCGAGGCGGTCGGCAGGGCCGGCGGCGGAATGTCGTGGCAACCGCTGTCCAACGGGCGACTCGCATCCGGCATCGCGGACATCCCAAGATACATCAGGTTTGGCCTCCGCATTGGCATGGGCCTGGACGGGCAGGCGAGCTCCGACCTCCCGGACCCCTTCGGGAACATGCGGATGGGTCTCTACTCCATCCGCGCCAAGTATGAGAACGGGAGCATCCTGAAGCCGATTGACGTGCTGCGGTTCCACACGATCGGAAGCGCCACGGTGATGCGCGTCGACGACCGCGTGGGCTCCCTCGAGAAGGGAAAATTCGCGGACTTCCTTTTGGTCGACACGACCTCGGTTGACCGCGGCCCTGTCTACGATCCCTATGCGACCCTGGTCTTTTCCTGCACCTCGGAGAACCTCGAGGGCGTCTATGTGGGTGGCCGGCGGGTGAGTTCCTACGCCCGGCTCACCGAGCATGATTTCTCCGTCGTCCAGCGGGAGGTCTACGAGCGCGTCGCACGCATCCGTGCTGCCTCGGGCGCAGCCCGGCGACCGCCGTCCGACGTCCCAGGCCGCTGAAATCGAACGCTCCCGAGGTTCGCCGTCGAGGCGCGGCGGGGATCTGCCTCTTTTTGGAGACCCCGGGACACAGAGGCAGGCTTCGCTCAAAATGCGTAGCCTTTGTCCTTCAGAAAGAGCCGCAGCCAGAAATACCCCACGATTCCAGCTATAAGGCCTAGGACGAGCGCCCCCAGCGCGATCCACTGGAAAATCTTCCGCAGCAGATTGGTCCCGTCCTTGGATGCCTTCGGAAACGGAACGAGCATGATGAGTCCGATGATCGTGAAGAAGGGCGCCATCAGCGCCGCAGAGAAGCTGATCTCCACCTTGGGCGCACCGTCGAGTGCATCGCGGTAGGGCTTGTAACCCTCCAGGTAGATCAGGGCTGAGCCCAGGATCGTCGAGAGCAGCCCCAGCCCCATCGTGAGCAGGACGGTCTTTAGCGAGGGCTGCGCTGGGTTCGGATTCGGCGCCACGTGACCGCATGAGCCGCAGGGGGTCCCGGCCGAGGCCGCTTGGCCCATCGGGGCTCCGCATTTCGGGCAGGCCGTGTTTGGAATCGCACCCTCCACGCCCTGATGTAAAGGAGCGGCCCGGCCTTTTTCAAGCCGCGGGTTGACGGGGCGCCCGCTTCGCCATTGACCGTCCTTCCGGGCACGGGATACTCGCGGCTGCCCCGGGTCTCCATGCCTTACGCCCCCCTCAAGCGCCGATGACGGCGAGCTCCCCAACCCAAGGAGCCTGATGACCGCCGTGAGCGCGCAGACCGTGGACGTGAGGCCCGCCGTCCTTTGCCACCTCGTCAAGGCCTCGATCCAGCTTGGGATCGCCTGCCTGATGGTGCATCTGGCGGCGCTCGTGATCGGCGCTGCCCGTGCAGAGGGCCACGTGCCCGATTGGGGGCTCCCGGCCCTTCTCCTCGCCCCGGGCCTCGCCTGCGCCCTCGCGGGCTCGCGCAACGTCGTGGCCCTCTTCGTGCATCCGAAAATGCAGCTGACGCCGCACGGCATCGAACTCGAGTCCTGGGACGGCGTGTTCTTCCTCGGCTTCTTCATGCCCGTCTACCGGATGCGGGTCCGCTCCCTCCCTTGGTCGAGCCTGAAGGACATCAAGCTCCATCGCTACAGCGTGAACATGATCCCGCTCTCGTCGGAGGTCCAGCTGCTTACAAGCCAGGGCCTGGTGCGAATTAACTCGGACCTCTTCCACCCCAGTTCCAAGAGCATCCAAACGATGATCCTCGACTATCTGCACGCCCTGGTCGTCGAACCGGTCCGGGTGGCGTCGCGCCTTCCGGAATTCCAGGAGAAACGCTGGAAGGAGCCCCTGGTGTTTCCCACGCGCCCGGAGCCTCCCTGGATCTGGATTCTGGCCCTGGTCGTCGCCCTCGGCGTGATCGTCTACGCATCCTTTGTCAGCACCCGCTCCTTCGACGGCGGCGACTGGCCCGCCTTCTGCGTCCTCGTGCTCTCGGTCGTTGCCGTATTGCACGGACGCTACTGGTGGGAGTGTTCGCGCAGCCGGCGCATCGAGCTTCGCAACGAGGGGCTCGCCATCGGGCCGTCACCGGACAGGCTCACGGTCATACCCTGGTCCCAGATCCGGTTTGCCCGCCGTCACACGTCCGAGCGCGTGCTCAACCGAATCGAGGTTCGTACGCTGGACGGCAATACCCGGTCGATCCGGATTTCGGGCCGCGAGAGCCTGGAGACCCTCTGCCGGTTGATCGAACCCGAGCCCGAGCGGGTCGCGCAGGCCATCGGCCTTGTCGAAAAGGGCCAGAGCCCGGAGGCAGCCTCCGCAGCCGCGGGCCTTGCCCCACGACCCTCGCGGCCGACGAATTGAGGCCCTGCTATATGGGGCTACGTGGCAGAAAACCCGGGTGAGACCGGAATCAGGATCGCCGCCAGTCGAATCCGACCGTCAGTGCGGATATCGCGTGGGTTCTGAACGCATCGTAGACACCCGGAGCCTCCTCGGCCGGATAGACCGTTTCAAGGAGCCCCGTGAGCGAGAGCCTCCCCGATTCGAACAGGTTCAGAACCCTCATCATGTCCGAAAGGTGGCTATCTCGCGGCCACAGCACCGAGAGCTCCCTCGAGAAGCAGACCTCGGGCGGAAGAAGCACGGGTGTCCCGTAACTTCCCTGGACAACCAGCCTGCCACCCTCGTCGCCGTCGTCCGTCCACATTTTCTCGCGAACGAAGGATGCGGATGCGGCGAGTTGTCCCGCGAAACCGGTGGCGTCGATCACGATGTCGGCCCCGGACGGAAGCCTTGAGTGCACGACCCGGTCCAGGTCTCCGTTTGCATGAAACGCCTCGATCCCGCTCGTCCCGGCGATGGCGACCCTCTCAGGCCGAAGGTCGACCGCGACCACGCGAGCGCCCAGCGCGGCGAAACACCTCGCGGACAGCTGTCCGATGGGACCGAGTCCCACCACGAGCACGGTCGATTTCTGCCTACAGGGAGCGATGCGGCAGCCCCGGTAGGCTATCGCCGCCAGTTTGAGCAACGAGGCCTCGTTCGAGGGAAGGGCGTCGGGTATCTGTAGCACGCAGTCCGCGGGGGCGATTACGTGACCTGCGTGGCCGCCCCAGGCGGTGCGGTGCGCGGCGGTCCCCCGGTTTCCCGAGGAAAACACCCGCTTGCCGAGCAGGCGCTTATCCGCGGGATCCGCCTCAATCACCGTGCCCACGGTGGCGTACCCGGGGATGAATGGAAAGCTGTGCGCCCCAAGTTGAATCTCGTTTCCCGCGAGGCACCGCAGCTCCGTGCCGGGACTCAGGCAGGAGATCTCCGTCTCAATGAGAACCTCGCCCGGCCTGCGCGCACGCAAAACGGTGTCGCTGACGATGACCGTGTCGACGGCTGAAAAGAGCAGGCACCGCGTCTTCATTCGGGGGCAATTGGGGGTGGGGCGGGGAGGACCACGAACGTAGGGGGAGTGTCGGCCTGGAGGCCATTAACAAGCCAGCGGGCGATCGTTTTACGTTGAATTCGAGGGCCTGGATGCGCGCGGATCGAAATCCGTTGGCTCCCAACCCGCCTCGTACCGAAACGGAGCAATTTATGTTACCTAAAGTAATAATCACCACGAAGAAAAGAAATTAATGGATCCCTTTTGCCGCCGGGAGGACCTCCTCAACTCAACGTTGAGTTACGAGGGGATTGTTCGGATGCGCCGGGCGTCGTCGAATTGCCCGGACTTGATCCCTCGAGATCCTAGCACTCCTCGGGCCGCGGGCGGAGGCCTGCCCACCGATTCACCGTGAGGATGCCGCATGCAATGACGATCGGTTGAAATGAAGCGCTCCGAACGCATCAGTCGACGACTCTGCACGGCGTTCGCGCTAGTGGGTTGTTTGGCAGCGACGTCGTCGGCGGGCCGCGACATCGAGGTGATTACCACCACCGAAGTGACCGCGGAGGGCATGCACCGGGCGCCGGCCAGCCGTGCCCAGCCCGTCTACTATGTAGCCGTCAGCGGTGGCTACAAGGACTTCGCTGCCGCCATGAACGGCGACCAGGTTCCCGCCGAGAAGGACATGGTCACCACGGTCATGCTCGTCCTCGCACAGAATGGCTTCCTGCTGGCGAGCAAGGAGCATCCGCCGTCCCAGTTCCTCACGTGGAATTGGGGGACCATGTACACCAATGTGCTCACCGGCGTCAGCTCCTCGCCGAGCCCGAACAAGGTGAACGTGCCCGGGATGGGCCAGGTGAGCACCGGCAGCTCGGGCCCCCAGGCCAGCCCGCCCGCGCAGGACCTCAGCTACGACCAGAAGCTGCGCTTCCTCGGGGGCGAGAAGCTCGGGCTGGTCGGCGCGCCCGGAAGCGTGGACCGCAGCGACGCCATCATCGAGCCCCTGGGCTCGCGCGAGGACGACGCCGCCCACGTCGGGCGCGCAGCGCAGGACAACCTCTATGTGATTGTCATCTCCTCGTTCGATTGCGAATCCATGAAGGCCCGCAAGCCCGTCCTACTTTGGAAGACCCGCATCGGTTGCCCCTCGCGCGGTTTGATCATGGACCGGACGCTTCCAGCGATGATGTCGATCGCGGGCCCCAATATCGGCCATGACACCCCGACCCCGGCCATTGCCAGGGCGTCCGACCCGCACAGCGGAAACGTAAGGATTGGGGACCCCACGCTCCAGGAGTTCATCGACGGCGGAGCGAAGAAGGAGGAGGGCAGGAAGTGAAAAGGCGTTGTTAAGGAAAACCCATACCTGCACGCTCGCCCTGCCCCCCGGTCCGCCCCCCGTAGCAGCCCATGCAGCGACGCGATTTCTTCAAGACCCTCACCCTTGCAACGGCCTCGTTCGCGCTCGCGGCCTGCCCGGCCAGCTCGGTCCCCCCTGAGGCGGGCGTCTCGATCCGGCCGGGTCAGGTGTGGCGGGACACGGACGGCGCTCCGATCAATGCGCACTCGGGGTGCGTGATTTTCCAGGAGGGCGTCTACTATTGGTTCGGCGTGCATTGCGTGGAGGGGGATGCCGGGAACTCGGCCCAGGTGGGGGTCCGAGCCTACTCGTCGAGGGACCTCGTGACGTGGAAGAACGAGGGCGTGGTCCTGGCCGTTTCCGAGGATCCGCGGAGCCCGATTGCCCGCGACTGCCTGCTTGAGCGCCCTAAGGTGATCTACAACGAGTCGACGAGGCGGTACGTGATGTGGTTCCATCTGGAGCCCAAGGGCCAGGGCTACAGGGGCGCGCAGAGCGCGGTGGCCGTGGCCGAACATCCCGCCGGACCGTATCGTTTCGTCGCCAGCTTTCGGCCTGATGCGGGGACGTGGCCGGTGAACACGCCCAAGGCGCTTCAGAAGGAGCTGAACGCTGAGGAGGCGCGGAGGCTCGGCAGGATCCATTTCATCGGCGGGGAGGTGCCCGACTACCCAGGGGACCTGATCTTCAGGAGGGACTTTCGAGGCGGGCAAATGGCACGCGACATGACCCTCTTTGTCGATGACGACCAGCGTGCCTACCAGGTCTATGCCTCGGAGGAGAACGGCACCCTCCACGTCTCGCTCCTCTCGGACGACTACCTCCGCTCGGCGGGCAAGTACGCGCGCGTGCTGCCTGGGGGATTCAACGAGGCCCCCGCCGTGTTCAAGCACGGGGGACGGTATTGGATGGTCACTTCAGGATGCACCGGCTGGGCGCCCAACGCCGCACGCCTGGCGGTGGCCGACTCGATCTGGGGCCCATGGAGGCAGGTGGGAAATCCCTGGATCGGCGAAGAACGCGACACCGAGTCGAGCTTCGGCACACAGTCCTCCAGCTTCCTCCAAACCAGCAGACCCGACCTGGTCGTGTATCTGGCCGATCGATGGCACCCGGAAAACCCGATCGAGGCGCGCTATGTATGGCTTCCGGTGGACTTCCGGGAGGACGGCCGCCCCTACCTGAGGTGGAGGGACGCCTGGGACCCCCGTACGCCCTTGAAACCGGCCCCCTAGGCCGTTCGATTCCCGGCACCGAAAACCCCGCGGCTGCGCGCACCCGCCCCACAACCCCACCCCATGACCCACATCTCTTTCAGGGAGAAGATAGGGTTCAGCGTCGGCGAGTACGCCTCGAGCATGGTCTGGCAGACGCTCATGTTCTTCCTGCCCCTGTACTACACGGATACCTTTGGCCTCAAGGCGGGCGTCCTGGCCACCATGTTCTTCGCCGTCCGGCTTGTCGACGCGGTCGCCGATCCGGTGATGGGCATGATCGCCGACCGCACCCGAACCCGATGGGGCCGGTTTCGCCCGTACCTCCTCTGGATGGCCGTGCCGTATGGGGTGGGTTTCGTGCTCATGTTCACGACGCCGGCGCTGGGCGACTCCTCCAAGATCGTCTACGCCTATGCCACGTACGGTGCCATGATGCTTCTCTACACGGCCATCAGCATCCCCTACAATGCGATGATTGGCGTGGTTTCACCGAACCTTGAGGACCGGGCCAGCATCTCGTCCTATAAGTTCGTGTTCGCGTACATGGCCGGCATCTCCGTCCAGTTCCTGATCGTGCCCATGGTTCGGAAATTCGGCGAGGGCAACCGGGCCCAGGGCTTCCAGACCAGCATGGGCATCTTCGCCTCCATAGCGGTGGCCCTTTTTTTGGTCGCCTTTCTCAGCTCGAGGGAGCGGGTCGAACCCGATCCCGATCAAGTGACCAACATACGGACGGACCTCCTCGACCTGATGAACAACCGCCCTTGGGTGGTCCTGTTTCTCGTGTCCCTCGCGAGCCTGGTATTCATAGCCATCCGGAGCGCAGCCCTGGGCTATTATTTCAAGTACAACCTGGCCCGGGAGGAGCAGATGGGCGTCTTCCTGTCGCTCGGCACCTTTTCGACCCTTCTGGGGGTGTTCCCGACCAAATGGCTCGCCGACAGGCTCGGCAAGGTTCTGCTGTACAAGATCTGCTTCGTCGTGGTGAGCCTCTCGTACGCCTCCTTCTACTTTCTCGAGTCCTCGCAGATCGTGCTCATCTACGTCGCGCAGGTCGTCGGTGCGGTCGCAAGCGGGCCCCTGTTCCCGCTGTTGTGGTCGATGATCGCCGATACGGTGGACTACTCGGAATGGAGGACGGGACGGCGGGCCACAGGCCTCGTGTTTTCCGCGCTGACTTTCTCCCAGAAGCTCGGTTTCGGGGTCGGGGGCTGGATGGTCATGTCCCTTTTCTCCCGGGCCGGCTTCGCTGCGAACGTGGCTCAGACGGTGAGCTCCGAGCGTGGCATCCGCCTAAGCGTCAGCCTCGTCCCCGCGGCGATCGCGCTCCTGGGGGCGGGTTTGCTTTTCCTCTACGACCTGGACGAGCAGCGGATGAGGTCCATCGCGGCGGGCCTCGACGAACGCAGGTCGCGGCGCCCATGAAACCCTGCCGACATAACGCCGCGCACACCCTTTGACCCAAATGACCCCATGAAAAACAAACGAACCGAGGATGGACGTCCCCAGGGCAAATCCCTGCCGCTCCGCGTGATCGCTGCCAAGCTCGGATGTTCCCGCTCGACCGTCTCCTATGCGCTAAGGAACCAGCCGAGCATCTCCGAGGAGACCCGCGTCAAGGTGCAGGCGGTCGCTCGGCAGCTCGGATGGCGGCCGGATGCGGAGCTCGCGCGGATGCTGTCGCTCGTGCGCGCCAGCGGTAGGCACCCGTGCCCCAACCTCGCCATTGTTCTGAACAAGCCTACGAGCGAGTTGGCCGAGCAGCACGCCCCGAGGAAGCACCTTTGGGGCGCTCGGCAGCGCGCGCTGGATCTTGGCTACAACCTCGAGGTGTTCAACTTGGCCGAGCAGACGCTCTCCCCGGCACGGCTGAAGAGCGTACTTCAGGCCCGCGGCGTCCAGGGCGTCGTGTACCTAGCGACGACCGGCGAGACGACCACGCTCGACCCGGCCTACCTCGAGTTCGGCTCGAGCTTCGCTTGCGGGGTCCTCGGCATCCGGTACCCCGACCCTCCGTTCCACGTGGCGATCGGCAATCTCCACTCCAGCGGTCAACTCGCCCTCAATCGACTTTTCGCCGCGGGATTTCGCAGGCCAGGCGCCATCCTTCCGGCCGGGCTCGACCGGCTCCTGGCGTGGAGTTTCGGCGCGGGCATACAGGCCGGCAGCTTCGAGCAGCCTGCTGCCGACCGGATCCCAGTATGCTACGTGGGTCGCAGCGAAAACTTCCTCCCAGAGGGCTCGTTTCCGGAGATCGAAAGATGGATGCTGCGCTACAATCCGGACGTGCTGCTCACCACAGACATGCTCAACATATACCGCTTTCTCGATTGGAGGGGCGGCGAGAGCCGCCTGCGCGTGTGCGCCCTGGACTACCACAAAGGGTTTACCCCGGATTTCGGGGTGGACCAGCGCAACGAGGCGGTGGGCGCCGCTGCGGTGGATCTGGTGATCGCGCAGCTGCACCGTGGTGAAAAGGGCATACCCAAGGTTCAGCGGACCTTGCAGATCGAGGGCGTGTGGGTGCCGGAAGGTTCGACGGACGGGTGCGAGGGGGGCACGGAGGAGCGGGTAGCCCTCACCCAGCGGGGCTCCGGCGTGGGGGCCTAGGAGGCGTGAGGCCACGGGCACATGAAGCACGGACCCGAGTTTCGTGCGCCTTGGGCTTACCCTCCCAAGGCGCACGTGGGACAATCAACAAATATTCGATTACCCAATACACTCAATTCCGAGGCTCGAGATCGCAGAGTCTCTGTCGGGAGACAATCTTCCGGTACCTTTACGTTGAGTGGGCGTTGCGGGCCCCTCTTTGGGAGCCTTCGACGCACATCCAAGGCCCGCTCGCGCGCCTAAATACACTGCCTCCACCCATGCAATCCCAAGGCCCGACGGCTTCCGTGACGCGAACCGATCGCTGGGGACCTATGCAGAAGCCCTTCAGGGCTGCGCTCGCCTTGCTTCTCGCGGGCGCGGCCCTGCGGGTAGGCGCGGCTGAACAGGGGGCGCAGCCCCTCCCCGCGACCCATCAATTCTCGATTGGTGCGAGCGACTTTCTCCTCGATGGCCGCCCGCTGGTCATCCGCTGTGGGGAGGTTCATTTCGCCCGGGTTCCGAGGGAGTACTGGCGTCACCGCCTCAGGCTGTGCCGCGCGCTCGGTCTGAACACCGTTTGCGTCTACCTTTTCTGGAATTTTCACGAGTGGGAGGAGGGCCGGTTCGACTGGTCCGGCCAGGCGGATGTCGCCGATTTCTGCCGGATCGCTCAGAGCGAGGGCCTCTGGGTGCTCCTTAGGCCCGGCCCGTACTCATGCGCCGAATGGGAAATGGGCGGACTTCCGTGGTGGCTCCTCACGAAGCCGGGCATGGCGCTCAGGTCAAGCGACGCCCCGTTTATGGGACCTGCCACGCGTTACCTGAGGGAAGTGGGCCGCGTGCTTGCGCCGCTCCAGGTCACCAGGGGAGGCCCGATCCTCATGGTCCAGGTGGAGAATGAATTCGGCTCCTACGGCAGCGACACAGTCTACATCGACGCGCTTGCCGCGGCGCTGAGGGAGGGAGGCTTCACGGTACCCCTCTTTGCCTGCGACCCGGCCTGGGCGCTTGGGAAGTGCTATCGGCCCCGCCTGTTCCAGGTGGTCAACTTCGGGCCTGGATCCGCCCAGGCCTCCTTCGAGGCGCTCAGGAAGCTGCAGGGGTCGGGCCCGCTGATGAACGGTGAATACTACCCCGCCTGGTTTGACAGCTGGGGGAGGCGCCACCGAACCGGGGCGATCGCCCCCATCGTGTCGGACCTCGATTACATGCTCAGCCACCACGAGTCCTTCAGCATCTACATGGCACATGGCGGAACCAGCTTTGGCCAGTGGTCCGGGGCGGACCGCCCCTTCGTGCCCGACACCTCGAGTTACGACTACGATGCGCCGATCAGTGAGGCTGGCTGGGTGACGCCCAAGTTTGAAGCCATTCGCAGGGTCATCGCGGCCCATCTTGGACCCGACGAGACACTCCCTCAGGCACCCGAGCCGAATCCTGTTATGGAGATCGGGGCCTTCGACCTCCCTGAATGGGCCTCCTGCATCGAGGGCCTTCCCGGCCACGCCCGCCCCAGCGAGCTGCCCCTGAGCATGGAGGACTACGGGCAGGGACGTGGCGACATCCTGTATTCGAGGCCGCTTTCAGCGGGTCCCGCGGGGAGGCTGACGGTCGGCGAGGTGCACGACTTCGCCTGGGTCTATCTCGACGGGACCCTTGCCGGCGTCCTCGACCGCAGGGTGGGGCGCTCCGCCATTGATCTGCCCCGGAGAGATCGCGCGATGAGGATGGATATACTCGTGGAGGCGATGGGCCGCGTGAATTTCGGCGAGGAGACCTTTGACAGGAAGGGCCTCCATCCGCCGGTCTCGTTCTCGGGCTCGGGCGGCGAGCCCTCGCAGCTGACGGGCTGGAGCGTGACCAGCCTACCGTTCGATCCGGCTTTCATGGAGGGCCTCAGGTTCGAGACGCGAACGCACGCGGGCCCGGGTTTTTACCGGGGCCATTTTTCCATCGGGGAGCCCGCGGACACGTTCCTCGACATGAGGGGCTGGGGAAAGGGCCTGGTGTGGGTCAACGGACACGGCCTTGGGCGCTATTGGAATATCGGCCCCACGCAGACGGCGTACCTGCCAGGCGTCTGGCTGCACCGAGGAGTGAACGAGGTGGTGGTCCTCGATCTGGTCGGGCCGTCAAGAAGGCAGCTTAGCGGACGGGCAACACCCATCCTGGACGAGCTCCATCCTGACCTGGACTTCGCTAGAAGCTCCCGGGCCGTCGGTGCCTTTGATGCCGCGGGTGCGACCCGTGCAACGGGCTCGTTCGCTCCGGGCCAGGACTCGCTGGCCCTCGCGCTGCCCGCCGGCAGCGCCGGACGGTATCTCTGCGTGGAAAGCCTCGACGCCTTCGACGGCGGCGACGCTGCGGCGCTTTCCGACCTCTCCGCCATCGACGCCAGGGGGAGGAACCTGAGCAAGGCCTCATGGCGCATCGTATGGACCGACAGCGAGGAACTCGAGCAGGAGAACGGCTCGGCCGAGAACCTTCTCGACGGGCAGGCGTCCACGTACTGGATCACCGCTCGGTCCTCGCACTCGCCCCATCCCCACCATGTGGTGGTCGATATGGGAGCTACAGGCGAGGTGCGCGAGGTGCTTCTCGTCGCCCGACCCAACCCGACCACTGCGCCCGGAGGGATCAAGGATGTTCGGGTTTACCTGTCGGCGTCGCCCTTCGGTCTCGCCGAGGCGGCGGATGGGGCTAAGAGCATCTCGGGTCGGCCCTGAACGAGGACGCTCGCGCCCCATTTTCCCTCGAATTAAAATATGATTACCTACCGCCTCCTCCGCTACGGGCTTTGCATGGGTTGGGTCATGGCGGCCCTGGCCTCCGTGCGGGCGGGGGCGCCCGCGGTCCTCCCGGAGTCCGGCGCCCGAAGGGTGATCCACGTCGGCACCGAGCACGCCGTCTACGACCTCTACGTCGGCCCGGACAGCCGGCTCTACAACCTGAGGTTCGGATCGCAGGAGATCCCCGCGCTGCAGACAGAGGGCTCGGGGGGAGGGAGCCTCACCGAGGCCTATCCCCCCTCGGGGACCCGCTACGCGTTCGAACCGGCGCTGAGCATCATACACGCCGACGGGAACAACTCGACGGACCTTGAGTTTGTTGGCGAGCAGGCCGGCAGCCCGTCCCCGGGTGTCAAGGAGACGCGCATCAAGCTGCGAGACCCCGTCTATCCAGTCGACGTCGAGCTGGTGTTCAGGGCCTACGCCGGGTTCGACGTCATCGAGCAGTCTTCGGAGATCCGCCATACCGAGCCGGGCGCCATCGTGCTCGAGCGCTTTGCGTCATCGTCTCCTCAGATGACCGGAGACCTCTGGCTTACCCAATTCCACGGTGACTGGGCAAATGAGATGAACCCGCTCTCCGAGCGGCTGTCTCCAGGAATCAAGGTCCTGGACTCGAAGACCCTCGTGAGGGCCGACCGCTTTCGGCCGCCCTTTTTCCTTTTGGGCGTGGGCGCCGCCGTCCGCGAGGCGGCCGGCGAGACGTGGGCTGGAATGCTCGACTGGTCCGGTAGCTTCCAGTTTGCATTCGACGACAACGGGCTCGGCGCGACGCGCCTCCTAGCCGGAATCAATCCGTACGGCCAGGCGTACCGCCTCGATCCCGGAGTCCTGTTCGCGACCCCGGTCATGCGCTGGGCTTGGAGCGACCAGGGGGTGGGTCAGCTCAGTCGCAACCTCCACCGTTGGATACGCAGGTACGCTCTCCGCGACGGCGACCGACCCCGGGCTGTCCTTCTCAACAACTGGGAGGCCACCGGGTTCGCCTTCGACGAGGGAAAGATCGTCTCGCTCTTTGACCGCGCGAAGGACCTTGGAATGGAGCTCTTCCTTCTCGACGACGGATGGTTTGGAACCCGGTTTCCCAGAAACGACGACACCCAGGGCCTGGGGGACTGGAGCGTCAACCCGGCGAAGCTTCCCCGGGGGATCAGCCATCTTGCCGACGAGGCCCGCAACCGCGGCCTGCGGTTCGGCATCTGGATCGAGCCCGAGATGGTGAATCCTAGGAGCGAGCTTTACCTGGCCCATCCGGACTGGGTGATCAGGGAGCCGGGGAGGGCCCTCGAGCTACAGCGCAACCAGCTGGTACTCGACCTGACGCGTCCAGCCGTGGCCCAGTATGAATCCGGGGTCATCGACACCCTGCTGCGCGACAACCCGGGCGTCTCCTATGTGAAGTGGGACTCGAATCGATACGTGACCCAGCCGGGATCCTCCTGGCTGCCCAAGGACCGCCAGTCCAACCTCGGAATCGACTACGTGAGGGCGCTCGACGGGCTCATGGCCGAGGTCGAGAAACGCCATCCAGCCGTGGAAATGATGCTGTGCTCGGGCGGTGGCGGGCGCGTGGACCTGGGAACCCTGAAGCACTTCGACGAGTTCTGGCCGAGCGACAACACCGATCCCCTCCGGCGCGTGGTGATGCAGTGGGACTATTCGACGTTCTTCCCGGCCCTAGCGATCTCGGGGCATGTCACCCATTCGGGCGGTCGCTCCATCAAGTTTGCCCTCGACGTGGCCATGAGCGCCCGAATGGGCATCGACCTGGACCTTTCGAAACTCACGCCGGAGGAGAGTCGGCAGGCAGCCGTCGCGGTGGAAGTCTACAAGGACAAGCTCCGCGACGTCGTGCAGTTCGGCGATCTCTACCGAATGGAATCTCCGCACTCGGGGCCGCGCTCGGTGATTGACTATGTCTCGCAGGACAAGAGCCGCGCAGCCATGTTTGTTTTCCAGGTCGCCGACGGAGCTCCGGACGCGGTCCGGCCAGGGGGATTGGACCCGCAGGCCAAGTACCGGTTGAGCGAACTCGATCTCGGCGAGGGGGGAGTTCCGGCGATGCCCCAGTTGGGAAGCGTGATCAGCGGCACGGACCTGGCGGCCACGGGCATCATCCCAACCGTGCACAAGGCGATTTCCTCACAGGTGGTTTGGCTCGAGCGCGTGGACTAGGCGGGCGCTCCGGCGGCCTAGCTAAGGCGGTCGCCACCCGTGAAGCCGAGGCGTTGGGCTTAGGGACGGAACTCTCGGGCCCTCGCGGGTTGCGAGCCTCCGGCAGTATCCGCCGGCGCAGGGTGTTCGAGGCTCCAGGGAGATCCGTGGTTCGCCGTGCGCAGTTCGGGCGAACGTTGAATTCAACGTCCAGTAAACCGGACCTTCCGTGCCAACGGTCGTGAAGCTAAGGCTCCCTCGGGAAGACCGAGTTCAGCTTGGAATTCCCGAGATAGGCAACTGCTAACCCCAAGTCGCCGGAGGACCACCCATCCCCCGGCATCAACCACCCCAAGCCAAATGAAGAAGATGACGTTTAGTACCCGCGGATGCATCGCTAGGCATGCGTCCCTCGCGATGGGATTGACCCTCCTCGCGATGACTACCTCGGCCCAACAGGCCCCGACGGACAATCCTACCGCCTCGGCGGTTGCACCCCAAGGTGCGGCGCCGGCGACAGAGGACATCACCTCGCTCGACCCCTTCACCGTATCCGCCGACTCAACGAACGGCTACCAGTCCGAGAACACGCTCGGTGGGACCAAGATGAACACTCCCGTGAAGGACCTGCCCTTCACCCTAAACATCGTGACCAACGAATTTCTTCGGGACACGGGAACCCAGAACCTGGGGGACGCGCTGAGCTACATTGCCGGCGTGAACATCTCGGACAGCGCCAGTCCGACCACGCGTGACCAGACGTTCTCGGTTCGGGGACTTCCATCGAACTTCTTCATGATGGACGGCGTTGCCACGTACCGCACACCCGCATGGGAGCAGGTCGAGAGCATCGAGATCATCCGCGGCGCCTCGGCCATTGCCTACGGCGAGTCGCAGCCGGGCGGTGTCATCAACATCACCACCCGCAAGGCGGATCCGACGAAGGAGTTCGGATCGGTGACACAGCAGGTGGGGCAGTGGGGCAACTTCGAGTCGCGATTCGACTACAACACGCCGATCGGTTCTGACCAGAAGCTGGCCCTGCGCCTCACGGGCTCCCTGGATGACCAGGGCTCCCGTAGGCAGGGTACGCACATCAACGGCTACACGGTCGACGCCTCGGTCGTCTACAAGCCGAACGACCGGACGACGGTCACGCTCCAATACGGCAAGGACGACACCAAGAACCGCGGCGTTTTCGCGGGCATGCCCTACTCGTTCGTAGGCACCGTCACGGGATATGGGCCCTTGGACGCAAATTACCTGAAGTGGTACAATTCGCAGACCCCGGCCCAGCAGGCCCTCACCATTGCCAAGGGCGACGATCCCTCACACGTCACGCCGGACGCGGTCATAGGCGGCCCCGGTGCGGTCTGGCTGAAGGATCCGTATTCATCGAACGTGTCGCAGGATAATGGAACATGGAATTCGGACACGGTGGACATCAGCGCCGGGCTGCGTGAATCGATCGTCAAGAACGGGAAGGGCATCCTCGCTGATTCAGATCTGAAGGTGAACATCTCTTGGGTGGACGATCGTGCCAGGGCCCTGATTCCGCTTCTGGGCGAGCAGGGGACCCGCGGCTCGGACACATCGTGGGCGACCTTCGACGCCACCAACCCAAATCCGGCCAACTGGACGGGAGCCACGTGGGCTGCGGGTGGCGGAAACTACGCCGCAAACACGGGCTATCTGCTCAACTACAGCGCCCCGCCGACTTTCAACAATCTAGCCGGTTCCAACTTCTTCACCCCGTCGGATATCACGCTGCCCTCCGCCCTTACTTCAATCCCTCTGGCTGGACCCGACAGTTACTATTACTCGCTGATGGCCTATGTGCTTCGCAATACCAACCAAATCAACACCGTCGATTGGACGAACAACTTAGATTTCGGGAGGGTTGCCAAGCTGCGTGTCCTTCTGAGCGAGGAGTACGGCGTCCAGAAGTACTACGACGCGGGCCCCAACGAGAAGACGACCGATGACGGATTGAACCCCAAGCCCTATCCGAGCGGATGGTCGGCAACGACATGGGGACCCTCCTATGTTGACCTCACCTATGGTTCGGCTCCGAACTTCGGCTACGGGTTTACGAACAACGTCCGGGGACCCAACGGAAGCCTGCTTTCCGTCGGCACCATGAACCCGGGGACGATCTGGGGCGCGGGCACGGAGCGGGCCTTCGGCGGCTATTACATCTACAACGCCGACACCAGGCAGACCCGGGATGCCCACGTGACCGGACCCGAGGTGATGGCGAACGTGCTCGAGAACTACTACGGCCTCACCCAGGACATCAAATATTGGTCGAGCACCGCCACCGCCCAACTCCAGCTTTTCGACGACAAGGTCGAGATCCTCGGCGCCGTGCGCGACGAGAGCGTGAGCAAGCAGGACTACAGGCAGTCGCCCACGCCCTCGAAATACAACCCGGTATCGCCCCAGGTAGGCATAATCTTCAACATCACGCCGTCGATCAACGTGTACGCCTCGTATGCGGACAACTTCTGGTACGAGTGGTCCCGGGCTGCGAACCAGCTCAACCAGGCCGCTCCCGTGAACGAGGGCCGAAGCGTCGAGGTGGGCAGCAAGTTCAGCTTCCTCGGCGGGCGGCTTTCGGGGACCCTCTCGTTTTCCTCGACAAAGGAACTGGGGATTTCCTACAGCGACCCGAGCGTTGACCTCACGACCATCAACCCGAGCGAATACCCCAAGCAGCAGATCACCAATCCGGCCACCGGGACCCCGATCCTGGGTGCTGGCGGGCAGCCGGAGCTCTTCGACCAATATGGGCTCACCGTCTTCAACGGTATCGCGAAGAGCCAAACTGCCGAGTTCTCGGTGAACTACGTGCCGATTCGCGACGACAACCTGATCTTCAGTTACAGCTATACGAAGGTGACGGTGGTCAGGGCCGAGCCTTGGATGAACGGGGAAACGTTGAGCGGTGTGCCGCCGCACGAGGCCAGCCTTTGGAACAAATTCACATTCAACCACATCGACGGACCCCTGAAGGGCCTCGATGTCGGACTGGGCGTCATCTACCACGACGCGGTACAGATCGGCGATGGATTTGGGCAGGGTGTGTTCCAGGAGGCCCCGAGCGTCTGGCGGGCCCCCGTGTTCGTCCGTCTGGATGGCGAGCTCTCCTACCCCTTCAAGTGGGGCACGAAGACCCTCAGGGCCCAGGTCAACGTCAAGAACATCGCCAATCGGCTGAACTGGACCCCTGACGCTAACTTCGTGCCCGATGGCAACGGACGCG
>CAIXHE010000003.1 GCA_903919205.1 uncultured Opitutaceae bacterium | reverse complement strand
GGCGTCCCCCGCCCCGGTACCCGCGAGTACCGAATCCACATTAAGCTATCCCGATCCGTGCTTTACAGATGAGATCCGGGCACAAAAAGCCCCTGCGAGACCGCGCTCGCAGGGGCCGACGGCTGCGCCTCAGCGGGCGCCGCCCGAGGCGATCAGGATGTCGCCGGTCAGCCACCCGGCATCGTCCGACGCCAGGAACACGGCCACCGTGGCGATATCCCCGGGCTGGCCGATGCGGCCGAGCGGGGCGCTCGCGGCCGAGGCCTTCTCGAAGTCCGACCCGATGAAGCCCGCGCTCACGGTTCCCTCGGTCTCCACCATGCCGGGATTGATGCCGTTCACGCGGATGCCGCGCGGCCCGAGCTCGCGGGCGAGGACGCCGGTGATGGCGTCGACGGCGCCCTTGGTGCCGGTGTAGACGGCGCTCTGCGGGGGCGTGATCCGCGTCACCACCGAGCCGATGTTGATGATGCTCGCGCCGCGGCCGAGGTGCTTAGCGGCGGCCTGCGTGACGAGGAGGAGCCCGAGCACGTTGACGTCGAACTGCCGGTGGAACTCCGCCTCCGTGATGGCCTCGAGCGGGGCGAATTGGTACACGCCGGAGTTGTTGACGAGGACATCGAGCCGTCCGAAGGCCGCGATGGCGGAGGCGACCAGCGCCTGAGCGTCCGCGGACTTGGAGACGTCGCCGTGGACGGCGATGGCGCGGCCGCCGGCGGCGGTGATGGCCGAGACGACGGCCTCGGCGCCGGCCTTGCTGGAGGCGTAGTTGACGACGACCGAGGCGCCCGCGGACGCGAGCGACTTGGCGATGGAGGCACCGATGCCCTTGGAGGCTCCGGTGACGATGGCGACCTTACCTGTGAGCTGGCTCATGGATGGATGTGGGTTGTTTTCTAGGTTGTGTATCTGAGGAATGGATATGTCCGGGGCGGTCAGCGGCCCTCGGAGCTGTCCCATGCGGTGAGGACGGTGAGGCCGGCGACGATGACGAGGGCGGTGATCATGGTGGGAAGGTTAAACGCGACGGGGTCGGGACGGCGGGGTCAGTCGTGGTAGCGGGTGAGGGGGGCCCGCAGGCCGTCGAGAAGCCCGAGGTCCCATAGGGATCCGATCGCCGTTGCCGAGGTCCTGGCGCGGTTGAAATCGAGGGAACCCGCCCCCTCCCAGCCTGCTTCGGGGCCGCTCGAAGGGCGCTCGGGAAGTCCGGCGCGACGGGAGGCGCCGGAGCGGGCGACCGGGCGGACGGGAGAGGGGATGCGTTCGGGATTCATGACGTTGAAGGCTGATAGTTGACTAGTTGGTTATCTTGGGAGGCAAAAAAAGCGCACGGCGTGCGTGCGCGGGCGTCCAAATGAGGTGAGGGCTTAGGCGGGCGTGGCGAGGCGGTCGAGGCGGTCGAGGCGGGGCATCCCCGCGGATTTTACCCGGAGCAGGTCGAAGGCCATGGCCTGCAGGCGGCTCAGGGGCTCCGGGTCGTTCATGATGCGCGCCTGGCTTACCAGGCCGTCAATCAGGGCCTCGAGGGCCTGGGCAGCCTGGGCGGGATCACAGGGCTCGATCGAACCCTGCGCGACGGCGTCGCGGATCGCCGACTCCAAGTAGCGGCGCTTGCGGGACAACAGCCAGCGCACGGCGTCGCCGACCTCGGGCTCCTGGGTGCAGACCTCGGACCCGACGCTGCAGACCGGACACCCCACCATCTTTCCGAAGCGGGTCCGCCCCTCGAGATTGGCCTTTTGGACGAAGTCGAGATGTCCGGCGAGCCGCGCGAGCGGCTCGGCCGAGGGCGAGAAGATCGAGTCGAAGCGGGGCTTCCATTTCTCCGTCCAGAGCTGCTCGAGCGCGGCGACCGTGAGCTCGGACTTCGAGGTGAAGAAGTAGTAGAAACTGCCCTTCTTCACCTGGGCCCGCTGGCAGATCTGGTCGATCGTGACCGCGCCGTAGCTGTCCTCCCAGATGAGGTCCAGTGCTGCGGCCTTTAGCCGCTCGTCGGCGTCGGAGGTGCGTCCCATGAGTCCAGTGATAGTTGACTAACCGTCTAGTGCAACTCTTTTTTTCGTTTTTCGAAAGATTCGCCTGACCGGCCCGGCGGGCCTTCCGGGCCGCCTCAGGGGGCTTCCACCAGGTGGAAGCGCACCTTCACGACCGGATCGACCTTCAGCACGAGGAGCTTGGTGATGACGGGCAGCCCGTACTCCCGCGTGTCGAGCGAGGCCTCGCCGTCGATCACCCAGGTTCCCGAGACCGCGCGAAGGCTGACGGGGATTCTCACCGCGCGCTCGACGCCGTGCAGACGGAGCCTGCCGACGGCGGTGCTCCCGGCCCCGGTCGAGGGCTCGAGGGCGGTCAGCGTGAACACGACGTCGGGAAAGCGGGCCGTGCCCTGCCAGGCGTTCATGTCGCGGTCGCGATCCTCCTTTCCCGTCCGGATCGCGGAGAAGGGGACCCGGACCTCGGCCGCCTCGATGGCCGCCGAGGGGCCGAGGGACACGCGCGCGTCGAAGGCCGTGGCCTCGGCCACGAACGAGTCGATCGTGGACTTGACGGAGATCTCGAGGCGGGACTGCCCGCGGTCGAGGTGCAGGTCGGACGCCCAGGCCGCCGTCGCCAGGAGGGGAAGGCAGAGGAGCCGGCTATACCTCGTACGCATAGATCGGGTTGAACCTCAGGTGGGGAGAGCACGCGAGCACGACGCGGGTGACCAGGTCGCGGCCCCTGACGATCCAGGGGCGCTCCCACTGCCCGATGGCGCCGATGCGGCGCGACTGGCGCGCGATGAAGGCCGTCCGGGGTCGGCGCAGGTCCTCGTAGTCCCGGAAGGCGGCGGCAAGGTCGGCCGTGCGCGACGCGCACTTCGCGAGGCAGGCCGCGTCCTCGATCGCCATGCAGGCCCCCTGCCCCACGTTGGGCGTGATGGGGTGCGCGGCGTCGCCGAGCAGCGTGACACGCCCCTTTCCCCAGGTCCTGAGCGGCGCGCGGTCCCGCGCGTCGTTCCTGATGATATCGCCCTCGGGGGTGGCCTCGATCAGCTGCGGGATGGGGCCGTGCCAGTCGCGGAAGAGGTCCCGCACCTCCGCCTTGCGCCCCGCGGGGGAGTCCGAGGTGTCCGGCCCGCAGTTGCGCGTGGCGTACCAGCAGATCAACCCCTGCCCCATCGGGAGGATGCCGAAGCGCTGCCCGCTGCCCCAGGTCTCGCTGATATGGCCCTTTTCAAGACCCGGGATCTCCGGGGCGATGCCCCTCCAGATGCAGTAGCCCCGGTAGACGGGCTCCTGGACGCCGTGGATCTGCGAGCGCACGGTCGAGTGGATGCCGTCGGCCCCGACGAGACCGTCGGCCTCGACGTCGCGGCCGCCCGAGAACCGAACGACGACCGAGCGCTCGTGCCCGTCGAAACCCTCCAGGCGCCGGTCCGAGAGCAGGCAGTCCGCGGGAAGCTGCTCGCGCAGCGCGCGGTGCAGGTCGGTGCGGTGGATGCAGAGGGCCGGCGTGGAAAAACCCTCCATCGAGAGGCCGGAGATCAGGCCGCCGCGGGCGCTGCGCAGGTTGAAGCGGGTGACCGGCTCGCCGCGCTCGAGGAGCGCGCCCAGGACGCCCCAGGCCTCGAGCACGCGGGTGGCGTTCGGCCACAGGCTCATGCCGGCGCCCGTCTCACGGTAGGCCGCGGCCCGCTCGCAGACCGCAACCTCGAAGCCGGCGCGCCTGAGCGCGACGGCGGCGGCCAGGCCGCCGATGCCTCCCCCGGCGATGATCAGCTTGCGGGTCATGCGGCGAGGGCGGCGGAGAGGGGCATCGGAGGGACCGTGCGACATGCCCGGGGGCCCGGAGGTTCCGCGACCCCCCCGCGGGCGGCGCGCTCGGGCACCGCCGGATGCGTGGGAGGGAGCGAGGGCATGGAGGGACGGCCGTACAGTGTCGCAACCCCTCGCGCGGTGTCCACACGCGTTTTCACGTTGGGGCGCCGGATCCGCATGTGAAAATCCCGCGGCGCATGGCTCGGTTCCGGCAGGCGGGGAGGTGACCTGCGGACATCCACGGACCCTCTCCCCGGTCCCGCATTCAGACCTGAGACCTGCGGGGACGAGCGAATCCGGATCCGGGGTCGCCGAGAAGCCGGCGGCGCAGGGCGGGCTGCAGGCGGTGCTCGAGCACCCAGGCGATCGCGGTCGAGAGCCCGACAACCAGTGCGAGGCGCAGGGCGAAGCTCCAGGGCGTCCCGCGGGGCAGGTTCGGCTGGAAGAGGAGGCTGAACTGGATAGCCAGCGACACGGCGTACACGCCGAACGAGACGCCGCCGAGCGGCGCGAGCCGGGCGAGCGGTGCGGGCTCGGGCCTCCACCCGATGAGCGCCCAGCCCAGGGCAAGTGCGCAGGCATAGGCGACCAGCGCACCGGGCCCGTGCTCGCCGTAGGCGCCCGACAGGAGTCGCCCCGCGACGGCAGCGGAGGCGAGCGCGAGGCAGAGGAGCCCCAGCCTGCGCTGCCAGCGGGGTGAGCGGCCGGTCACCGCGAGCAGGAGCCAGAGGCAGGACACGAGGAGATCCAGGCGCTTGAGTGCCAGCGGAGGCACCCCGAGCTCGGGGAAGCTGACACCCCCGAGCAGCACGTCGAGCGAGGCCAGCGGCCAGAGGGTGCCTGTGACAAGGAGGGCGCTCGGCCAGTTGCCGGGGCCCTCCGGGCGCGGCCCGAGCCACGCCACGCAGAGACCCGCGAACCAGTAGAGGGCCCCGACCAGGTAGCAGGCGAGGAAGGCCGGGGTCACCGGGAGCGCCGCGGCCGCCGTGCCGAGGAGCCCGAGCGCCACGAGCACGCCCAGCCGCGGGGACGCTCGCCACACCGCGAGAAACGCGAGGTAGTAGAAGACCTCGAAGTTCAGGGTCCAGAGGCTGGCGTCGTTGTCCATGATCGGGACCCTCCAGCCGAGGATGTACGGGTTGTAGTTCTGGAGGAACCCGAGGTTGCCGAGCACGGTCGTGGCCGCCGTGCGCGGCCTGAGCGCCCAGGCGATCAGTACGGCAGCCGTGTTCACGGGGACGAGGCGCAGCAGCCGCCGGCTGCCGTAGGCACGCACCGCGGGACCGCTGAAGCCCGACTTGACCGACAGGCCGATCACGTAGCCCGAGAGGACAAAGAAGAAGAGGACGGAAGGCCGCGCCTCGTCGAGCCACGACATGAACTCGGGTGGAGAGTACACCGGGTCGAGCACCGGGAGGGGCGCAAAGGCATGGCCGTAGAGCACCAGGAAGGCACAGAGGCCGCGCATTCCCTCGAGGGCCACGTCCCTCCCTGCGGCAGGGGCGAAGGCCTCGCGGGGCGCGAGGCGGCTCTGGAGGAATCCGTCCATCGAGCGAGGGCTAGCCGGGCCCTCCCCGCGAGATCCCGTGCGCGATGCGCCCGGCGCGGGGCGTCAGCTCAATGCACATGGCCCTCTCATGGGCCGGGCGCGGGGCAATGGCAAGCAGCCGAGCGTGAACGGCCAGGACGACCGCTCCCTGCCGACAGCTATTTCTTCAAGTCGATCGAGGTCGCCGTCAGCACCGTCTTGCCGTCGACCATGGCGACGGTTCCCGTCGCCGTGACTTCCTCGGGCGCCTCGCAGACCTTCGAGTGGAAGGCCTTGCCGACGCTGTTCGGGGCCACGTAGTAGAGGACGGTCCTGTCTCCTTCCTTAACCTGGATGACGGTCTGGCACGTGCCCTGAAGCTTCAGCTCACATTTGGCGCACGCGGCCTCGCCGGTGACGGTCTTCACGTCGTCAGCAGCGCGGGCGATCACGGCGACCATGACGGCGCCGGCAAAGAGACTGGCAAACTTGAGGAGTTTCATGGGGAGGGTCCTGAGCGTTTACGGGGCGGCATTGAACAAAGGGGGCGGAGCACTTCACATCCCCTGGCACACTTCCAGCCTACCCACTACAGCCCAGCAGGGCAACTGAAACCGAGCTTTAGTCGGTTAGGCTTGGAGGGGCTTCCTGGCCGGCTCCAAGGGTCTGACCTCAGGAGCGTCATCTGAAAACGTTCGAGAGGTCCGCCCGTCCCAGCCCGAGCCCTGGACCGACGGGGCTTCGTCCGCTGTCGGCGGTGCATGCTAACGTTGAGGGTCTACCCAGACGAATAGCACCTCCCGTTGGAAAGGGCGCTGCGGTCCCCACCCTCAATGCATCCAAGTTGGGCCGCACAACTGACCGCACTTTCTGGGGACGTTCCAGGTCAAACCGGGACGCAATCTGTCGCGAAGAGTCCCGATGCTGAACTCTCGCAAATTATTGGAGAAGCCGCATCTGGACACAAAAAGACGCCCGGTGTCGGTCCCAGACGTCCTTCTAAAATGGAGCGGGCGAAGAGACTCGAACTCTCGACGTCCACCTTGGCAAGGTGGTGCTCTACCAACTGAGCTACGCCCGCAAAACAGGGAG
>CAIXHE010000002.1 GCA_903919205.1 uncultured Opitutaceae bacterium | reverse complement strand
GAGAAGGGTGGATTTCATGGGATTTCACTCATGCGGTCGCCTTCGATTAAATGGCGGAGAGGGAGGGATTCGAACCCTCGGTACCCTTGCGGATACACATGATTTCCAATCATGCACATTCGACCACTCTGCCACCTCTCCGTGTGTCGGAAACCCGTGTTGTCCTTAGGTCGAAGGGAAGATAAAAGGCTATTCGCTGGGGGAGGGTCAAACGCAATCTCCACTAGGGTCGTGTAATCTCTTTGAAAAGGTACCCAGGGGATCTCCCTCGCTCTCTCAAGTACCATTTCTATTCATTCCAGCGGCGAGGGCAGGTACGCCAGTTGCTGGGCACCAGACGCGCCTTTCTTAGCGCGGATCAATTCAACGTAGCAAACATAGATTGACGGAACCCATCGATCGATCTATCGTCATACGGCATGCAAACTATAACTATATCGCCTAAATTTCAGGTCGTGATTCCTCAACGCGTGCGTGAATCCATGGGCCTTCGTTCCGGAGAAAAGGCACACGTCATCTCGTTTCGCAATCGGATTGAGATCATCCCGTTGCGTGACGTCAAAAAATTACGGGGGTATTTGAGTGGAATCGATACTTCATATGAACGGGAAGCTGACCGTGTATGAACGTTGTCGATTCCTCGGCTTGGTTGGCCTATTTCTCAGACGAGAAAAATTCCGCCTTTTTTGCGGATGCGATTGAGGACACTGAGTTATTGATCGTACCCGTGATATGCCTTTACGAGGTGTTTAAAGTGGTTCTGCGGGAAAGGGGTGAGGACGACGCGCTCCAGGCAGTATCCGCAATGCAACAGGGCGTTGTTGTAGATTTGGACAGCGATCTTGCGTTGGAGGCGGCGATAATCGGTCACGAGGAGAAATTGGCTTTTGCGGATTCTGTGATCTACGCGGTTGCCAAACGGCACAACGCGACTGTCTGGACTCAAGATGAGCATTTTTTCGGACGAGCCAATGTGCGTTTTAAAGCAAAGGTAAGGAAGCCCTAACGAACCAAAGGATCCGACGCTCGCGTCAGGCACGCTTGGTGCCGGGCACCCGTCGCGCTTTACTTAACGCGGATCGATCCAACGTCGCAGGTCTTCGAGGGTTCGAAAAAGGAGCGTTGGCGAACGCGAAGGCTACCGTATCTAATGGGGTGATACAAATGGATACCGCTGCCGAGACGGAAGGGATGCCTCTACCTTCAAGAAACCGACCAGAATCAAAAATTAGCAAAATCAGAGGCGCCAATGGTAATGGATAGGCAACGAGTTGCATAGGCGGCTCGAATTCATACGCCATAATTTCCAATCATGCACATTCGACCACTCTGCCACCTCTCCGTGTACCGGAAACCCGTGTTGTCCGTTGGTTGAAGGGAAGAGGAAAGGCCAAGGGGTGGGGTGGGGTCAAACGCAATCTCCCGCGCTGCGGGCAAGCGGTGTCCGGGCGTTAGGGTTTGCGTAACCGGGTTGGTACTATTGAGGCTGCGCTGTGTTGCGAGTCCTGGCTCCACTAGTTGTCGCGGTCAGCATCACGCTCCTGGGGTGCTCCCGGGCGCCGACGGCCGTCCAGTCGGCAAACCGCGACCAGGTCCTGCTTCTCGGCAACAAGGACGAGCCTGCGGACATGGACCCGAACATCAACACGGCCACGTCGACCTCGACCCTCCTCTCCGCGCTCTTCGAGGGTCTCGTGCGCACCGCGAACGACGGCAAGACGATCCTGCCCGGGGTCGCCGACAGCTGGGAGATCTCGCCTGACGGCCTCACGTACACGTTCCACCTTCAGCCGGGCGCGCAGTGGTCCAACGGGCAGCCCCTGACGGCGTCGCAGTTCCGCGACTCGCTCGTGCGGGTCTTCGATCCGGCGGTCGGCTGCGAGAACGCGGGCTACGGGTTCGCGATCAGGGGGGCGCGCGCCTTCTTTGAGGGCAAGTCCACGGATCCGGCCTCGATCGGAGTAAGCGCGCCCGATGACCGCACGCTCGTCATGGTGCTGGAGCACCCTGCGCCCTACCAGCTCGCGCTGCTCTCGAGCGACCCGTTCTACCCCGTCTACATGCCCTCGCTTGACGCGAACGGGGGGCGCAAGCAGCGCGGGGGGCCCTGGACAAGGCCGGGGGTCCTGGTCGGCAACGGGCCTTTCTCGCTCGCCGAGTGGCGCCCTAACGCCTTCCTGCGGGTCGTGCGCAACCCCCACTACTGGGATGCCTCGCGCGTGCGCCTGCGCGAGGTGCGCTTCTTCCCCACGGACGAGGAGGGCGCCGAGGAGCGCGCGTTCCGGGCGGGCCAGCTGCACGTGACCTACCGCCTTCCGAAGGCGAAGTTCCCGACGTATTCCAAGGACCACCCGGGCGAACTCCACCTCTCGCCCGTCCTGCGCACCCAGTACCTGGTGTACAACACCCAGCGAGCCCCGTTCGGGGACGTGCGGGTGCGGCGGGCGCTGGCCCTGGCGCTCGACCGCGAGCAGCTTGTGCGCGCGACCATGGGTGCGATGGCTACGCCCGCCTATTCGATCGTGCGGCCGAGGACCGGCGGCCTCGACCCGGGGCGCCCCTTCCATTCCGACCCCGCCGGGGCCGCCGCGCTCCTCGCCGAGGCGGGCTACCCGGGCGGCCGGGGCCTGCCGGCCATCGAGCTTACGCTCAACGGCAACACCAGCTCCGTCGTCGAGTTCGGGGAGGCGCTCGTCGCCATGTGGCAGCAGCGCCTCGGCGTGCGAGTCACACTGGCCCCGATGGAGTTCAAGGCGTACCTGAGCGCGGACCGCGAGCGCCAGTTCCAGCTCCTCCTCGAGGGCAACACCTACATCGACGACCCTCGCGACATGCTAGGCGCGTGCACCTCGAACGACCCGAACAACGACGCGGGGGGAAGCGACGCGGCGCTCGACGCCGCCTTTCGCCGCTCGGAGTATACCCTTGACCCGGCCGCGCGGGCGGCGGCCTTCCAGGAAATGGAGCGGATCCTGGAGCAGGATGGGTTCTACACGCCCCTCTTTTACCTCAACCGTGCCTTCCTCGTCGATCCGAGCGTGCACGGGTGGAGGGACAATCCCCGCGGAATTATCGACTGGCGCGAGGTGAGCGTTGGGCCTTGAGTGGGAATCATGCGCGTACTTCGCAAGACGTGGTGTGTGGCCGGTCTGGTCATCGGCCTGTGCGGCTTTGTCGACGCGGCCCTCCCGGAAGGCCGCACGCTCTCTAGCCTGGACCCGGGTTGGCGCTTCCTCCCTGCGGACGATGCGCACGGGCAGGAACCTGGCCTCGACGACCGCTCCTGGCAGCCGGTGGACCTCCCGCACACCTGGAACGCCATCGACGGCGAGAACGGTGGGGGCTACCGCCGGGGCCCCGGATGGTACCGCCGGCACCTTACGCCGGACGCCTCGCTCGCGGGCCGGCGCCTGTACCTTCAGTTCGACGGCGCGAGCCTCGTGGCGGACGTCTACGTGAACGGGCAGCACCTGGGCACCCACAAGGGCGGCTTCGCTCGCTTCCGCTTTGACGCCACCGGAGTCCTGCGCCCGGGCCAGGACAACCTGATAGCGGTCCGGGTCGACAACTCGGTCCCGCCCTTTCCGCCCACTTCGGCCGACTTCACGTTCTTCGGCGGCCTCTACCGAGACGTGTCGCTGCTGTCGACCGACCCGGTGCAGGTGTCGGTGATGGACCATGGCTCCCCCGGGGTCTTCCTGGAGCAGCAGAGCGTCGCCGCCGACCTGGCGCGCGTGCTGGTGCGCGCCGAGATCGAGAACCACGGAGTGGCCCCACACGACGTCGAGGTGAGCGTCACGCTTCGGGACGCGGCCGGGGCAACGGTGGGAGAGGTCCACCCCTTTCGGACCCGGCTCGAGGCCGGCGCGTCGAGGGAGGTGCTCAAGCCTCTCGAGATCAAGCATCCCCACCTTTGGAACGCCCGGGCCGACCCCTACCTCTACTCGGTGCGGGTGGAGCTCCGGCCGGTCGCGCCTGCCGGCTCCCCGGGCGCGGTGTCGGACGCCGTCGAGCAACCGCTCGGGCTGCGGTTCTACACGGTCGATCCGGACCGGGGCTTCCTCCTGAACGGCCGCTACCTGGACCTGCACGGGTTCAACCGCCACCAGGACTGGCCGGACCAGGGCTGGGCCATCACCGACGCGGAGGAGGCGGTGGACTTCGGGCTCATGCGGGAAATCGGCGCCACGGCGGTGCGCGTGTCCCACTACCAGCAGTCGCAGTCATGGTATTCGCGGTGCGACCAGTCGGGTATCGTGGCCTGGGCCGAGATCCCCTTTGTCAGCAAGGCCCTTCCGGGTCCTGAGTTCCTGGACAACGCCAAGGAGCAGCTGCGCGAGCTTATCCGCCAGAACTTCAACCACCCGTCGATCTGCTTCTGGGGCGTCGGCAACGAGACGAGCGGCGACGCGGCCGACGGGGTGGTGTCGGCCCTGGCGAGGGTCGTCAAGGACGAGGACCCGACGCGGCTCTCGACCTACGCGTCCCACCACGACAACGCGGACCCCCGGAACCGGTACACAGACGTGGTGGCCTTCAACCGCTACTTCGGCTGGTACCAGGGGGATGTCGCCGACTTCCGGACCTGGCTTGACCGCACGCACTCCGACTATCCCGCGATGCGCTTCGGCATGAGTGAGTTTGGCGCGGGTGCCAGCATCATTCAGCATGCAGAAAATCCCCCGAGGCCCGAGCCCAAGGGACCCTTCCATCCCGAGGAATATCAGTCGCTCTACCACGAGGCCTACTGGGCGGCCCTGAGATCCCGCCCCTTCGTGTGGTGCAAGTTCATCTGGTGCCTCCACGACTTCGCCTCGGACTTTCGTCACGAGGGCGACCACCCGGGGCGCAATGACAAGGGCCTGGTCACGTACGACAGGAAGGTGCGCAAGGACGCCTTCTACTACTACAAGGCGCAGTGGGTCGAAGAGCCCGTGCTGCACCTGAACAGCACCCGCTTCGAGCCGCGCCGGCAGGCCGTCACCGAGGTGAAGGTGTATTCCAACGCTGCCGAGGTGGAGCTCCTTCTGAACGGACGCTCCCTCGGGCGCGTGCGCGACCCCGACGCCACCCGGGTGTTCGCGTGGCCCGCCGTCAGGCTCTCGCCCGGGCAGAACAAGGTGGTCGCGCGGGCCCGTTTCGGCGCCTCCGAGATCGAAGACGGCTGCTTATGGACCCTTGTCGCCGAATAATTTGATCCAGCGGAAGTTCAAAAGCTTCTTGCGCGACATAGGGCGCGGGTTAGGGTCGGGTGGTTTTTGCCCAAAACACATCATGGTTTCCGAAAACACAGAACTGACCTACAACAGCAAAATCGAGGGCGAGGTCATCGTCTCGCGCGCTGACGCGGTCATCAACTGGATCCGGACCAACTCGATGTGGCCGATGCCGATGGGCCTCGCCTGCTGCGCGATCGAGCTGATGGCGACCGCCGCCAGCCGCTTCGATATCGCGCGCTTCGGCGCCGAGGTGATGCGCTTCTCCCCGAAGCAGGCGGACGTCATGATCGTGTCGGGCACGGTGACCTACAAGATGTCCGCCGCGGTGCGCAGGATCTACGACCAGATGGCCGAGCCCAAGTGGGTGATCGCCATGGGGGCCTGCGCGAGCTCGGGCGGCATGTACCGCAGCTACGCGGTGCTTCAGGGCGTGGACCGCATCCTTCCGGTCGACGTGTACGTGAGCGGCTGCCCCCCGCGCCCGGAAGCCCTTCTCGATGCCCTCATGAAACTTCAGGACAAGGTGAAGCGGGAGCCCTCCGCGAGCAAACTCCTCTCCGCCTGATGCCCGCTGCCGCAGACGCCGTCGCTGCCGTGAAGGGCCGCTGGCCCGGGGTGGGGGACCGTCCCAGCCTCGACCTGCCCGCCATCAACGTGCCCGCCGCGGACCTGCTCGCCGTGCTGGCCTTCCTGAGGGACGAGCACGGCTTCGACATGCTGACGGACATCGCCGGCGTCGACTGGGGTGTCGAGGCGAGTCCGCGCTTCTCGGCGGTCTACCACCTCTTCGGAACCGCGAGCCACGAGTACCTGCGGGTCGCCGCCGACTGCGCGGACCTGGCCGAGCCCTCGCTTCCGAGCGCGGTTGCCCTATGGCCCGCGGCCAACTGGCACGAGCGAGAGGCCTTCGACATGCTCGGAATCCGCTTCGGCGGCCACCCGGACCTGCGCCGGATCCTCATGTGGGACGAGTATCCGCACTTCCCGCTGCGAAAGGACTTCCCGCTGGCCGGCGTCGACACGCCGCTGCCTGACCTGGCGGTCGTCGCGGAGACGAAGGTCAACGCCATCGCCGCCCCTATGGTGGGGGGGCCTTTCGTGGCGTCGTCGGGGGAGATCAACCTCACCGAGGCCGAGCCGCGCGCCAAGGACGAGAGCTGGAACGAGAAGCGCCCCAAGCCCGCCTCCTGACCCCGCAAACGCCATGCCGACCGAGTTCGCCTTCAAGGATGCAGCCGCCAAGAACGCCCAGGGGGAGTTCGAGACGGAGAAGATGTCGCTCTCCATGGGCCCCTCGCACCCGTCGACGCACGGCGTGCTCCGCCTGCAGCTCGAGCTCGACGGCGAGATCGTGACCAAGGCCGACCCGGTGATCGGCTACCTGCACCGCGGCGACGAGAAGATCGCCGAGAACATGACCTACAACCAGTTCGTCCCCTACACGGACCGGCTGGACTACCTGGCGCCGCTCGCCAACAACATGGCGTACGCGATAGCCGTCGAGAAGCTGGCCAAGCTCGAGGTGCCCGCCCGCTGCCAGGCGATCCGCGTGATCACGGCCGAGATGGCCCGCATCTCGGCGCACCTGCTCGGCCTCGGGGCCTTCGGCATCGACGTCGGCGCGTGGACCGTCTTCCTCTACTCGTTCACCGAGCGCGAGAAGCTCTACAAGCTCTTCGAGGAGCTGACCGGGGCGCGCTTCACCACCAGCTACACCCGTATAGGCGGCGTCGCCCGCGACGTGCCGGAGGGCTGGACCGGCCGCGTGCTTGAGTTCTGCGACCAGTTCCTGCCGCGCCTGGAGGAGTGCCTGGCGCTCCTCACCCGCAACAAGATCTTCATCGACCGCACGGAGGGGATCGGCGTGATCAGCAAGGAGGACGCGGTCGCCTACGGGCTCACCGGCCCGAACCTTCGGGCGAGCGGCGTCGCACTCGACCTGCGCAAGGACAAGCCCTACAGCGGCTACGAGCAGTACGACTTCGACGTGGCCGTGGGCAGCCGGGGCGACGCCTACGACCGGTACCTGGTGCGCGGCGAGGAGATGCGCCAGTCGGTGCGCATCATCCGCCAGGCGGTCGCGAAGTTCCCCGCGGGCAAGTGGTACGCGGAGGACGCGCGCAAGATCTTCGCCCCGCCCAAGGACAAGGTCCTGACCTCGATGGAGGAGCTGATCCAGAACTTCATGATCGTGACCGAGGGTCCCCAGATGCCCGCCGGCGAGGTCTACTTCGAGGCCGAGAACCCGAAGGGGGCTCTCGGCTTCTACGTGGTGTCCAAGGGCGGCGGCGTCCCGTGGCGCCTGAAGATCCGCGCCCCCTCGTTCTGCAACCTCTCGATCCTGCCCAAGGTCTGCGTCGGGGCGATGATCTCCGACGTGGTGTCGATCCTCGGCTCCCTCGACTTCGTGATGGGCGAATGCGACCGCTGATGAACCTCAAGGCCGAAACGCTCAGCAGGATAGACGAGGTGATCCCGCACTACCCGGTCAAGCGCAGCGCGGCGCTCCCGCTGCTGCACCTGGTCCAGGAGGACCAGGGCTACGTCTCGAGCGAGGCGATCGAGTGGATCGCCGAGAAGCTGGGCCTCCAGCCGATCAACGTCTACGAGCTGGTCACGTTCTACCCGATGTTCCGCCAGAAGCCGATCGGTCGGCGCCACATCAAGGTGTGCCGCACGCTCTCCTGCGCCATCATGGGCGGCTACCGCACCTGCGCCGAGTTCCAGAAGCAATTCGAGACCCGCCTGGGCGACGTGTCGCCCGGGGGGGACGTGACGGTCGAATTCGTGGAGTGCCTCGCCAGCTGCGGCACCGCCCCGGTCGTCATGATCGACGACGAGTTGCACGAGAGGGTGGACGCGGCCCGCGCCCGGGAGCTCTCGGACAAGATCAAGGCAGGAGCGCCCACGGACACCGGACGACGCTGAACCCAACACCCATGCCCGCCCCCCAACAGCACCGCCTCATCTTCAGGCACATCGACGAGCCGGGATACTCGAACGACCTCGCCTGCTACGTGCGCAACGGCGGCTACGAGGTGCTGCGCAAGGCCGTGCAGCGAAAGCCCGAGGAGCTGATCGACGAGGTGAAGAAGTCGGGCCTGCGGGGCCGCGGCGGTGCCGGCTTCCCCTGCGGCGTGAAGTGGACCCTCGTTGACCGCAAGAGCGGGAAGCCGATCTACCTGGTGGTGAACGCCGACGAGTCCGAGCCCGGCACGTTCAAGGACCGCTACATCATCCACCAAGACCCGCACCAGCTGATCGAGGGCATCATGATCACGTGCTTCGCCAACAAGGTGGAGCGCGCCTTCATCTACATCCGCGGCGAGTTCCCCGAGGGCGCGCGGATCCTCGAGAAGGCGATCGCCGAGGCACGCGCGGCCAACCTGGTCGGCCCCGGCATCCTCGGCACGGCCTACGGCTGCGAGATCTTCGTCCACCGGGGCGCGGGCGCCTACATCTGCGGCGAGGAGACCGGGCTGATCGAGTCCCTCGAGGGCAAGAGGCCCTATCCCCGCATCAAGCCCCCCTATTTCCCCGCGGTCCTCGGCCTCTACCAGTGCCCCACCATCGTGAACAACGTGGAGACCCTCTGCCACGTGAAGCACATCGCCGACATGGGCGGCGAGGCCTACTCCAAGATCGGCACCCCTAACAACACCGGGACGCGCATCCTCTGCGTGTCGGGCCACGTCCAGAGGCCGGGCTTCTACGAGTTCGAGGTGGGCAAGGTCACGATGGGACAGCTCCTGAACGAGGTGTGCGGGGGGCCGCTGCCCGGCCGCACCTTCAAGGCCGTGATCCCTGGCGGCTCGTCCGCCAAGGTGCTCAAGTTCGGGGAGCGCTACAAGGGCAAGCGCAAGGTCGGCGCCGACATGGTCGACTACGACTGGGGCGTCGACGACATACCGATGGACTTCGACTCGCTGGCGATGATCGGCTCGATGGGCGGCTCCGGGGGCGTCATCGTCATGGACGACTCCGTCAGCATGGTGGAGGCCCTGGGCAACATCAACGCGTTCTACTCGCACGAGAGCTGCGGCCAGTGCACCCCCTGCCGAGAGGGCTCGCTCTGGATGAAGAAGATCACGTCCCGCATGGTCCACGGGGACGCGCGGCCCGAGGACGGCGCCCTCCTGAAGAGCGTGGCCGACCAGATCGCGGGCCGCACCATCTGCGCGTTCGGCGAGGCCTGCGCCTGGCCGACCCAGAGCTTCATCGCGAAGTTCGGAGACGAGTTCAAGGCGTACCCCGAGGCGAAGAAGCAGCCCAAGCCCGACGGCGTCCCGGAGCTCGTCTGAACCCGCGTCCACACAGACCGATGATACAGCCCGCATCACCCGACCTGATCACCGTCTACATCGACGGCAAGGAGATCGCCGTGCCGAAGGGCACGAACGTGATCGAGGCCGCCAAGCGCGTGAACGTGGACGTTCCCCACTACTGCTACCACCCCAAGCTCACCGTGGTCGGCAACTGCCGCATGTGCCTGGTCGAGATGGGCCTTCCCGCGGTGGATCCCGCCACCAAGGCGCCGGTCATGGACCCGGCGACCGGCAAGCAGAAGGTGAACTGGATGCCGCGCCCGACGATCGGCTGCGCGACCAACGTGTCCCCGGGCCTGCACATCCGCACGACCACCCAGATGGTCAAGGACTGCCGCGAGGGCGTGATGGAGTTCCTGCTCATCAACCACCCGCTCGACTGCCCGATCTGCGACCAGGCCGGCGAGTGCAAGCTCCAGGAGCAGTCGGCCGGCTATGGCCGCGGCTACTCGCGCTTCGTGGAGAAGAAGAACGTGAAGCCGAAGCGCACGCTGCTCGGGCCGCGGGTGATGCTCGACGACGAGCGCTGCATCCTTTGCTCGCGCTGCATCCGCTTCAGCAAGGAGGTCGCCAAGGACGACGTCCTCGGATTCATCGACCGCGGCAGCTACAGCACCCTCACGTGCTACCCGGGCCGCAAGCTCGAGAACAACTACTCGCTCAACACGGTCGACATCTGCCCGGTGGGAGCGCTCACGAGCACCGACTTCAGGTTCAAGATGCGCGTCTGGTTCCTGAAGCAGACGAACAGCATCGACACCGAATCGAGCGCCGGGGCCAACACGGTTGTGTGGTCGCGCGAGGGCGTGGTCTACCGCGTCACGCCGCGCCAGAACGACGCCGTCAACGACACGTGGATGGCCGACAGCGGCCGCGTCCTCTACAAGGAGATCCGGGCGGCGGGCCGGCTGGACTCCGTGCGGGTCGAGGGCTCGGAGAGCGCGCTGGAGTTCGCGCTCGGCGCCGCCGCGGCGATCCTCGGGAAGGGCGGGGCCGCGGTCGTCGGATCCGGGCGCAGCACGGTCGAGGAGCAGTTCCTCACTCGCAAGCTCGCCGAGGCGCTCAAGGCGAAGGCGAGCCTGGTTTCGAGGGTGGGCGAGGGCGACGGTCTCCTCGTGACCGCGGACCGCAACCCCAACGTTCGCGGGGCGCTGGTCACCGGCCTCGCGGCGGAGCTGCCCTCCGCGACGCTCGGCACCTTGGCCGAGCAGATCGATTCCGGCGCCGTGACCTCGGTGGTCTCCGTCGGCGAGGACCTGGCTGCGGCGGGACTGAGCGAGGCCCAGATGGCGAAGATCTCCATCATCTATCTGGGGACGCACGCGAACGCTACCAGCCGCGCCGCTCGCGTCGTGTTCCCGACTCTGACCGTGTTCGAGAAGCACGGGACCCTGGTCAACCAGCAGTTCCGCATCCAGCGCTTCGCCAAGGCCGTGCCGGGCGTCGCCGGGGCCGTGGACGATCTGACCGTCCTCTCCCGCCTCGTGTCCGCCTGCGGCGGCGCCTACCTGGGATCGGACGTGGGCACCGTCTGGACGGCGCTCTCGGCCGAGGTGCCGGCGCTCGCGGCCATCCGGTACTCGAACATCCCCGACACGGGGCTCCTCCTTGACGGCTCCCCGTGGGCTGCCCTCCCGTTCGCGGAGGGGGCCTCGCTCCACTACAAGCCCGGCAGCGCACCGCAGGAGGCGGCCGCCCGTGGTTGAGTTCTACCAGGCGCTCCCCCTGGTCGTGCAGGGCCTCCTGAAGGGCCTCGCTGTCATCCTCGTCATCTTCCCGATCGCCGCCGCCTGCTCGATGGCCGAGCGGAAGGTGTCTGCGTGGATCCAGGGCCGTCCGGGCCCGAACCGCGCCCTGCCGCCGTTCCTTGCGTGGGTGCCCGGGATCTGGATGCTCCAGAGGCTCGGGCTCTTCCAGCTGGCGGCCGACGGCGCCAAGTTCGTCTTCAAGGAGGAGCCGCTCCCGAACCACGTCAACAAGCTCTACTTCGTGCTGGCTCCGGTGATCGCGATGGTGCCTGCCTTCACGACGGTGACGGTGGTCCCCTTCGGCGCCTACCTGGACCCATCCGGGCGCGTGGTGCCCCTCGTGCTCGCCAACGTCGACGTGGGGATCCTGGCCGTGTTCGCCGTGGCCTCCCTCGGGATCTATGCGCTCATCCTGGCAGGCTGGGCGTCCAACTCGAAGTATCCCTTCCTGGGCGGCGTGCGCGCCTCCGCGCAGCTGATCTCCTACGAGCTTTCGATGACGCTCTCGGTGCTGCCGGTCTTCCTGTGGATCAACGAGCCCGGCTCCGCGGGCACGCTGAGCCTCTCCAAGGTGGTCGAGTTCCAGAGCGGTACGTCGGGCTGGGCCGGTGCCTGGTTCGTCTTCACGATGCCGGTCTCCGCCCTCATCTTCGCCATCGCCCTTTTCGCCGAGACGAACCGGGCTCCCTTCGACATGCCCGAGTCCGAGTCGGACCTGGTCGGCGGCTTCCACACCGAGTACGGCGCCTTCAAGTGGTCGCTCTTTTTCGTGGCGGAGTACGCGAACATGATCGTCGGATCGGCCGTGTTCTCGCTCCTGTTCCTGGGCGGCTGGAACCTCCTGCCGTGGTTCCCGCTCGCTAGCCTCCTCGGCGTCCTGCACCACCTGACCGGCTGGGCCCTTTGGCTGTACCCGATCACGGCCGCCGTGGTGTCGATCGGCATCTTTCTCGGCAAGATCCTCTTCACCCTGTTCGTGTTCATGTGGGTGCGCTGGACGGTGCCGCGCTTCCGCTACGACCAGGTCATGCGGATCGGCTGGCAGAAGCTCCTCCCGCTCTCGATCGCCAACCTGATCGCCTACACGATCGGAATCTATTTCCTGCAGAGCTGAACCACCCGCCATGGCCGTCATCCAAGTAAAGAGAAAGCCCCTCACGCTGGCGGAGCGCACCTACCTGCCGCAGATCTTCGGCGGCATGATGACGACGCTCAAGCACCTGGTGGCCCCAACGGAGACCCTCCAGTATCCCGAGCAGCGGCCCGCGATCCCGGTTGGCTACCGCGGGGCCCCGACCCTCGTGAAGGACCCGCACGGCCGCGAGAAGTGCGTCTCCTGCCAGCTGTGCGAGTTTGTCTGCCCGCCCAAGGCGATCCGCATCACGCCCGGCTCCGTCGCACCGGGCGCCGGGGTCGACCAGGTCGAGAAGGCGCCGCAGGCCTTCGACATCGACATGCTCAGGTGCATCTACTGCGGGCTTTGCGAGGAGGT
>CAIXHE010000001.1 GCA_903919205.1 uncultured Opitutaceae bacterium | reverse complement strand
GGGCGGGTGCGGGCGTCGGGGCGGGCGCGGCGCCGGCCGGTGCGGCGGCCGTGAACGGCGCGCGGGAGCCGCCGCCGCCCAGGCGGTCGAGGTGCTCGGAAATGCCCTCAAGGGTCGTGCCAAACCAGAGGATCGGCCCCGCGTACTTTTTCTCCCAGTGCGCCCGAACGGCGGGGCTAAGGTAATAGGCCGAGGCGATGAACGTGAAGTCCTCCTCCTGGTCGAAGGGGACCGACCACGTGGCCCAGCACGCCTCGATGTCGAGGCCCTTCTTGGTCTCGTCCGGCGGCTCGTAGCCCCTGAGGTCCACGAGGCCGAGGCCGTCGACCTCGACCAGGTGCTGGAGCACGTCCTCCTCGCGGATCACCTTGAGCTCGTAGGCAAGCACGCCGAGCACCGTCGCCTGGCGGGGCTGGCCCGTCGCGATGATCTCAAGGAGGCGCTCGTTCGCCTTTTCAAGGTCCTCTATCTTGACCAGGTTGTGCTCAACCAGTCCCGCGCCGAGGAGCCGGTTGGCCCTCATCAGCAACGAGCGGTTCTCGGGGGACATTGAAGTTCCGGCGGCCACTTGTGATCCGTTTTAATACCTACGCAGCGGCTGCTTGCGAACTCTTTTCCTTGCGGCGGAGGGCCACGACCCGCTTCAGCAGCTCGCGGCGCAGGTCCTCGAGGCCCGACCCCTCGAGGCAGGAGATCTTGACGGTGTCCACCTTGTACCGGCTCTTGAACTTGCGCAGGTTCTCCGCGGCCGCCGGAAGGTCCATCTTGTTCGCGGCCACCAGCCGCGGCTTCTTGAGCAGCGCCGGGTCGTAGAGCTTGAGCTCGTTGAGGAGCTGGCGGTAGTCCTCGCGCGGGTCCCTCCCGTCGTTGCCGCCCATGTCGACGATGATCAGCAGCAGGGCGCAGCGCTCGACGTGCCTGAGGAACCGGTGGCCAAGGCCCCGGTTCTCGCTCGCGCCCTCGATCAGGCCGGGGATGTCCGCGAGGAGCAGCCTCCGGTCGCCCTTCACGTAGTCCTTGTACTCGATTACGCCGATCTGGGGATGCAGCGTCGTGAACGGATAGGCCGCGGTCTTGGGATGCGCCTTCGTGATCGCGTTGGTCAGCGAGGATTTTCCCGCGTTGGGGAAGCCCACGAGGCCGACGTCGGCGATGGACTTGAGCACCAGCCGGTACTCGCCGTGCTCTCCGGGCTGGCCCGGATTGGCACGGTTCGGTGCCCGGTTGGTCGACGTCTTGAAATGGGTGTTGCCCCAGCCCCCGTTGCCGCCCTTGCAGAGGACCACCCGCTGCCCGTCGGTCACGATCTCGGCGACCACGCGCCCAGTTTCCTTGTCGGTGACGACGGTGCCCAGGGGAAGCCGCAGCACGGCGTCGACACCCTCCTTGCCGTTGCAGTCCTTGCCGAGCCCGTGCTCGCCGCGTTCGGCCCTCCAGTGGGGCTTGAACTTGTAGTCCACCAGGTTGTTCGTGTCGTGGTCCCCCAGGAGCACGACGTCTCCCCCGGCGCCGCCGTCACCCCCGTTGGGACCGCCCCACGGCTCGTACTTTTCCCGGCGAAAGGCTATGCACCCGCGCCCGCCGTCGCCGGCTGAGGCCTTGATCACGCATTCATCGACAAACATGTCAGAACACTACCGAAATTAACCCCGGGATCAAAGGGTGATCTTGATACCTTTTCTCAGGTATGTGGGAACGTCTAAGTCATGGCCGTCGAATAGGTTGCGATCCGTCCTCTCGAATTGCCCCCGGCTCTCGACCTCGCCAAAGCCAAACTCCTCTTGGGACGCCTTGGGTCCCGCGGGCACCGCAGCCTCCTCGGGCATGGGCGGCGTCTCCCGAGCGCTGGCGGCCTCCGCCTGGGACACCGGGACCGCCCTGGGGCGGGGGGGCGCCAGCTTTCGGGTGGCCATGCCCCGCGTTCCCATGTCGCTCGTTCCAAGGACCGAGATCTCCACCCTGCCCTGCATCCCCTCGTCGATCACTGCGCCCATGATGATGTGGGAGTCCCGCCCGAACTGGTCGGCGATCGCATTCATGATCTCGTTCACCTTGGGCAGGGTCAGGTCGGTGCCGCCGGTGATGTTGACCAGCAGCCGGTCGGCCTTGCGCGAGAACTCGGGCGTGTGGAGGAGCGGGCAGAGCTTGAGGCTCGCGATCGCCTCGGTGGCTGCGTTCTCGCCGGCGCCCTCTGCTAGGCCGAAGAGGGTCTTCGCGCCGCGCTGCTGGAAGGCCTGCCGGAGCGTTGCAAAGTCGACGTTGATCAGGCCCGTCTTGGAGAGCATCGACCAGATGGCCTTGACTCCGCGGCCGATCCACTCGTCGGCGCGCGCGAAGGAGTCGAGCACCGTCTCGTTCTCGGCGGCCTCCTGCAGGAGGATGTCGTTTGGGAGCGGGATCACCGCGTCGCAGCTGCGCCTGAGCGCGGCGAGACCCTCCTCGGCCTGCTTCAGGCGGCGACCGCCCTCGAAGCTGAACGGAAGCGTGACGAAGGCGATGACGAGGGCGCCCTGCTCCGCGGCGATCTCGGCCACGATCGGCGAAGCGCCGCCGCCGGTGCCCCCGCCCATGCCGGCCAGGATGAACACCAGGTCGCAGTCCTTGACCACGGCGGCGATCTTCTCGCGGTCGTCCTCGGCGGCCTGGCGGCCCAGGTCGGGGTCGCCGCCGGCCCCCAGGCCGCGGGTCGTGCCCATTCCGATCAGGACCTTGTCCTGCACGGGCGAGCTCGAGAGGGCCTGGCTGTCGGTGTTGACCACCGCGAGCGCCAGTCGCTCCAGGTTCTCCATCTTAAGGCGGTCCACGGCGTTCGATCCGGCGCCGCCGACGCCCACGAGCTTGATCGTGACGTTGCGGTCGGAAATGACCTGGGGCTCTAGGGGAAGTTCGTTGGGATTCACGTCTGTGCGAAGAGTCGGGTGACGCTGCTTAGGAATCCGCCCTTGCGCCTGGAGGCAGCGGCGCGCTCGCCCTGGGCGCTCACGCCGTAATACAGGATCCCGAGGGCCGTGTGGTAGCCTGGATCGCGCAGGTTCTCGTTCACCCAAGAAGGGGCCTCTCCGAGCCTCGCGGGCGCGCCGAACACCTTTGCGGCGCACTCGGCGAGCGCAGGCAGCTTGGCAGAGCCGCCGGTCAGGATCACGCCCCCGGCGCACGTGTCGGCGGAAAAGGCGTTCCCGAGCCTGCGCTTGACCACCTCCATCAGCTCCCATGCGCGCGCGGAAGTGATGCTCTCGATCGCCTGCCTGGGGAACTGGCGGTCGCCGATCGAGAAATTGCCGTCGAGCCAGACCTTGTCGTTCTTGTCGCGGGCCTGCACGACCGCGCGGCCGAAGCGAAGCTTGAGCTTCTCGGCCTGGGGCTCCGTCAGGCGCAGCCCGATGCTCAGGTCGTTGGTGAAGTGGCCGCCGCCTACCGCGACGACGCCCGTGGTGTGGGGCGCCCCGTTGCGGTACAGGACGAAGTCCGTCGTGCCCGCGCCGATGTCGATCGCGAGCACCCCGTTCTGGCGCTCCTCCAGGGTGGTGACCATGTGGCCCGAGGCCAGGCTCGAGAGCACGAGCTCGCGCACCTCCAGGTTGAAGCCGCGGATCACGTGGATGTTGTCGGCGAGGCGCTGTTCCTGGCCGTGCACCGTCCAGTACCCCACCTCGAGCTTCTGGCCCACGAGGTTCTCCGGCGAGGTCGGCACAAGCCGGCCGTCCACGCGGAAGGGGCGCCGGATGTGGTGGACCACCATCCGACCGAGCGGCAGGTCCTTGGCCTTGGCCAGCTCGCACACCGTGCGGATGTCGTCGGCCTCGATCATGTTGTCGGCGGCCTTCACGTTGACCGAGGCCTCGTTGTAGAAGCCCTCCAGGTGGCCGCCGCTCTGGGCCAGGTAGACGTGGTCGACGCGCTCGTTCGCGTCGCGCTCGGCGAGCTCGAGGGCCGTGTGGGTGCAGTCGGTCGCGGCCCGGTAGTCGACCACCGAGCCCTTGATGACGCCGCGGGAGGCGCACTCGCCGCAGCCGATGATCACGATCTCGCGGCCCGTGTATTCGCCGACCAGGGCCGTGACCTTGGAGGTGCCGATCTCGACGGCGCCGATGAAGGTGGTTTTAGAGCTCACGATGCGGGTCTATGGAGGGGGTGGAAATGGAGGGAAATGCGATCATGGGTTTCGGGGAGCCGGTGGTGACCGGCACAAACGCCTGGGCCCCGAGGGTCGGGGCGGCGGTGCCGTAGGTGACGGGCACCTGGGAGCCGAGGGCCAGGTTGACCTCGCGGATCGGACGGGTGGGGTCCTTGTCGGAGTCGATGAGCAGGTCGAGGCGCGCAATCTGGCGCAGGTAGTCCTCCTTGGTCCCGAAGATGACCTTCATTCCCTCGCGGGTGTGGACCTCGATCTGACCGTCGTTGGCGAGGCGCGCCAGCGAGATCACCTGCCACGTCCGGTAGAGGCCCTCGGCCTCGAGGCGGGCCGTGGAGACGAGGTTGGCGACGGCGGCCATGCCGTCGACCGGCGCGATCGAGGTGCCGCGGCGCTCGAGCTTGATGCCGTCCACCCAGGGCAACGAGGCCACCATCGCCGGGTCGAAGCCTGTGCCCCGGAAGGCCACCCCGTCACGGGAGACGAACATCATCTCCGGTGCCGAGCCCGCCGACTGCGCCATCATGCGCACGATGGGGGAGCGTTCCGATATGCGCACCGTGAGGGTGTCCGGGAAGCTGCGGAGCACCGAGACCGAGCTCACCTGGGGATCCTCCATCACCTTCCTGCGCATCTTGTCCAGGTCGAGCCCCATCAGGGTGGCGTCGGCCGGTATCGCGAGCGTCCTCGCGAGCCAGTTCTTGTCGAGCACGCCGTCGGTCACGAGAACCAGGCTCTTCACGCGGTCGGACTTGGCCTCCTCGGGCATAGCGGCCGTGTTCTCCCCCATGACGGCGGCCATCTGCCACACGGCCCAGCCCACCAGCGCCAGCGCACCGCACCCCGCCATGACGCGCACGACGCCCATCACCAGGCGCCTGCGGCCCTCGCCGGACATGGCACGCGGCCTCACCTGCTGGGGGATGTCCCTCCAGGAGCGGCTTTCGGACAAGACGGATGCGTCCTTGCTCATGTTTGGCGAGATGCGAGGCCCGAGCGGAAACGCTCGACGGCGGGTGCAACCATCTCCCTGACCAGGGCCGCGAAATCCAGACCCGCGCAGCGAGCGCTCATCGGCAGCAGGCTCGTCTCCTTCATGCCAGGGAGTGTGTTGATTTCGAGCAAAAACGGAACGCCGTCGGGTGAAAGTATGAAGTCGATGCGCGCGTAGTCCCTGCACCCGCAGGCGCTGAACGCCGTCTCCGCGGCGGCCTTCACGGCCGCGGTGGCGGCGTCGCCAATCGGAGCGGGGGCCAGGTACTCGGTGGTGCCCTTCGTGTACTTGCTCGCGTAGTCGTAGACGCCCGAGTTGGGGCGGATCTCGACGACCCCCATCGCCCGCCCCCCGAGCACCCCCACCGACAGTTCCGTCCCGTCGATTCGGCGCTCGACGATCCAGCGCCCCGGGGTGACCCCGGCGAGCGCGGAGGCGAGCCCCTCGCGGTCGCCCACGATCCGCAGGCCCACGCTGCTGCCCTCGTTGTTCGGTTTCACCACCACGCGAACGCCGAGCGTGCGCTCGACGTCCAGCGGGGAGGGTTTCGAGGCCGCATCGAAGACGAGGCCGTCGGCCACGGGCACCCCGAGTGCCGCCACGGTCCTCTTCGTTTCGGACTTGTCCATGGTCAGGCGGCTGGCGTCCACCCCGCAGCCGGCGTAGACGCCGCCCGCGGCCTCGATCAACCGCTGCATCCCCCCGTCCTCGCCGAACGTGCCGTGGAGCGTCGAGAACACCACGTGGAGCGCCGGGTCGTAGCCCTCAGGCAGCGCGTCCGCCACGACCGGGAGGAGGCGGGTGGTAAAGGACCTGGAGAGCCCGAGCGCGCAGGCCGTCCCGGATCCCGAGGAGACCTCCCGCTCGGAGGAGGTTCCGCCGGCGAAGACCGCGATCACCGGGGCCTTCACAGGACGTCCCTCCAATCCTTGCCGTAAAGGAGCACCTCGGGTTGGAGGTCGACGCCCTTCTCCTCCCTCACCCGGGCGCGCACGCGGCGCACGAGCTCGAGCACGTCCGCGCTGGTGGCGCCCCCCACGTTGACCACGAAGTTGGCGTGCACGCGCGAGACCTCGGCGCCCCCTACCCTCAAGCCCTTCAGCCCGCTCTCGTCGATCAGGCGGCCCGCGGAGGAGCCGGGCGGGTTCTTGAACATGCAGCCGGCGCTCGGCTCCCTGGGCTGGGACTCGTGGCGCTTGCGGCGATAGACATCGATCTGGCGGCTGACGTCGTCCGCCGCCGCCTTCGCCTTGGGCCGAAGCACGGCCCCGAGCGCAATGGCGTCCTCGAGCTGCCCGCAGTGGCGGTAGTCGACGGACATGGCCGAACGCGGCATGGACTCCACCCGCCCGTCCATCCTCATGAGCCTCACCTCCTCCACGATGTCGAAGATCCAGCCCCCCATCGCCCCGGCGTTCATGCGCAGCGCCCCGCCCACGCTTCCGGGGATGCCCTCGAGAAACTCGAACCCGCTCAGCCCCGCGGCGGCGGCCAGCCCGCAGAGGTTCTTCAGCCTGAGGCCCGCGCCCACGCGGACGCTGCCGTCCGGAAGGGGCGTGAAGTCGGCCCAGGCGGAGTGAGAAAGGCTGAGCACGAGGCCGTCGACGCCCTCGTCGGGCACCAGCAGGTTGGAGCCCCGGCCAAGGACGAGCACGGGGATCGCCTGCTCGTGGGCGCCGGCGAGCAGGCGCCGCAGGTCGTCCTCGCTGGCGGGCTCCGCGTACAGCCGGGCGACGCCCCCGACCCGCAGCGTCGTCTTCGGGGCCATGGGCTCGTCGCGCCGAATCCGCGTGGCCTGGGAGAGCTGCGTGTCCACGGTGGCTGCAAAGCGGTCCCAGCGGGCCTCCCTCTCCAGGTGGCCGCGCTCCTGCTCGGTCCACGAGCGCGCGAGCTGGTCGATGTCGCCCGCGCCGACGAACACAGCGAGGTCGCCCGGCCGAAGCTCAGAGGTCAGCAGCGGGAAGAAGCCCCGGGCCTGGCCAGGCAGGTAACCGACGGCGAGCAAAGGCGAACCCTTCTTGAGCTCCGCGTAGACGTCCGCCGATGTGCCGCCTGAGACCGGGGCCTCGCCGGCCGCGTAGACATCCAGGAGGTGGACGCGGTCGGCGAGCGACAGGGCGGCGGCAAACTCCGCCTTGAACTGCGCGGTGCGCGTAAAGCGGTGCGGCTGGAAGACGGCGATCAGCCGGCCACCCTTGCCGAGGCGCGCGCGAAGGCTCGCCAGGAGCGCGCGGATCTCCGCGGGGTGGTGGGCGTAGTCCTCGACCACGGTCACCCCGGATTCCTCCATGAGGATCGACTGGCGCCTGCGAACGCCCGGGAAATCCGCAAGCGCCCGGGGCGCGGGCGCGACGCCGATCAGCTGAGCGGCAGCAAAGGCGGCCGTTGCGTTGGCGAGGTTGAAGTCGCCCGACGCGCGAACGAGCACCTCCATGGACCTAAAGCGGCCGCCGAGGGCCAGCGTCATGCGGCCCTCCTTCTGCCCCACGACGTTGCCGGTGAAGCTGCCGCTTCGACCGAACGTGAGCGGGGCAGAGGTGATCCTGAGCGAGAGCGGGCAGGCGTCGCTCACGAGCACGGCTCCCCGCGTGCGTGAGCAGAGCGCGGCGAACGCGCGCTCGAGGTCCTCCGGGCTGCCGTAGCGGTCGGGGTGGTCCCAGTCGAGGTTTACGAGCACGGTGATCTCGGGCGAGAACCCCTCGATCGTCCCGTCACTCTCGTCGATCTCCGCCACGACCCACTCGTTGGATCCCACGGCCGCGGGCACGGTCGCGTCCGCGAAGAGGCCGCCGGCAAGGTAGCCCGAGGGGAACCCCGCCGCACGCAGGACGGTGATCAGCATGGCCGTCGTGGTGGTCTTCCCGTGGGAGCCGCAGACGGCCACAAGCTTGTGGTCGCGCAGCACCTCGGCCAGCAGCTCGCCGCGCCGGACGACCGGGAGCCCGCGCGCGCCGGCTGCCAGGCGGGCGGGGTGCGACTCGCGTATCGCAGAGGACCTGACCACGAGGTCGCACGGGTCCGGGAGGGGCCCGAGGACGACCCCTGCCTGGACCAGGAAGCCGCTGACCTCGTCGGTGAGCGCGTCGTCCTCCCCCGAAACCTGCCAGCCGGAGCGGGCAAGGTAGATGGCGAGCGGGGCCATGCCCATGCCGCCCACGCCCACGCAGTGGATCCTCCGCACCTCGCGCCCGAAAAGCGCCGGGGTACCCGCGGGCCTCATACAGGTGCCTCCGCCCGGCGGACGGGGCCGCCCGCGGCGCCCTCGCGGCCCATGCCCTCGAGGTCCTCGAGGAGGAGATCCAGAGAGTTGGAGAGGTCCATGCGCTTCAGGTTCGCGCGAAACTGGCGCAGGAGCCAGTCGTTGAAGATCACCTCGAGGACCTCGGTGTGGAGGTTGCCGATCCCGGACTCCTCGACCACCAGGCCGCCGCCCTGCCGCTCGAAGAACGCTGCGTTGGCCCTCTGGTGGTCCGATGCAGCGTGGGGATAGGGCACCAGGATTGCCGGCGCCTCGCAGCGGATCAGCTCGGCCAGGGTCCCGGCTCCGGCCCGCGTGACCACCAGGTCCGCGGCCGACAGCAGCTCGGCCATGCGGTCGCTGAACGGCATGAACACGGACCTGACGACCTCCCCGGTCCGCGAACGCAGCTCGCGGACCTCAGGCTCGCCCTTGCCCAAGCCGGTCACGCAGTAGACCTGGATTCCCTCGGAGGCGAGAAGCTCTAGGCGCTGGCGGACCCACTGGTTGAGGGCAGACGCCCCCTGGCTGCCTCCGAGGACGACCAGGACCTTCTGTTTCGGGTCGAGCCCGAGGGCCAAGCGGGCGCCGGCGGTCGGCGAGCGCACGATCTCCCGCCGCACCGGAAGGCCGGAGTGCCGGGTTACGGCCACCTTGACGCCGGCAAGGCGCACGCCGGGGGGAAGGTAGACCCTCTGGGCGAAGAGGCCGAAGACGCGGATGGCGAGGCCGGGCACGCGGTTAGCCTCATGGAGGGCCACAGGCACCCCCCTGATCCATCCGGCGAACGCGGCGGGGGCCGACGTGAATCCGCCGAAGCCGACCACCGCCTCGGGTCGCAGCGCCCGGATACGGGAGAGGCAGAAGCGAAGCGCAGCCGCCTGCGAGATCGCAAAGCGCACGAGGCGGGCCGGCCTCCACGAGAACCCGGATCCGGGCATGCGCTCAAATCGCAGGTGCGGGTACTTCTCGACCAGGCGGGCGTCCACCTTCTTCTGGCTAATGAGGAGCGTCGCCTGATGGCCGCGGGCCGTGAGGCCCTCCGCGAGGGATATTCCGGGCGAGAGGTGCCCGCCGGTGCCTCCGCAGGAGATCAGGTAATGGCTCATGCGAGCACCTCCCGCATCGACCTCGCCTCGCGGGGAAGCGCCGCGCGGCCCCACGTGCGCTGGGTGTTGATCAGGATCCCGATCACGAGCCCCATCAGCAGGAGGTTTGACAGCCCGGCGCTGATGAAAGGCAGCGACATGCCCTTCGTCGGTAGCACGCCGGTGACCACTCCCAGGTTGATGATCGACTGAAGGCACATCAGCAGGAGGCAGCCTGCCGCCAGCAGGAAATGGAAGAGGTTCGGGGCCTTGCGAAGGTGGGCCAGTCCCGCCAGGAACATGACGGCGAAGACGGCGACGACGCCCAGGGTGAACCACATTCCAAGCTCCTCTCCGACGACCGCGAATATGAAGTCGGTGTGGGCCTCGGGCAGGAAGTTGATCTGCTGGCGGCCCTGGCCGAGGCCCGCTCCGCTGGTGCCGCCGGCGGCGAATGCCTCGAGGGATTGGTAGAGCTGGTAGGTGCCGCCCTGCTTGTTGCCCTCGACGTCCATGAACGCCGTGATGCGCCTAAGGCGGTTGGGATTGTGTGCCACGAGGACGGCGAACGCCCCTCCGGAGAGCGCGATGGTGGGCAGGATGTACCTCCACTTGGCGCCCGCCAGGAAGAGCAGCAGGAGGCCCACCGAGAGCGTGAGCGCCGCCGTGCCGAAGTCGGGCTCCAGGAGGATCAGGCCCGCAAAGGCACCGATGATGGCGAGGGGGTACAGGTAGCCCCGACGCAGGTCTCCGATCCGCGTCTGGTTGAGCGCCAGGTAGTGCGCCAGGCAGAACACCATGGCGAGCTTGGCGAACTCGGAGATCTGGAAGCGCGCGGAACCATACCCAAGCCAGCGCCGGCTGCCCTTGACCGTCACCCCCAGGTGCGGGATGAGGACGAGCACCAGAAGGAACAGGGACCCCGCGCCGATCCAGACCGAGGCCCGGCGCGCATAGTCGAGGTTGATGCGGCTCGCCAGGAAGCACAGGACGCCCGCGGCGACGACACCGATGACCTGCTTGTCGAGGTAGTAGTACGGGTCCTGCTTGAGGGAGACGCTGGCGCTAAAGAGGATGGTCAGCCCGAGGAACGTCAGGCCGACGGCGCAGACGACGATGACGGCCACCGGGCTGGCAATCGACTGGATGCGGAAGGTCTCGGCTGGCCTGTCGCTTTCCATTTCGCGGGGCGTCAGGGCGTCTTCGGCTGGGAGGCGCTGGACGAGTCCTCGATCTTGATCACGGGCACTTCAGTCGGGTTGGCGGGCTTGAGTCCGGCGTCCAGGTCCTGGTCCGGCCCAGCCGCGGGCGGCGCGCCGGGGGAGACCGCCTTCGAAGCCTCGGCGGTCCCTGACTTTGCGCCCTTGCCCTGCTTCGATGCGGAGGATCTTGCGGGAATCACGAGTTCCTGGCCCGGCTGGATCTTGCGGGGGTCCGTGATATTGTTCGCCACGGCGAGGTCCCCCTGCCGGATGCCGTATTTTCTCGCGATGGCGCCCAGGGTCTCGCCGGGGCGGACCGTGTGCCTGACCGAATCCCCGGCGGGCTTGTCCGACGGACCGGCTTCCGCAGCCCGGGCAGCCGACGGGGCGGCTGACGCAGCCGCAGCTGTGGGCGCCTTGGCGGGTATGATCAGCTTCTGGCCGACATGGAGGACCGCCGAGGTCTTCAGGCTGTTGGCCGCGGCAAGGTCCGCCTTCGAGAGTTGGTGCTTCTTCGCGATGGTTGAAAGGCTGTCGCCCTTCGCGACGGTGTAGGTGGTCGCGGGCGTGACATCGGCGACCGGAGGAGCCTCCAGGGCCGAGGCGACCACGGTTCCGGGACGCGTAGGACTGTACCGGATCGCGACAGAGTCCGGCGCCGAGGAGATGGCCGAGGAAGCCGGTGACGAGGTGTCGACGGGCGCCGAGGCGATCGGAGAGGTCTCGGCGCTGGCGGCGTTCGAGTAGCTGCAGCCGGGGTTCGCAAAAATGAGGATAAGGGCGATGGCGTGGATGCCCGCCGCTATGCCTAGGATCTTCAGTATTTTCATGGGAGGGAGCGCTGGTTAACGCACGTAGGTAAGGTTGTTGGTTGGGTCTGCCAAAGCTATCTCAAACTGGGGCGGTGCTCAGTTCTGCGACGGCCCTTTCAAAGCGGTCGCCGCGGTCCTGGTAACTCTGGAACATGTCAAAGCTCGCGAACCCGGGGCTCAGGAGCACGTTGCCGCCGGGCTTGGCGTTGGCCGCGGCCACCCGCACCGCCTCCTCCAGGCTGGCGCAGAGGGTATGGGAGACCCCGCAGAGGGCGCAGGTGGCCGCGAGCGCAGGGCCCGTCTCTCCCATAAGCGCGGCATGCGAGACCCTGGGCGCGATCCTCCGCACGAAGCCGCCGATGTCGCCGCCCTTGGCTCGGCCCCCGGCGATCAGGACCACGGGGCTTGCGAAGCCCAGGATCGCGGCCTCCACCGCATGGAAATTGGTCGCTTTCGAGTCATTCCAGTAGGTCACCTGCCCGACCGTCGCGACCCGCGCGAGACGATGCCTGCCGAGCGCGAACGTCGAGGCGGCGGCGTAAAGCGCCCGCTCCTCGCGGCCCGTCGCCTTCCACCAGGCGGCGGCGAGGATGAAGTTCTCGCGCTGGGGGTAGTGCTCGAAGACGGAGCCAGCGAGATGCGGGTCGGGGGCCTGTCCCTCGGAGGCACATCGGCACGCCTGCGCAAGGTCGCGACCCATCAGGTCCGCGTACCCGGCCACCGACGTGCCGACGAAGACCGCCCCGGGAGCGGTTCTCGCGACGAGTTCGGCCTTGGCGTCGAAGTAGTTGTCGAGGCTGCCGTGCCGCTCGAGGTGATCCTCGGCGAAGTTCGTCCATAGCAGCGCCTCGGCCCTCAAGTGCCCGAGCAGCTCGGCCTGGAAGGAGCTCACCTCGCAGACGGCCACCGTGTCCGCTGACCCGCCGTCCTCGTCGAGCACCACCTGCGAGAGCGGGGTGCCAATGTTGCCCGCCGCCACCGCGCGACCGCCGACGGAACGCAGGGCATGCACGAGGAATTCAGTGAGGGTTGTTTTCCCGTTTGTACCCGTGACGGCGATCAGTCGACCCCTCCAGAAAAGGGACGCGAAATCGATCTCCGAGAGGCATAGGCAGCCGGCCTTGCGGCCGATCTCGAGCCAGGGATGCAGCGGCGGGAAGCCGGGGGAGTAGACCACCAGGTCGTGGCCACGGGCGGAAGCTTCCGTGAAGGCAACTTCGTCGCGGTCGTAGGTGATGGCCAGGGACCCCAGCCGGGTCACCAGCGAGGCAGCCCCCTCGCCGCTCACCCCGGCCCCCAGGACGGCGACGGGCCGTTGCAGGCGACCCTTCAGGATTTCTGGAATTTCTGGGCTCATCATCAGCGGATCTTGAGCGTTCCGAGGCCTGCGAGCGCGAAGATGAGGGAGAGCACCCAGAAGCGCAGCACCACCTTGGTCTCGGGCCAGCCTCGCTTTTGGAAATGATGGTGGATCGGCGCCATCAGGAAGAAGCGCTTGCCCTGCCCCGTGCTGCGCCTCGTCGCCTTGAAATACCCGACTTGGATGATGACCGAGGCCGCCTCCCAGACGAACACTCCGCCGACGATGATCAGGGTAAGCGGCTGCTGCACCATGAACGCGATGATGCCGAGCAGGCCCCCGAGGGCCAGCGAGCCCGTGTCACCCATGAAGAGCTCCGCCGGATGGGAGTTATACCACAGAAAGGCGATGCCTGCGCCGACCAGGGAGCCACACACCACCGCGAGTTCGCCGGTTCCCGGAACAAAGCTTATAAGCAGGTAGTCGGCGATCTTGGCGTTGCCGGCGGCGTACGCCATGATCCCGTAGGTGAGCGCCACCGTGATCGTGCAGCCGATCGCGAGGCCGTCGAGGCCGTCCGTCAGGTTGATCGCGTTCGAGAATCCGACGATCCAAAGGTACACGAATACCGCCAGGACTCCGATCGGCATGCTCAGGATCAGGGGGTGCTTGACGAAGGGCACCCAGAGCTCGCGGATCTTCTCGGAACTGGCGGGATTCATGAGCAATGCGGCAAGCGCCACGAGCGTGATGACGCTCTGCCAGAAGATCTTGGCGCCGGAGGAGATTCCGTCCCGGTTCTTGTGCACCACCTTCAGGTAGTCGTCGCGGAAACCGACCGCCGTCAGCCCCGCGTAGACGAAGAGGCACACGACCACCCACACGTTGGGAGCAGCCCAAAGTACCGAGCTCACGAACACCGAGGCGAAGATGAGGAGGCCACCCATCGTCGGGGTGTTCTTCTTGTCGAAGCGGCTGGCGAGGTCGCCCGTGCGGTCGTCGTCGTAGTGCTGGCCGAACTTGAGCCTGCGCAGCTGCGAGATGAGCCAGGGCCCGATGATGAACCCGATAAGGGCCGCGGTGCCCGCGGCGCAGAGCGTGCGCAGGGTGATGTAACGCAGCACGCGAAGCGGCCCGTAGAAGGCATCGTAGTTGGAGAGCAGGCTAAGCATGGGAGGCCTCCGCCTGCTTAGCCGACACGAAGGCGCGCTCAAGCTGGTAGCGACGGCTTCCCTTCACGAAGACAGATCCCCTGAAGCCCGAGAGGAGGATGGCAACGGCCTCCGGCGAGGTCACCACCTCGATCTGGCCCGGCTGCGCCCCCGATCCCAGGGCCCCCTCGACAACCGCCTCGGCGTGGCCGCCGATCACAAGCGCCCGGTCCTCCGGGCGCAGCAGGAGTCGGGCCCCGAGCTCGCGGTGGTAGCGTACGGCCGCCTCGCCCAGCTCCTCCATGCAGCCGATCACGAACGCCCGCGGCTCGGACGCCGGAGCCACCGCCTTGAACACCGCGAGCGCGTCAGCCATCGATGCCGGGTTCGCGTTGTAGCAGTCCAGGTAGGTCCTGCGGCCGTGGAGGTCCGTCCACTGGCCCCGGAGGGGGGCGGGGCTCCAGAGGTCCATCCGGCGCTTGACCTCGTCCCGCCGCACCCCGAGGCGGGTGGCCGCGCAGATGGCCAGGGCGACGTTGCTCGCCATCCCCGCGGCGACGCGCTTGAGCGTCACGCCGACGGGAGGAAACCGACCCACCTCGACCGACACCGACGTCGAGTCGGGGGCCTGCGAGACGGTGAAATAGGCCCGGCCCGGCTCGTGGAGGCCCGCGTCCGGCATCTCGTCGTTCTCCAGCACCAGGGACTCGAGCCCGTGGAGCTCGCGGAAGGGCGCGTAGGCCTCGCACGCCGACGGGAAGATGCACAGTCCGCCCTTCCGTGCTCCGGCGGAGAGCACGGCCTTCTCGCGAGCCACACCCTCAAGCCCTCCCAGCTCCTCGAGGTGGGCCGGCCCGACGAGGGTCGTGATCGCGACGTCGGGCTCGATCATCGAGGCGAGCACCCTCATCTCGCCCGGGGCGCTGATGCCCGCCTCGACCACGGCGAAGCGGTGTCGGGAGGGGTCGATGCGCGTGAGGGTGAGGGCGACGCCGATGTGGTTGTTGAGATTTCCCTCGGTGGCGAGCACGGCGCCCGCCTCGCCGCCCAGGAGCAGGGCGACCAGCTCCTTGGTCGAGGTCTTTCCCGCGCTTCCGGTGATGCCCACGACGGTGCCGGGAAACGACCTGCGGTGGGACCTGGCGATCGCCTGGAGCGCCGCGAGGGGGTCGGCGACCACCAGCTGAGCGATCGGAACCCCGGGGACCGCTTGAGACACCAGGGCCGCGACGGCTCCGGACGACAGGGCCGAATCGAGGTAGTCGTGCCCGTCCCGACGCGCGGTACGCAGCGCGACGAAGGCCTGCCCCGGGCCGATCCGGCGCGAATCGACCGAGAATCCTGAAATTGCGGCTGCGGGCTCCGAGGTCCATCGGCCCCCCGTCGACTCGCTCAGCTGCTCTGCAAGGAACGCGGGCATCAGGTTCTAAGTGCCTTGATTCCGATCAGCTCGCGGACGACCTGGCGGTCGTCAAAGGGAACGACGGTGTCGGCGAACTCCTGGTATCCCTCGTGGCCCTTGCCCGCTATCAACAGGCTGTCGCCGGCCTTGGCGGTGTCGAGTGCGAGGCTGATCGCACGGCGCCGGTCGTCGACCCACACGATCTTGGAGGGGTCGGTCACGCCCGCCTTCATGTCCTGGAAGATCTTATCCACCTGCTCCGTCCTCGGGTTGTCCGCGGTCGCGTAGGCGAAGTCCGCGTACTCCTGCACCGCCTGGACCATGCGGGGCCGCTTCGTGCGGTCGCGGTTTCCCCCGCACCCGAACACGACCAGCAGCCGGCCCGGGGTGATGGACCTCAGCATCCCGAGGGCGTTGCGAAGGGCGTCGTCGGTGTGCGCGTAGTCGACCAGCACGTTGAAGGGCTGGCCCTCCTCGATGCGCTCCATGCGGCCGGGCACTCCCCTGAAGTCCCGGAGCCGATCCATGAACAGCGAGGGATCCCTGCCAAGCCCATAGGCGGTGGCGGCGGCCGCGAGCACGTTCGACACGTTGTAGCGGCCGATGAGGGGCGACTCGACCCCGGTGGAGCCGCCCGGCCACGCCAGCCGGAAGGCGCTCGCGTTGAACTTGAGGCGGACGTCCTCCGCGCGCACGAGGGCCCTGGGATTCTCCCCGAAGGTGATGAGGCGCGTCGTCGGGGCCTCGGCCGCCACCTTCTCGGCCAGCCGCTCGCCATAGGGATCGTCCAGGTTGACGATCGCGACCCGCGGGACGGGGCCCACGCCGCCGTTGAAGAGCCGGGTCTTCACCTCGAAGTAGGAATCCAGGGTCTTGTGGAAGTCGAGGTGGTCCCGGGTGAGGTTCGTGAATACGGCCGCCGCGAACTCGAGCCCGAGCACGCGCTGCTGCGCGATCCCATGGGAGCTCACCTCCATGACCGCGTTTCGGCATCCCGCGTCGCGCATCTGCGCCAGCATGCCGAAGATGTCCAGCGACTCCGGCGTCGTGCGGAAGGAGGGGACCGTACGCGCGCCGAGGTCGTAGCTGATGGTCCCGAGGAGGCCCACCCTCTCGGCGCCGTTGAGGAAGTGCTTGATCAGGTGCGTGACCGTGGTCTTGCCGTTGGTTCCGGTCACCCCCACCACGGAGAGCGACCTGTCCGGGTGCTTGTAGAAGCGCTGCGCGACACGGGCCAGCGTGGCGCGGGCGTCAGCCACCTGGATGAAGGTGACCCTGGCCGGCGGATGGACCGGGATCTTCTGGGCGATGATCGAGGACGCGCCGCGGCTCACCGCCTCGTCGACAAAGGACAGGCCGTCCGAGCGCAGACCCGGCAGGGCGAAGAACAGGTTGCCCGGAACCACGCGGCGGCTGTCCATGACGAGCCCGGAAATCGGCCGCTCGAGGCTGCCCTTCACGGCGAGGATCTCAGCCTCGGTCACGTAATCGGATAGGATGGGTGCCATTTTGAAGGCTCGGTTGTAGAGGGCATAGTCTCGGCCGTTGCGACGCGTGGGACGTTCTCGGAAGGCCCGTATGAGCGCATGGTCCTGTGCGAGATAGCCTATCACCGTTGCCCTCCCAATGCGAAGACAGGCTTGCCGTCGTTCTCTATCGTGGGCCGGATGTCCAGGTAGGGAATGAGCCGCTCGCCGATGCGCTTGAACACCGGCGCCGCCACCGACTTGCCGTAGGCCACGTGCCCGGGGCAGCGCGCGTCGGCGTCGTCTATGATGACGGCAATGGAGACCTGCGGATGACTGGCGGGGAAGAACCCGATGAAGGAGGCGACGTGGTGCTTGTCGGAATACCTGAGGGCCGTCGCCCCGGAGGGCAGCGTGACGGGCAGGAGCTTCTGCGCGGTGCCGGTCTTGCCGGCGCACTCGAAGCCAGGGATCGCCGCCTCGGGCGCCGTGCCGCCGGAGGAGACAACGCCGGTCAGCAGCTTGGCCACGGTGTGCGCCGTCTGCTCGGAAATCACCCGGCGGGCCTCGATGCGACCGAAGCTGTAGACCAGCTCCCCGTGGGAGTCGCGCACCTGCCTGATGATCTGCGGCTTGAGCAAGACGCCGCCGCTCGCGATGACCCCCATCGCCTGCTGCATCTGGAGGGCGGTCGCGGTGACCGACTGCCCCATGGGCATGCGGGTGATGGTGAGGCTGTCCCACTTCTCGGGGGCCTTCAGGTTCCCGGGGACCTCGCCCCCCACGGGGAAGCCGGTGTGCTGGCCGAAGCCGAAGGCCCGCGCATACTCGTAGAACCGGCGGTCGCCGAGGCGCATCGCGAGCTGCGCGGCGCCCTTGTTGGAGGAGTGGGCGATGATCTCCGCCACGCTCAGGGGGTGGTCGAAGTGGTCCGAGGCGTCCTCGCGGGGAAGGCTCCGGGTGATCCCGTTGTAGTCGATCTTCTCGAGGGTGCAGTCGAACTCGCTGCTGGGGGTGACGAGCCCGTCGTTCAATGCGCCGGAGACGGCCACGATCTTGAAGACCGAGCCCGGCTCGTATTCGTCGGCGACCGCGATGTTGCGCATGCGGCGCTGGTCCTCGCGCGAGAGCTTGTTGAAGGTGTTGAGGTCGAACGACGGGTAGTTGGCCAGCGCCAGGACGAAGCCCGTCTGGGGATCGCTGACGATGATGGTCGCCTTCTCGGGCTGGTACTTCTCGGCGACCTGCGCGAGCTCGTCCTCGACGATATGCTGGATCGTGGCGTCGATGGTGAGCGACACGTTGTAGCCGTCGACGGCGGGGACCTCGCGCGAGCGGAACTGCGCCAGCTCGTGGCTCTTGCCGTCCTTCTCGGACTCAAGCCAGCCGTTCTCGCCCCTCAGGTAGAAGTCCGCGTAGTGCTCGATACCGGCCACCGGGTGCTCCTTTCGGTCGACGTAGCCAATGATGTGGGCGGCCAGCTCGTTGTGGGGGTAGTCGCGGCGGTAGACGCGGCTGCCGTAGATGCCCCGGATCCCCAGCTTCGAGATCTGCGAATAGGCGCTCTCCGTGACGTTGTCGCTCAGCTTCGCCCAGCGGATGGGCCGGTTGCCCTCCTTGTCGGGCTCGTCGAGCTGGGTCTCCTCCTTGGGATCGGGCTCGGTGCCGAGCGCCAGGTCGGCCGGTGCGGGCGCCGCCGGCGCCGGGGAGGCGACCTGCGGCCCAAACGTGATGACGGCTCCGGCCGCAGGCTTGGACGGCTTCGCCGCCGATGCGGGGCGCGTCTTCGTGTCGCAGGTCTTCTCGAGGTCGGATACCGGCATGCCGAGCAGCGCCGCCAGCTGAGGCAGCTTGCCCTTGTCCTCGTTGCGCAGGAACTGGGGGTCCACGCCGAGCACGATGATCGAGCGGCTTGTAGCCAGGAGCGCCCCGTGCGCGTCCAGGATGTCGCCCCGGCGGGCGTTATCGACGATCAGCTGCCGTCTCGCCTCGTCCACCGAGCGCACCAGCACGTCGCGCTCGATCACGTGAAGCCATACCAGGCGCGTCTCGAGCCCTGCGAACATCGCGAGGACCAGGCTCGCTAGAAGGGCGATCCTGTAGCTGCTTGTGAAGCCCTTCGACATGTGGGTGGGCGCGGCCTCAGTGATCGAGGGCGACCCGGAAATTCACCGTGGCCGGAGCCTCGCCGAACAGCTTCCGGTTGCGCAGGGACGCCAGCCGCATCACGGGATCCTCGGAGACCCTGCGCACCTGCGTCTCCCCAGGCGCCACCAAGCCGAGGTGCCACTCCGTGTTACGGCGGGCGAGCACGGCCGGATCCTGCTCTGCGGCGATCGCGGCGTCGGCCTCCTCGATGCGCCGCTCAACGTCCGCGATCGAGGTTTCGATCACCTTGTTCTCGTTGGCGACGACGGAAATCTGGTGGCGCATCCACACGGTGCCGAGCCCGATGGAGGCGCTCCCGCATATCGCCACCAGAGCATAGACCATGAACTGGTTCACGAACGCCCGGGATCCTGATGGGGGGTCGGTACGCATCAGAGCTTGCGCACGGCGCGCAGTTTGGCGGAACGGCTGCGGGGATTGCGGTCGACCTCGGCGTCCGACGGGGTGACAGGCCGGCGCGTCAGCGCCTCGGCCACGCGGGTGCGCAGGTCCTGGGGCGTGGAGTCGTCCGCGCTTTCGGGCTGGCCGCACAGCCGGCGGAAGAACTGCTTCACCGGGCGGTCTTCAAGCGAATGAAAGCTGATGGCGCACAGGACGCCCGAGGGCTTGAGCTTTGCGAACGCGGCGGGCAGAGCGCTCTCTATCGCGCCGATCTCGTCGTTGACGGCGATGCGGATTCCCTGGAAGGCGCGTGTCGCCGGATGGATGCGCAGGGTACGGCGGTCACGGGCGGGTATGCAGCGGCTGATGACCTCAGCCAGGGAGCCGGTCCTAGCGAGGGCGCCGGTGCCCCTCTCAGCAAGAAGTGCCCTGACCACTCGCCGCCAGTGGGGCTCCTCGCCCCAATCGCGGACCGCCCTCACGAGCATCTCCTCGGTAGCCGTCTCGAGCCAGAGGGACGCGGGCACGCCCGAGCGCGGGTCGAGCCTCATGTCGGCCGGGGCGTCGTGGCGGAAGGAGAATCCCCTCTGCGGGTCGTCGAGCTGGAAGGACGAGAGGCCGAAGTCGAACAGCACGCCGTCGAACCCCGTGTCCGGCAAGGTGGCCAATTTTCCAAAGTCCTTATCCACCAGTGCGAAACGTGCTCCAAATTCGGCGAGCAGGGCCTCGGTGCGCGGGCCGGCCTCTGGGTCCCGGTCAAGGGCCACCACGGAGATGCCCGTCGCCGCCTCGAGCAGCGCGCGGCTGTGGCCGCCGCCGCCGAACGTGCAGTCGAGATAGCGCTTCCCGGCCGAGGGGTTCAGGAATCCGAGCACTTCCGTCAGGAGGACGGGCTCGTGGCCGGGGCTCATAAAGACGTGGGCTGACTCAGGGAGAGCCGGTCGCATGGAGGAGAGTCCTGGCCCGCATCGAACGCCGGCCCGCGACCAGGCGAAGCACCAGACTGTCCCTGACACGGGGCATGACACTGGCCGGGGTCACTCCGCCCTCGGAGGAATCGATCCAGGCCGGAAAGGGTTTCGAGATGGCAAGGGAGGCCTTCTGGATGAAGGCCTTGGTCCCGTAAATGCGAGTGAGGTGGCGCATGATCAGATTCCGAGGCGGCGCATGATGTCGCCGAAGTTCTCTCCCGAAGTGCGTGCCTCGACCTTCTGCCAACGGGACGGCGAATATAGGTTGAACTTGGTCAGGGAGCCCACGAGCACCGCGTCCTTCGCGATACCCGCGTGCCCCAGCAAATCGGCGGTGAGGCCGACGCGTCCTTGCTTGTCGAAAGAGAACGACTGCGTCTGGGCGAAGAACCGCGACGCAAAGTCCTGCCCCGAGCCGTCGCTCAGCGCCATCTGCGCGATCTTGGCGTGAAGCTTCTCGACCTCGGAGGGCGGGAGCACGGCGACGTAGCCGTCCGGATGCGGGGTAGCGAGGAACACGTCCCCCTCCTCGTGGGCGGCGCGCCAAGCCGAAGGGATCGTGACGCGTCCCTTGTCGTCGAGGGTGTGCCTGAAGAGGCCAGTGAAAAAAGCTTTTCCGGGACGTGCCATTTTGGGAGGGGAAACATAACTTTCCCCACAGCGCCCCATTTCAACCCATTTTCACCCACTTGGGTCAAGCAAAGAGTGTAAAAAAACAAGCGATTTTCAGAGTGGGAGCCCGCAGTGGGACCCAGGATCCGGTTCCCGGCCGCTTCTCGGGAACGCGGGATCTTGAAACAAACCGGTTCCTCGCCGCTCCCATGGACGGCGAGGAACCGGCGGATCAAGTTTGCCCGGCAGCGGGCGACGAGGCTGGAATTCGACGGGTCTGCGGTACGACGCAGCCTCAAGCCGAAGCGTTTCCGACCCGATTGAGGAACCGTAGCGCCTACCTAGCTAATATTTGATAAGCATGCTTTGGCAAAATACGCGCAGCCATTGGTCAGCCGGAACGGTATCCTTCCATCGGGCGGCAAAGCGACACAAACGGAGGATCCCCCGTCTAACATGCCTTTCTGGAACGAAAAACTGGAGACCCATCATCCGAATATCGATGCGGACCATTGCGAACTTTTCAGGATGCTGGAGTCCTTCAAGGCCGCCGTCGAAGGCGGCGCGGGTCGGGAACAAATCGTTGAGCTGATCATCATCCTGCAACGTTATGCCTTGGAGCATTTCACCCGCGAGGAGGCGTACATGGAGCGCATCCAGTGCCCCACCCTCAAAGCAAACTGCGCAGCCCACCGAGATTTTGAGCAGAAACTCGAACATTGGCTTGTCATTCTCACGATGGCCGGGAGCCCCGTTTCGGTCATGATGGATGTCCACCGTGAGGCCTTCGATTGGATCGAGAACCACATCCTCAGGGTTGATTGCGGCCTGAGGCATTGCAGCCGCACTCCGGGTGCCTCCAAGAGTTCCGCGTCCCCTGAGACGGCCTGAGTTTCGTGTGTTGGATCCACAGACCCCGGCAGGGCACCGCGCGGGGAGCTGCCGGCCCAGTGCCGGTTGGCGATCAATTGCGATTGATCCCTGCCGCAAATTAGTGTCACCTAGAAGAGCAGCCCGCCGACATGAAGCACTTCAAAGCAGGCAACCACTCGGGGGCGGCTTTAGACGCGTCGCCCCGGGTCAGTTAGGAGGACAACGTGTTCACCGGGCAATTTGATACGCATACGATGATGGCCGTGTGCAGCCTCGTGCTGGCCATGGTGGGAATGACCCTGCTTCTCGTACAATGGACGGGGGGACTCTATCCCGGGTTTCCCTTCTTCACGGCGGGCATCCTGTGCCAGGCCATCGTGTTCACCCTTTTCAGCTATGCTCGGGCGTTCCCGCCCGACGTGTTCGCCCTCACGAGCAGCTTCATCTACGCCCTCTTCCCGATTTTTTGCAATTCCGGGATACGCACGTTTGCGGGCCTCGGGCGTTCGATCGTCCCGCTCCTGGCCGTGTTCGCCTACGAGACGGTGCTCTTCGCGGTCTTCAGGTCGGTCGAGCCCGCGCTCAAGTGGCGGGTGATCGCTGCGCAGCTGCCGCTCTTTCCGTTTCTGTTGAATTCAGCCCGGATCGTCTGGAACGAGCAGGCGTTTCGTTACCCGGTCCTCAGGCCCTGGCTGACGGCGACCTTCGTGCTGATCGCCGCCTGCGCGCTGTGCTGGTCGGTCTACCTGTTCGCCTTGGCCGGAAGCTACGGACCTGGGGTGGAAACGGCCCGAACCTGGTACCTTACGGTTCGCACCGGGCTGAGCTGCTCGCTCGCGATGGGCGTCATCTCGGTCAACTACAAGCGGGCGTCCCGAGAGCGGAAGGAGAACGAGGACCTCCTGATCGCCGACGTGGAGGCGCGCATAAAGGTGGAGAACGCCCTGAGGCAGAGCGAGGAGCGGTTCAGGATCCTGATTGAGCGCTCGCCCGAGTGCCTGATCGTCCACAGGGGCGGCCTGATCCTGTATGCGAACCCCGCGGCCGTGAAACTGCTGAGCGCTCCTTCGCTGGAGCGGCTGCTGGGATCGCGCATGCGCGCGTTCGTGCACGGCGACCTGGCATCCACCGGGAGGGGGCTTACCGACCACGAGGACACGGAAGGGCCCGTCGAGACGGTGTGGGTGGGGTTGGATGGGCGGAAGCTGGAGCTCGAGCTGCAGAGCACGAGGATCGTCTATCAGGCAACGGAGGCGTTCCTGACGGCCGCCCATGACGTGTCGGACCTGAAGCGGGCGGCCGCGGAAAGGCTGGTTTTCGAGCGCAAGCTCCAGGAGACCCAAAAGCTCGAGAGCCTCGGGGTCCTGGCCGGCGGCATCGCGCACGACTTCAACAACCTGCTGACCGGGGTGCTCGGAAACGCGAGCCTGGCCCAATCCGAGGTCGGTCGCGATTCACCCCTTCAGGAATACATCCAGGCCATCAAGGATGGCGCGAACCGGGCCGCCGAGCTCTGCCGCGAGATGCTCGCCTATTCGGGCAAGGCCAAATTCGACATCCGGGCTATCTCCGTGAACGAGCTCGTCAACGAGACCGTCCAGCTGCTTAAGGTGTCCGTCACCAAGAGCGCCGTCCTCGAATTCGAGCTGGATGCGATGGATCCCATCGTCGAGGCGGATGCCACCCAAATGAGGCAGGTCGTGATGAACCTCGTGATCAACGCCTCGGACGCCCTCGAGGACCGCATGGGGTTCATCAAGGTGCGGACCGGCACGCTGACCGTGACCCCGAGCTACATCGCCGCGTCCGGCATCTCCATTGTGCAGACGGCGCCCCAGGGAGAGTACGCCTTCTTCGAGGTGGAGGACAACGGCTGCGGGATGTCGGCGGAAACCCAGGCGCGCATATTTGATCCCTTCTTCACGACGAAGCTCACGGGGCGCGGTCTGGGCCTCGCGGCCCTGCTCGGCATCGTGCGGGGGCACTCGGGCCTGATGCGCCTCAAGTCGGAGGTCGGCCGCGGGACGACGTTCACGATCCTGTTGCCGCGGTCCTCGAGACGGGTCGAGTCCGCCGGGAGCGCGGAGACCGACCTGCAGGCCTGGCGCGGCGCTGGCCGGGCTCTCGTCATCGACGACGAGGAGGGCGTCCGCGCGACCGCGGCCTCGATGCTCAAGAAGCTCGGCTTCGACGCGCTGAGCGCGAAGGACGGCTTCGATGGACTGGAGCTGTTTTCGCGCAGCCCCTCGTCGTTCGCGTTCGTGCTGCTCGATATCGCCATGCCAATGATCGACGGACCCGAGACGCTCGAGCGGCTGAGGCGAATCCGTAGAGACGTGCCCGTGGTGGTGATGACGGGCATGGGGGAGCAGGAGGCCTCGTCCAAATTCACCGGGCGGTTCCCTGCAGCGTTCCTTTCGAAGCCGTTCGAGCTGAGCGAGCTCCGCAGGGTGCTCCAGGCCGCCGAGGCGATCCCGCCCGTGCGGGCCGCCGCAGGCCCCAAGACGGGTCTGCGGCCGTCGCGGGCGCCCTAGAGGCCCTCGGCGTAGGATACGTGAGACCGGTACGCGGCAAGAATGGCGTCCAGGGCGGCGACGTGGGCCTGGACCTGGAGCTCGAGGGGCGCCGAGGCCGGCGTCTCAAAGATGATGTTGAAGGGCTGGGGCTCCTGCCTGGGCGGCGGGGAGAGGATTCCCGTGAAGCAGTCGGTGATGACGCCCTCCTTCGCCGAGAACCCGTCGATGACCGGGCGGCCGTCGCGCGGGAGCGCCCGCTCCGCCGCCTCCAGCGCGGGGCGCAGAAGGGAGTCCTCGACGGGCCTGCCGTGCGTGTACCCGTAGTGGCCCTCGCAGGTGTCGTCGGCGTGCAGGGTGATCAGCCCGTGGAACCGCCGCCGAGACAGCTCGGCCTCCAGGATTCGGACCTCGGGCTCCTGCGAGTCCCTCCAGAACTCACGGTTGAGGTCCTTGCCCGATGCATTCTCGCGGGTGCCGCGCTCGCAGCCGGTCGGGTTGACCCAGGGATAGACCCACAAGTCGTAGCCGGCGGCCCTGCCCGGATCCCGCCCGAGCGACTCGAGGAACCGCTGGAGCGCGGCGGGCCCGGAGGGCTCGTCACCGTGCACGCCCGAGAAGAGTCCGATGCGCAGCGGCTCGCGACCGGCGTCCGCTCCCTGGAATCGCAGCCTCGCAACGGCATAGCTGCGACCCCCGTTCGTAAAGGTGCCCGCGCACCCCTCGGCGTCTCCAGCATCCGTTGACATGCGAAGCCTGCACTCTCCCCAAGCCGGCGGCCAAGTCAAACCCGATCATTTCACTAGGGTATTAAGACCCTCACCCCGGCGCCGTTAAACACCCTCGGCCTGTTCGCCATTTGACTCGGATGATCGCGCGGGATTGCCTTGCGGGCGCCCATCATGCCCGACGTCGTCCTCCTTTCCGGCAGTGCATCCCCCCACTCCCGCTCAACCGCCCTCCTCCTCCACGCGCAGGCCTGGCTCGCGGGCCGCGGGCTCGAGGCGACCCTCCTGCCCCTTGCCGACCTGCCCGCCCTGGACCTTCTTCACGCGCGCTATGACAGCCCCGCCTTCGCGGGGCCCAAGGCCCTGGTCGCGGGCGCGCGGGGCCTCGTCGTGGCGACACCGGTGTACAAGGCCTCCTACACGGCCCTGCTCAAGGCGTTCCTCGACATCCTGCCCCAGCACGGGCTCGACGGGAAGGCGGTGCTGCCCATCGCGAACGGGGGGTCCCCCGCGCACCTGCTCATGATCGATTTCGCGCTGAAGCCGGTGCTCTCGGTCCTCGGGGCGACCCAATTGCTGCAGGGCGTGTACGCGGTCGACGACCAGGCAAGGGTCTCGCCCACCGGGGAGCTCTGGATGCACGACGAGCTCAGGGAGCGCCTCGTGCGAGGCCTTGAGGCCCTGGAGCGCGAGGTCAGGTCCCGCGCGCCGGGGCACGCGGGCTGAGGACCGGGACCGGCCCTACCAGAAGAAGTACCTCTCCGAGTTGACCAGGAACTCCTTGGTCACGGGCCGGATCACGGTTCTCCACACCGACGCGTACTCGGACCAGGGACCGGCGATGTCGGTGTCGCAGACGATCTCAGACGTGAAGCGCGGGCCCCGGGTCTTCCTGTGGATGCGCTCCAGGAACATCGCGTGCCCCTCGGGCGTCGAGAAGAACACGCAGCGCCGCTCGAACAGGTCGGTCGGTTTCTCCACGGTCGACAGGCCCTGGGACACGCGCCGCAGACCGAGGACGTACTCGTTGCGGGCGAGCTCCATGACCGCCCGCTCGCACGCGCCGAAGAAGTCCCGAGCGGCGCCCTGCCCGTAGGCGAAGCACCCGGCGGCCGCCTCGCGGAACGCGATCACCGTCACGCCAAATCCAATCGGGCTGGGGAGCACGAGGGCGCTCACCCCGGGCCAGTCGGTCGTGTGGACCTCGCCGTCGATCAGCCCCTCCCACCAGGCGATGATGCTTGCGCGCTCGACGGCCTCGAGATGGGCCCTCCTGCGCGCCTCCGTGTGGAAGAGTCCGGGGAATGCCGCCATCCCGTTCGACGACTCGTCGACGTCAAACCCGTAGAGCTCGCGGTCGTCGGCGCGCACCTTGACCCGGTAAGCCCATCGCTCCATGGCCTCGGAGATCGCCATGTGGCGCGCGACCATCGGGAGCTCGGAGGTGCCGGTGCCGTCGGCGTCGCTGTAGAGCGTCAGGTGCTTCTGGGGAGCTACGACACTCGGCGAGAGCCACGCGTTCGATTGGTACATCTTGCGGCCGTAGACCTGAAACTCGCGCAGGGAAATCCGGGTTACGGGACCTCCCTGCGCCTCGAGCACGTTGCGGTAGCGGTAGCCTGCGACACTCAGCATAGTCGAAATCTCCGGGGAACCCTCCTCAAACGAGTTCAGACGGTCCCTGGGCGGCGTAATTACAAGGGGCGCACGGAACCGCAGCCAGAAGGTCAAGAGCGCCGCTCCTGCCTTGGATTGAGGCCAGACGGGATACCGGGTCCAGCAGCTGAGCGATGCGGGAGAAGCCGGCGACGAGGAAAAGGCTCGAAAGGAGCCCGAGGGTGAAACGAGTGGTTGTTTTCATCGCCGCCACACTAGGACTTTTGCGAGGCTTCCGCCGACGCCATTTATCACGTGGATCCACGTCCCCACTTACGTTTTTCCGTGTAGTAATTTGATGCCCTTTCTGAGTAAGCTTCATTCTGGTCAAGCGAAGCCGATTCTCACCGAAGCCTTGAGAAACCATTTCCTCACACGCCTGGGCCTGGTGGCTCTCGCAACGGCGCCGCTCGTCCGCGCCCAGGGGGGCCTTCCACCCGCCAATACCTACGGCGCAGGTGATTTCGGAGGGGACGAGCAGACGTGGTGCGCGACTCAGGACGAGAGGGGCATGCTCTACTTCGGGAGCAACGGGGTGCTCACCTTTGATGGCGACCACTGGCGGCGCCAGCCCGTTCCGGGAACCTATGAGGTCAACTGCGTGGACTTCGGCGGAGACGGCCGCATGTGGGTGGCCGGCGCAGGCGCGATGGGGTTTTTCCGGAGGACCGAGCAGGGCCTCGCTGACTACCATTCGCTCTTGGGGTTTCTCCCCGAGGCGCAGCGGGCACTCGGGAACGTGTGGTACGTGTTTGCCCAAGGCGACGGCGCCGTCTTCGTGACCGAGGATACCGTGCTCGTATGGGACGGTCGCGCCTTCAAGTCCTTCAAGCTGCCGGTGCGCCGCAGGGTGCTCGCGACCAAGGTGGGCGACGCGATCTACCTGAGCGACGCAAGCTTCGGCTTGGGCGTGCTTGAGGCGACCGGACCGCGTCGCGTACTCACCCCCGAGCAGATGCGCGGCGGAGCCCTGCTGTGGATGCAGCCGTGTCCCGGAGGCAGCCTCCTGGTCACGACCGCGGGCGTCTTCCGAAAAACGGCCACGGAGCTGACAGAGCTCAACCCTTCCACGAGCGAGTTCCTTCGCCGAAATGTAGCCGTCTGCTGCGTGCCGCTGCCCGATGGAAACTTGTGCGTGGGCACGCTGAAGGCGGGCCTCGCGTTCGTCTCGCCAGGGGGCGCCCTGCTCAGGGTGCTCGGGGGTCCTGATGGCGTGCTGCCCCGGAGTGTCTATTCGCTTCTGGTCTCCAGGGAGGGGGCCCTCTGGGCCACGACCAACGGGGGTATCACAAGGATCGAGCTGAACGCGGGGGTTTCGATTTTCGACACCCAACAGGGAATAAAAGGAAAGCCGTACCTCGCGATCGCCACGGCCGCATCGCAGGTGTTTGTCGCGACCGAGGAGGGCATATTCCGCGCGGAGGAGGTGCCGGGGGGATCCGGTCCGGCCGGCTTTGCGGCATTGGAAGGCGGGCATGAGGAGTACGGCTGCATCCTCCCAGGGCCCGCGGGAGACCTCTTTTGCGGGGGATTCAAGCGGCTGGACCACATCGACAAGGGCCTCTGCACGCAGATCCTCTCGTCGGACAACGACGTCGAGGTGCTGACCCCTTCGAGCGGGGACCCGTCGGCGCTTGTCGCGGTGTGCGGCAAGCAGGTTCTGAGACTAAAACCCTCCCCCTCCGGCCTGGGATCCTGGGAACCGACGGTGCTCGCCACGGTTCCAGACGTCGCGAACAGCATCGTGGAGGATCGGCAGGGAAACGTGTGGGTGGGCACGTTGGGCAAGGGCGCGTTTTTCGTGCCTCGAGAAGCCGGCCCGGCCGAAGGGCGCAAGGCCTTCCGCGAAGCCACCGGCATGTCGACCGCGCCCGGACCCGGTTGGGTGGCACGCGTGGGCGACGCAGTCGCCGTCTTTTTGCCGGGGGGGCCCCGGATCTACAGGTCGGGCCCCGAGGAGTGGCTGCCGCTCCCCATGATTCCCCAAAAGGCCGCCATCGCCGTTTCCAACCCGGACGCCTCGGGGAGGGTCTGGGCCTTTCTCGAGAGCCCGTTCTCCGAGGGCCCGAGGACGCCGGTGTTCGGCAGGCTCTCATGGAGCGAGGAGCAGGGGCCCACTTGGACCCCCTACGAGGTTCCGGGAGTATCGGAAATCGGAACCATACAGGGTCTCTCCGTCGACTCCACGGGGATCCTCTGGGTGGCCGGCGCGGAGCGCGTCCTCAGGATCGACCCGTCGCTGCTGCGCCTCGAGCGCTTGCCCTCGGCCCCGCTCATCGTATCCAGCATTCCGAACCTGGCTCGACTGGGCCCGGACAAGAACTCGGTCACGTTTGACTTCGGCAGCCTCCAGTTCGCCCGGCGGCCCGCCTTCCGCTTCGAGACGCGGCTAAGCGGTCAGGCCGATTGGTCGCCCCCGACCTCGGTTAACCACACCAGCCTGATCGGTCTTCAGAGCGGCGCCTACCAGCTGAGCGTGCGCGTTGTGAATGAGTCCGGCCTGCCCGGTCCCGCGAGCGTCTGGTCCTTCGAGGTGCTTCCGCCCTGGTACCGCACCCCGGCCGCCCTCGCCGCATTCTGCCTGCTGGGCCTGACCGGGGCGCTGGGGGCACACCGGTGGCGCCTCGCCTACCTGAGGCGTCAAAACGCCCGGCTGGAGGCGCTGGTCCGCAAGAAGACCGAGCAGCTCGAGAAGGCCAACGAGGCCAAGTCCGAGTTCCTCGCAAACATGAGCCACGAGATCCGCAACCCGATCTCGGGGATCCTCGGACTCTCGATGGCATTCGAGGACACGCACCTGGACGAGAAGCAGGCAAAGCTGGCGCGCTCGATCAACAGCTGCGCCGCCCTGCTGGCCACCCTGGTCGACGACGTGCTCGATTTCTCGAAGATCGAGGCGGGCCGCGTCGAGCTGCGCCTCGCTGCCTTCCACCTGCGGGCGGTCCTCGAGCAATGCTGCGCCATGGTGGGGGAGAACGCCCGCCAGGCGGGCGTGGAGGTGAGCCTGCGAGTGTCGCCCGACGTGCCCGACCACCTTCTCGGCGACTCCGCCCGCTTCCAGCAGATCGCGCTCAACTTCCTTTCGAACGCGCTGAAGTTCGGCAATGGCCGGCCCGTGGTGCTCGGAGCCTCCCTGGGGCTGCACGGCCGCATCCGCCTCTTCGTTCAGGACCAGGGCAACGGGATGACGGAGGCCGAGGCCGGATCCCTGTTCACCAAATTCCAGCGGCTGGAATCCGCGCGCGCGGGAAACATCCGCGGGACGGGGCTCGGCCTCGCCGTCTGCAGGCTCCTGGCGACCAAGATGGGCGGCCGTGTCGGCGTCGACTCGAGGCCCGGGGAGGGATCGTGCTTCTGGGCCGAGATCCCCTTCGAGGCGGCCCCCGACGTCCAGGGCGCAGAGACGCTGCCCGTCGCCCGGTTGGCCCCGCTCCGCGCCCTGATCGTCGAGGATATTGAGTACAACATCATCGCCATGCAGGCGATCCTGCGCCGGCTCGGGCTGGAGTCGGACGTGGCGACCGACGGGCACTCGGCGCTCCAGCGCCTGGCAGAAAAGCGCTACGACGTCGTTTTCCTCGACTGGAACCTGCCCGGACTGACGGGCACCGAGGTCGCCGCACGCTTCCGCACGACCGAGCCGGCGCAGCGGCGAACGATCCTCGTCGCCACGACAGCCCACTCGACCGAGTTCAACCGGGAGGCCTGCCTCAAGGCGGGCATGGACGCCTTCATCTCGAAGCCGATCACGCCGGCGAAGATCGCCTCGGCCCTGAGCCGGCTCGCCGTTTCGGTGGGCATCGCCGCGCCGATCGAGGTGCGCCTGCAGGAGCCGAATCCCGGGCATTCGGGAGACATCGACATGGAGATGCTGCGCTTCCTGGCGAGCGAGTCGCCGGGCGGCCTCAAGGGCCAAATCGAGCGCTACCTCAAGGCGTTCGAGGCGGACCGCGAGATGGCCCGCTCGGCCATCGCGTCGCTCGACCGCGGCGAGGTGGCACGCCTGGCGCACCGCCTCCTCTCGCACTGCAGCCTCGTCAAGCACGCGCGCATGAGCCGCCTCGCCTCGCTGCTTCAGAACGCCGCGCCCACGGCGGCGCGCGGCCGCCTCGAGGAGATCTTTGCGGACTTCGACGCCGAGTACCAGGGCTTCAGGTATAAACTGGGATCGTACCGCTCTTCGACTGCACCTGCGTGAAGCCGTTCTCCACCGCGAAGGCGATCAGCTTCGGCGTCCCCTTCAGGTCGAGCTTGCGCAGGATGTTGCTGCGGTGCGTCTGCACGGTGCGGGGCGAGAGGTTGAGCCGGACGCCGATCTCCTCGTCGCTCAGCCCCTGGCCGATCAGCGAGAGGATCGCCCGCTCCCAGTCCGACAGCACCTTGATGAACGACCGGGGATCCGATCGGCGAGCGACCCTCGCGTTCTGGAAAGCCTGCGAGAAATAGATCCTGCCCTCCGACAGTGCCTTCAGCGCGTCCTTGAGGATCTCCACGGTGTTGCTGTTCTTGTCTATGAACCCGTGCACGCCCGACTTCTCGACGCGGAAAAGCGTGTAGTCGTCGCAGTGGGAGGAGAGCATCAAGATCCGCAGGCTCGGGATCACCTTGAGCACGCGATCCGCCACGTTGAAGCCGTCCATGTCGGGAAGAGAAAGGTCCAGGACCACCGCATCGGGACGGTGCTTGAGTATGAGCTCCACGGCCTCGACCCCCGAATCCGTCTCGCCGACCACCGAGTAACCAAACTCCGAACTGCAGACCTTTCGGATCACGTCGCGAATCATCAGGTGGTCTTCGACGATGACGATTTTCACGGTATTGTTGATAGACTCGAGCGCAAGGACCTCAAGAACACTTAAATACGCAGCATAGTTTCTACCAACACGGAGGCTTATTACGTAAAAAAACGTAGAATTCAAATTCGAGGAAACTGGTTTGCATCTGATGGTTAGGTTCTATGGACGACCTCGGCCGACCGCTCGGACGACCCCGCCACCCGGGCAGGCGGTGCCGTACCCGGGTTTGCGCCGGATGCCCCGCGGGCGCCGCCCATTGAGCTTCCCCGACATGAACCCCTCCCCGCCACCGCCGGAGACCCTGCCGACCACGAGCCGGTCGCTGGTGGACTCCGGGGACCTGAGCGTGCGGTCACACCGCCTTGAGAGCATCGGGATGTTGGCCTCCGGCATCGCGCACGACCTCAACAACGTACTCAGCCCGATCATCCTGGCGGCGCCGATCCTGAGGGAGCGCGCGACCCACCCCGAGGACCTCCAGCTGATCGCATCGCTCGAGAAGAGCGCCGAGCGGGGCATCGCGCTCGTGCGCCAGATCGTGGCGTTCGCCAACGGAGCAGGCGCGGCCCGCAGGCCGGTCAACGTCGCCGAGGCGGGCGCGGAGCTGGTCGACATCGCTACGGCCACGTTCCCGAGCAACATACGGCTCGAGCATTGCTTTCCCCCGAACCTGTGGCCCGTCATGGCGGAGCCCGCGCAGATGCACCAGATTCTGCTGAACCTGTGCGTGAACGCGCGGGACGCCATGCCGAACGGGGGCGTGCTGAGCATCCGTGCCGAGAACCTCCTGCTCGACGAGGCGCGCTCGCGCAAGATCGAGGGCGGCCAGCCCGGGGCTTGGGTGATGCTCGAGGTGTCGGACACGGGGGTCGGGATCTCAGCCGAAACCCTGGCGCACATCTGGGAGCCGTTCTTCACGACGAAGGAGCCTGGCAAGGGCACGGGGCTCGGGCTCTCGACCGTCCGTGGAATCGTGGACGGGCACCAGGGCTTCGTGAGCGTCAAGTCGGTCCCCGGGGAGGGGACCACCTTCCGGATCTACTTCCCGGCGGCGGAGGCGGCGTCTGCGCCCGGGCCCGTGGGGGACTTGATCCTCGTCGTCGACGACGAGCCGCAGATCCGGGACATGACCGCGGCCATGCTGACAAGGCTCGGCTACCAGGTGGTGACCGCGGGCGACGGCACAAAGGCGCTCGCCTTGTTCGCCGCTCGCAGCACCGAGTTCAGGCTGGTCATCACCGACGTGATCATACCCAACCTCGACGGCGTGGCCCTCGCTCGGGTCGTGAAGCACCTCAATCCCACCGTGAAGGTGCTCGCGATGAGCGGCCTCGCCAACGACGGGGGCAACGCCGCCATGGAGCGGGTCGCCCACGGCTTCCTCTACAAGCCCTTCAAGGTCCAGAGCCTGATTGATTCGGTGCGCACGCTGCTCGCGGCCCAGTCTCGATAGCGGGTGCGCGGCGCCCCGCGCTCAGGGAGCGCAAATTGCCTCTTGCCGCTCCGCGGATCGGGGGTAAAAAGAACCCCACCCCACCCCTGTTATGCCCAAAAAGCTAACGTCTCCTGCCCTGTGTGTCTTCATTGCGGCCGCCCTTGCGGCCTTTCCGGTCCAATCCCTCGCCAAGACAAGTCAATGGACCCTCGCCAAGGGGGAAGTGATCGAGGCCGAGGCCGTCGAGGCCCTCGGGCCGGTCGCGCTCTTCGATAATGGCGCCATGGTCCCGTTCTCCATGCTCACCTCAGAGGACTGCCTGCGGTTTTACCAAGCCGTCTCCAAGCGCGCTCCCCGGGCCGACGACTGGAGCCGGGCGAAGAGCCCCGTCAGCGAGGAGGTGCAGGGACGGCTCATGAAATACGACGGCGACCGGCTCGTGCCCGACGACCTGAAGGGCCGCCCCGAGCCGGAGCTCTACATGTTCTTCTTCACGACCAACAGCGTGTCGCAGGCGTGGGACATGGTGGGGAAGACTACTCCCGAACTCTTCTCGAAGCTCCAGGCCGCGTTTCCCGGCGAGGTCCAGGGCGTGCTCTTCGGCGTCCAAGAGAGCCCGGCCGAGCACGCCTCGCTCGCCATCACGATGAAGGGCGGCTGGCTCGTGACGGACTACCGCCAGCAGGTCGAGATGGACACGATCCGCAGGTGGACCCCCCAGATCAACTACGGCCTCGTGGTGGCCACCCGCAGCGGGGTGGCCATTTTCGGGCCCGATGCGATGAACGAGAACCAGATCCGCCAGACCTTCGCCAAGACGGCGGCCCTGCTGGACCAGATCCGCCCGTCCAACCACCACGGCTGGGCATCCCGCGCCCACTACCTTTCGGCCGTGCAGACCGTGCTCTATGCAAACGGCAAGAGCGATCCGGTCCCGATGGGCAACCCGCTCGTGGCGGAGGGGCTTCGCCAGAGGAAAATCTACACGGTCGACGCCAAGATCCACGTGGCCGCGGACGGGTCGATCCCCGCGGTGGACATCGTTCCCGAGAGCCTTCCTCCCGGCATGGCCGCCCCGCTCGCCGACGCCCTCAGGAAATCCTCGGTATTTGTCCCGGCTGTCGACCACGGCAAGTTCGTGGACGGGGTCTACGCCTACCACATGGACGTCCCGCACTGAGGAGGCGCGGGCCGAAGCCCGTGCCCCGCGCACCGCGTGAGCCGCACACCCAAGCCCCTTGTCGCGACCGCGCTCGCGGCCCTCGTCTTCCTCGCCTTTGCGCGACCGTGCGCGGGCGAGCCCGAGGCGTTCTCGTCGCCCCTCTCGGGGCTCGCGCAGCCCCGCGCCGGAACGGCGCGCCACGAGGGCTCCTGGGACCGCAGGCACATGAACGACGACGCCCTTCACCTGGCGGCGGGCGAGGCGGTCACCCTCTTCAGCCATGAGGGCCCGGGATGCGTGCACCGATTCTGGGTGACGATCGCCCCCCGCGAGGACGTCGCCGTGCTCAGCCGGGTGATCCTCAGGATGTACTGGGACGGCGACTCCGAGCCGAGCGTCGAGTGCCCCATAGGGGCCTTCTTCGGAGTGGGCTTCGGCGAGCAGAAGGACTACGTATCGATGCCGATGGATGAGACGTCCGGTGGCTACAACTGTTTCTGGCCCATGCCGTTTCACAAGTCGGCCCGCTGGACCCTGACCAACGGCTCGGGCAGGCGGGTGGACGCGTTCTACTACAACATCGACTACACGGCGCTCGATTCCCTGCCTGCGTCGACTCGGCACTTCCACGCCCAGTTTCGCAGGGAGAACCCCACGACCCCGGGCCGCAGCTACACGATCCTGGAGACGCGCGGCGAGGGGCACTACGTCGGCACCGCGCTCTTCATGGCCGGCCGGGCCCTGTACTTCCTCGAGGGCAATGAGCAGGTCTACATCGACGGGTCGAGCACGCCTGCGATCGAGGGCACCGGGACTGAGGACTATTTTTGCTCGGGCTGGTACTTTGACCGCGGCGCGTACTCGGCTCCCTACCACGGGGTGGTGATCAAGGACACCACGCGCTCGAGGGTGTCCGCCTACCGCTGGCACATTGAGGACGCCATCCCCTTCAGCCGGTCCATCCGCTTCACGATCGAGCATGGGACCGGTAACGCGGAAACCGCCGACTACTCGTCGGTGGCCTACTACTACCTGGCGGGTCCCTCGCCGGCGCCGCAGCCCCTGCCCGCGGACCTCATGCCGTCGCACCTCCCCCCGATGGAGGTGACCTCGGTCCCCGGTGCCATCGAGGCCGAGGCGCTGTCCGCCGGCGCCAAGGCGACGGGCGGCGACTTCTGGATACAGGACATGGGGCAGTGGGACTACGCTCAGGGCTGGTCCGGAGGAAAGTCGATCTTCTGGCATGTCGACTCCGCGGGTGCGGAGCTTGCCCTTCCGCTTGCGCGGCCGGCCGCGGGGCGCTTCAGCCTGCGCGCGCGGATGGTCGCCGGCCCCGTCCATGGCCGCGTCGAGTTCCTCCAGGGCGGCCGCCGCTTGGGCAATCCCGCCGACCTCTTCGCACCCGCCATCGCGGTGCGCGAGGTCGACCTGGGCCCCGTCGACCTGGGGACCGGCGCGGCGCCCCTCGTGATACGGGTTGTGGGCAAGGCCGCGCAGTCCGGGGGCTTCGATGCCGGCATCAACGCCCTCGTCGTTGGCGCACCCGAGGCGCAGCGATGAACGGCCGGCTGATCGCGCGGCGGGAATTCCTGCGCCAGACGGCGGGCGCGCTCGGCGTTCTCGCAGTCGCGCCGCCCGCGGCGAGGGCCGCGGCGGGCATCGAGCCCGCACCGGAGGCACCCCCCGCACGGGGGCCCGACCACATCTACGCAGGCGACCAGCTAGACCAGGTTGCGTTCCCGATGGGTGGCATCGGCGCCGGCATGATCTGCCTCGGGGGCACCGGGGCCCTCACCCATGTGTCCGTGCGCGACCGGCCGGTCCTCCACAACGAGCCCGGCATCTTTGCCGCCATCTCCCTGGGCGGCCTCGGCAAGCAGGCGCGGGTGGTCGAGGGGCCGGTGCCGCGATGGAAGCTTTACAATCGAAGCCACGCGGCCAGCGGCGAAGGCCCCATGGGCATCGGCCTGCCGCGCTACGCGCGAGCGAGCTTCCGCCCCCACTTCCCGTTCGGGCGGGTGGAACTAGACGACCCGGCAATTCCCCTCTCCGCCCGCATCACCGGGTGGAGCCCCTTCGAGCCCGGCGACCCGGACAATTCAAGCCTGCCGGTGGCAGGCCTCGAATACACGTTCACGCACAACGGGCACGAGGAGGTCGACGCGGTGTTCTCCTTCAACGTGCGCAACTTCCTGCCCGCCGTGACCGAGCAGTGGAACCCCGCGCCCGTACCCGCCCGAAGCGCCCGCCGGACGGCGGACGGCTTCGTGCTCTACGGGGCCGCGTGGCCCTCGGCCGGGCAGGAGGAGGCCTGGTTCTCGGTCGGCTGCGACGATCCCGAGGCGAAGGTCAACCTGGCGTGGTTCAGGGGCTCGTTCTTCGACGCACAGACGATCGCATGGCGGGACATCGAGCAGGGAGCGGCCTACGAGCGGGCGGCCCCCTCCGAGGGCAAGGCCCCCACGGGCGCCACCCTGTTCGTTCCCTTCCACCTTGTGCCCGGGGCGAGCCGCACGGTTCGCCTGCGGCTCGCGTGGTACGCCCCCCGAACCCGGCTTCGGGAGATCGCGCCGGCCCCTTCGGGGCCCGCGGCGCCCTCCGACCACCACCGGCCCTGGTACGCCGGACGGTTTCCGGACGTCGACCAGCTGGCTACGTATTGGTCTGATAACTACTTCGAGCTTCGCAGGCGCGCCGAGAGGTTCTCCAGCGCCTTCTTCGACACGACCCTTCCGCCCGAGGCGGTGGAGGCCGCAGCGGCCAATCTCTGCATCCTCAAGTCGCCGACGCTGCTGAGGCAGGCCGACGGGCGCCTGTGGGGCTGGGAGGGCTGCGACGAGTCGAACGCCCAGGGCCCCGGCAGCTGCACCCACGTCTGGAACTACGCGCAGGCCATGGCCCACCTGTTCCCCTCCCTCGAGCGGACCCTGCGCCAGACGGAGTTCGGGGAGGGCCAGGACGGCCGGGGCCACCAGAACTTCCGAGTGGCCCTGCCCATCCAGGCCACCGAGCACGGCTTCCATGCGGCGGCGGATGGCCAGCTGGGGGGAATCCTGAAGGTGCACCGCGACTGGAGGATCTGCGGCGACACGGACTGGCTAAGGGGCCTCTGGCCCCGGGTGCGCTCGAGCCTCGACTACTGCATCTCGACCTGGGACCCCGCCCGCAAGGGCCTTCCCGAGGAGCCCCAGCACAACACCTACGACATCCTCTTCTGGGGCCCGAACGGGATGATATCGAGCCTGTACGCTGCCGCGCTCAAGGCCGCCGCGGACATGGGCACCGCCCTGGGCGAGGACGTCAAGGGGTACCGGGAGCTCCACCGCCTGGCCGTGGCCCGGACCGAGTCCGAGCTCTTCAACGGCGAGTACTTCCAGCAGCGGGTCGAATGGAAGGACCTGCGCGCCAAGGTGGCGCTGGACGGGCCTTTCTACGGCGAAAGCTACTCGGCGGAGGCGGCCGCACTCCTGGAGAGGGAGGGGCCCCAGTACCAGTACGGGCCCGGATGCCTCTCGGACGGGGTGATCGGCTCGTGGATGGCGCTTGTCTGCGGCGTCGGGCCGGTGCTCGACCCGGAGAAGGTCCGCAGCCACCTCGGCGCCGTGCACCGCCACAACTTCAAGAGCGACCTGACGACGCACGCCAACCCGCAGCGGGGGACCTACGCCAACGGAAGCGAGGGAGGCCTGCTGCTGTGCAGCTGGCCACGCGGCGGCATGCCGTCGCTGCCCTTCGTGTATGCGCACGAGGTCTGGACGGGCATCGAGTACCAGGCGGCCTCGCACATGATCATGATGGGGCTTGTCGGCGAAGGCATCGAGGTCGTGCGGGCGTGCCGCGCGCGCTACGACGGCAGGGTCAGGAACCCGTTTGACGAATACGAATGGGGCCATTGGTATGCCCGTGCCATGGCCTCGTACGCCCTTCTGCAGGCCCTCAGCGGTGCCCGCTTCGACGCGGTCGACGGAATCCTCCACCTGGAACCCGCGGTGCCCGGGGACTTCAGGGGATTCCTGTCGACGGCCACCGGCTACGGGACCGTGGGCGTGTCGGACGGGAAGCCGTTCATCTCGGTCACCGCGGGAAAGATCGCGGTGAAGGAGATCCGCTACGTCGCGGCGGCGCCGCTGCCCACCCCCTAACCCCGCCCGATCTCCCTTGAAAGCCGCACGCCTGAACCGACTCTTCAACCCGCGCACGGGCCGATGCTTCGATGTGGCGATCGACCACGGCTTCTTCAACGAGGGCTCCTTCCTCTCAGGCATCGAGAACCTCCCCCGAGCCGTGGCGGCGCTCGTCGAGGCGGCGCCCGACGCCATCCAACTGACCGCGGGACAGGCGCCCCACCTCCAGCGCATACCCGTCAGGGGCAAGCCCGCGCTCGTCCTGAGGACCGACGTCGCGAACGTGTACGGAACCGAGCTTCCCTCGGTCCTCTTCTCGCGGCTGATCGCCGAGCCGGTGCTCCAGGCCGTGCGGCTGGACGCCGCGTGCGTCGTCGTGAACCTCTTCCGGATTCCCGACCAGCCGGACCTCGTCGACCAGTGCATCCAGAACATCACCCGGCTGAAGGCCGAGTGCGATCACTACGGCATGCCCCTTATGGTCGAGCCCCTCGTATTCCAGCCCAACGCGAAAGCGGGCGGCTACATGGTCGACGGGGATCCGGCCAAGATCATACCGCTCGTGCGCCAGGCCGTGGAGCTCGGCGCGGACATCATCAAGGCCGACCCGACGGACGACACCGAGGACTACCACAGGGTGATCGAGATCGCCGGGGGGATCCCCGTGCTGGTGCGCGGCGGGGGGCGCGCGCCCGAGGCAGAGATCCTCGAGCGCACGGCCCGGCTCCTGGCGAAGGGCGCCTCCGGGATCGTCTACGGCCGCAACATCATCCAGCACCCGAGCCCCGCCAAGATCACCCGGGCCCTGATGGCCGTCGTCCACGAGGGCGCCAGCCCAGGGAAGGCGCTCGAGCTGCTCCGATGAACACCCACGGAGCAGCGCCTGTTCCCGCAGTGAGGGTCGGGGTGATCGGCGCCGGGCTGATGGGCCGCGAGGTGGCGAGCGCCTTCGGCCGCTGGTTCGCGCTCCTCGACTGCCCGGTGCGCCCCGAGTTGGTCGCCGTGTGCGACACCAACCCCGCGGCGCTCGACTGGTTCCGGAGGGTGCCCGGGGTGGCGCATTTCGACACCGATGCGCGCGTCCTACTGGCCCGCACGGACGTCGACGTGGTCTACGTGGCCGTGCCGCACGACGCGCACGAGTCCCTCTACACGGAGGTTCTGCGCAGCGGGAAGGATCTGTTCGCGGAAAAGCCCTTCGGCATCGACCTGGCCGCGGCCCGCCGGCTGCGCGACCTCTCCGCCCAGCTGGGGCGCTTTGTGCGGGTGTCCTCCGAGTTTCCCTTTCTGCCGGGAGCCCAGCGCGCCCACCGGCTCGCAGCCTCCGGGGCCCTCGGCCGAATCATCGGCGTGCGCTGCGCCTTCCTGCACTCGAGCGATCTCGATCCCGACAAGCCCATAAACTGGAAGCGCCAGAGCGCCCACTGCGGCGAGGCGGGCGTGATGAACGACCTCGGCCTTCATGTGGCCCACCTGCCGCTGCGCCTGGGCTGGAGGCCCTCCCGGGTCCACGCGCAGCTGCAGAAGCTCTACCACACCCGGCCGGACGGCCGGGGCGGCCGCGCCCCGTGCGACACCTGGGACAACGCCGTCCTCAACGCCTCCTTTGAGGCAGCCGGAGAGGCCGTGCCGCTAACCCTTGAGATGAAGCGCATGGCGCCCGGTGAGACCAACACCTGGATTTTCGAGGTCACGGGGACCGACCACGGGGTGCGGTTCTCCACCAAGGAGCCGAAGACGCTGTGGACCTTCCGCAGGGCCAAGGAACAGCTCTGGGAGCGCACCGACCTGGGCTTCGACATGCCCTTCAAGGCGATCACCGGCGGCATCTTCGAGCCGGGCTTCCCCGACATCCTGATGCAGATGTGGGCCGCCTTCCTCGCCGAGCGCGCTGGGCTGCTCGGGGGCCGCTTTGGCTGCGCGACACCGGACGAGGCCGTGGCGCAGCACGAGATCTGGGCCGCGGCCCTCGAAAGCCAGCGCGAGCAGTCGGTGGTGGTGCTGCCGCCGCCCGCCCCATGAAGCGATCGACCATCAACCGGGCCTACGGCGATGCGCTGGCGTGCTTTAGACTCCACCACTGGGCGCTCCCCCCGAGCCCGCGCTGGGACATCACCGACTTCGGTCTGGGCGACTTCGAGCGGTTCGGGCTGACCCTCGTCACGCTCACGAACGAGCCCGAGTACTGCGAGAAGGTCATGTTCGCGCGCCGGGGCCAGCGGACGCCGAGCCACGCCCACATGAGAAAGAAGGAGGACATCATCTGCCGCGCGGGCGAGCTCGCGCTCCAGGTGTGGCCGTCGAAGCCCGCGCCTGGCAAGGAGCTGGCCGCCACCACCCGCGTGGCCCTAGACGGCGTCCCGACCTACATCCCCACGGGGTCGGTCTTCGCCCTACCCCCGGGGTCCCGGGTCACGCTCGAGCCCGGCGTGTGGCATTCGTTCTGGCCGACATCGCCGGACAGCATCATCGGCGAGGTGTCCACGACCAACGACGACCAGAACGACAACGTCTTCGCAGACCCCGAGGTGGGGCGATTCCCCGCCATCGAGGAGGACGAGCCGCCCCGCGTCCGCCTGGTCGGCGACTAGAGCCACCATGCGATCGGGCATTCTCGCCGGCGGCAACTGGATCCGCGACCACGTGAAGACCCTCGACGCGTGGCCGCCCGAGGAGGGGCTCGCCAACATCGTCGGCCAGGTCTCGGGAAACGGGGGCGGACCCTACAACCTCCTGAAGGACCTCTCCCGGCTGGGCGCCGCGTTCCCGCTCTCTGCCGTGGGCATCGTGGGCGACGACGCCGACGGCCGTGCAATCCTCGAGGACTGCCGCGCCCACGGGATCGACACCCGAGGCCTGCGCCCGCAGGCGGGGGCGGGCACGAGCTACACGGACGTCATGACGGTGGCCGGCTCGGGCCGCAGGACGTTCTTCCACCACCGCGGCGCGAACGCCCTCCTCGGCCCCGGGCATTTCGACTTCACGGGCGAGACCTCCCGCTTGTTTTACCTCGGTTACCTCCTGCTCCTGGACGCCCTCGACGCTCCCGGTCCCGACGGCAGACCCTGGGCCCGCGAGGTGCTCCGGCGCGCGCGCGCCTCGGGCCTCGCGACCGCCGTGGACTGCGTGAGCGCGGCGGCCGGCAGCTTTGGCGAGGGCGTGGCCTCGGTTTTGCCCGAGGTGGATTTCCTGTTCGTGAACGACTTCGAGGCCGAGCAGCTGAGCGGCATCCGGATCGGGCGCGGTGCGGCGCTCGATCGGCTCGCGGCCGAGCGCGCCGCCCGGGCGCTCGTGCAAAGGGGCGTTCGCCAGTGGGCGATCGTGCATTTCCCCGAGGGCGCCTGCGCCTGCGGCCCCGCGGGCGATGCGGCCTGGCAGGGCTCCGCCCGCGTCCCCACTACGCAGATCGCCAGCAGCGTGGGAGCGGGCGACGCGTTCGCGGCGGGAACGCTCCTCGGGCTCCACGAGGGCTGGACAATCGGCCGGTCGCTCGAGCTGGGCGTCTGCGCAGCCGCCGCCTCGCTCACCCATCCGACCTGCTCGGGAGGGGTGCGGCCGGCCGACGATTGCCTCGCGTTCGGCCGCTCGCTCGGCTTCCTGCCCGCCGGCTAGGGCCCCGGGGCACGAGTGCGCTTTACTCCCGGGGCTCCCTGAGTATGGTGGACACTCCATGGGTGCCGAAGAGCACGCGATTGAACGGGAAGCGGAGCGTCTCCTAAGGGCCCTCATGAACGTGGCGTGCGATCCCAGGGGCCGCGTGTGGAACTACGAGACGTGCCGATCCATAGCCCCCCTCACCCTGGAGATCAACCGGCTGAAGCGCGAGAAGGACGCCGTCATCCTCGCCCACTCCTACGTGGAGCCCGAGATCATCTATGGGGTCGGCGACTTCACGGGAGACTCCTACTACCTGAGCGTCAAGGCGCGCGAGTCCAGGGCAAGCGTCATCGTGTTCGCCGGCGTCGTTTTCATGGCAGAGACCGCCAAGATCCTCTCACCCGGGGCAACGGTGGTCGTACCGGACCGCGCCTCCGGATGCTCGCTCGCGGACTCGATCAGCGGCGCCGACGTTCGCCGGCTGAGGGTCCTCCACCCCGGCGCCCCGGTCGTGTGCTACATCAATAGCACCGCCGAGGTGAAGGCGGAGTCCGACGTCTGCGTCACCTCGGGAAACGTGTACGACATCGTGACCTCGCTGCCCGAGCCCCGGGTGATCTTTGTGCCGGACCGCCTGATGGCGGACAACCTGAGGGCCGAGCTGCGCAGGCGGGGCGTGAAGAAGGACGTCCTCTCCTCAGACGGAACCTGCATGGTCCACGACGCCTTCACCCCGGGGCAGATATCGCAGGCCCGCTCGCAGTTCCCGGGTCTGAAGGTGGTGGCCCACCCCGAATGCCCGGCGGACGTCGCGTCGGCTGCCGACTTTGTCGGGAGCACCGGAGCCATGATGAAGTACGTGAAGGAGACCGCCGCCCCGTACTACCTCATGCTGACGGAGTGCGGGCTCGTCGGGAGGCTCGAGGTCGAGGCCCCCGAGAAGCGGTTCATCGGCGGCTGCCGACTGTGCCCCTACATGAAGCTCAACTCGCTCGAGAAGGTGCGCGACGCCCTCGCCTCCCCGAGGCCGGACCAGATCGTGACCCTTGACGAGGACCTGCGCCTGCGCGCCTCGCGCTGCATAGAAAGGATGTTCGAGCTTGTCCCCAAGAACTGACCACCTGATCGACCTCGCGCTCGAGGAGGACCTGGGCCTGGGAGATGTCACGAGCCGCGCCATCTTCCCGGCCGGGCACGCGTCCAGGGCCGTGATCGAGGCCGGGCAGGATCTGGTCGTCTGCGGGCTCGACGTGGCGGCCCGGGTGTTCGCGCGCGTCGATGCGTCCCTGCGCGTGACCGCGGTGGCGCGCGACGGGCAGTGGGTGAGGAAGGGCGCCCCTCTCATGCGCATCTCCGGCGCCACGGCGGCGCTCCTCGCAGCCGAGCGCACCGCCCTCAACTTCTTGCAGCGCCTCTCGGGGATCGCCACCCTCTCGCGCCGCTTCGCGCAGGCGGCGGAGGGAACGGGCGTGCGCGTGGTCGACACCCGGAAGACGACGCCCGGATACCGCGCCCTGGAGAAGTACGCAGTCCGCTGCGGAGGCTGCCACAACCACCGCAGCTCGCTCGGCGAGCATGTGCTGATCAAGGACAACCACATCGCCGCCGCCGGCTCTCTTTCGCGTGCCCTCGAGCTGGCCAAGGCCGCCGCGCCCCACCTGGCGCTGGTCGAGGTCGAGGCGAAGACCCTGGCCGAGGTGCGCGAGGCGGTGCGCGCCGGAGCGGGGGCCCTGCTCCTCGACAACATGAGCCCGCAGCAGGTCGAGGCCGCGGTGGCGGTGGTGGCCGGGGCGTGTGTGGTCGAGGTGTCGGGCGGGGTGACACTCCACACGCTGCGCTCGTATGCCGCTCCGGGCGTCGACGTGATCAGCGTGGGCGCCCTGACCCACTCCGCGCCCGCGGCCGACCTGAGCCTGACCCTCCTCGGCCGCAGGCACTGACCGCCGTGGATGTCATCGAGACAGACTGCCTGGTCATCGGCTCGGGTCTCGCCGGCTCGGTCTATGCGATCGAGGCCTCGAAGCGCGGCCTCTCCACGGAGCTGCTGTCGCTGTCGGAGCCCCTCGAGGCGAACAGCGACTGGGCCCAGGGGGGCATCATCTACGACACGGACCCGGATCCCGCGGCCCTCGCCCGAGACATCCTCGAGGCGGGCTGCAACGCCTGCAACCCGGCCGCCGTGGAACAGCTCGTTCGCGAGGGGCCGTCCGCCGTGCGCGAGCTCCTGATAGAGGACCTCGGGGTCGCCTTCGACCGGGGTGCCGACGGCCGGCTGGACTTCACGCGGGAGGGTGGCCACGGGGCTCGCCGGATCATCCATGCCAAGGACACGACCGGCCACGCGATCCTCTCGGCGGTGTCCGCTCGCGTGGGCTCGAGCCCCGGGGTCACCCGCAGGCCCGGATGGGTCGCCATCGACCTGCTGACCCTCTCCCACAATTCCGACGACCCGGCCGACAAATACCGGCCCCTGACGTGCTTCGGGGCCTACGTGCTCAACTCGGGCACCGGGGAGGTCTCGGCGATCGTGGCGCGAAAGACCGTGCTCGCGAGCGGGGGCCTGGGACAGATCTTCCTGCACACGACGAACAGGCCCGGCAGCGTGGGACACGGGGTCGCGATGGCCTACCGGGTCGGGGCCCGGCTGATGGACATGGAGTACGTGCAGTTCCATCCGACGGTGTTCGCGCGCAAGAACGCGCCCGCGTTCCTCGTCACCGAGGCGCTCAGGGGCGAGGGCGGCGTCCTGGTGAACGCGCGGGGAGGCCGGTTCATGGACGACGCCCACCCGCAGGGCTCGCTCGCGCCGCGCGACGTCGTGGCGCGCGCCATCCGCCAGGAGCTGGACCATAGCGGCGAGCCGTGCGTCTACCTGGACCTCTCCGCCATGCCCTCGGGCTTCGTCCGGGAGCGCTTCCCGACGATCTACGAGCGCTGCCTCTCCTACGGCGTCGACATCGAGCGGGAGCGGATACCGGTGGTGCCCGCCGCGCACTTCGCCTGCGGCGGTGTGCACGCGGACCTGCAGGGCCGCACCAACATCCTTAACCTCGCGGCAATCGGGGAGACCGCCTGCACGGGGCTTCACGGCGCAAACCGGCTCGCGAGCACGTCCCTCCTCGAGTGCCTGACAAGCGCCCGGGCCGCGGCGGCGGCCGACGCGGCCGACATCGCAAGGGGCGGCTTCCGGCTGCCGAGGCCCCGGCCGTGGGACAGCCCGACCCGGGAGGCGGACCCCGCCCTTGTGCGGCAGGACATGCTGCAGATCCAGAACACCATGTGGAACTACGCGGGCGTCGTGCGCTCGGCGCGGCGGCTGACGCGGGCGCGGCGAATCCTCCTCGAGCTGCGCGAGGAGATCCAGAGCTTCTACCGCGGCTGCCGGCTCACCGCCGAGCTGATCGACCTGCGCAACGCGATGCAGACGGCGCTCCTCGTGGTGCACGCGGCCTCGCTAAACCCCGTCAGCCGGGGTTGTCACTTCCTGGTGCCGGAGGCGTGAGCGCGCGCGGGTCGCCTAGACGACCGTCAGGCCGTTGCGGCCCGACCCCTCGAGCGGGTCAGGGCAAACCTTGGAGAGGAGCGCGAGCAGCGTGCGCTCCTGCTCGGCAGGATCCAGATGGTAGCGGGACAGCGACTCCCTGTACAGGGGAAGCCTGCCCAGGAACCCGAGAAGCGCCTCGCGCGTGACCGTTTCCGAGCACTCGCCGAAGCCGGAATCCCGGATGAAGTGGCCGTTGTGGGTCTGCTCGAACTGCCGCTTGAGCGGCACCCCGAAGTAGGGTTTTTTCAGGTAGATGGCGTCGGCGATCAGCGAGAAGCCGGTGGTGGCTATGATCGCCTTGCACTGGCTCAGGTCGCGCACGTAGGTGGCGCCCTGGCGGCGGTAGGTGACGTTGCCGTCGCTGCCCTCGCGGTTGTTGCAGTAGACGAAGAAGGTCTCGTCGAGCGTCTTTAGCACCTCAATCAGCTCGGGGTTGGGCTTCGTCAGGTAGACCAGCACATGGTCGCCGTAGCTCGGAGTCAGCCGGCGGATCTCGTTCTGGATGATGGGGGCCACGAAGTGGACGTTGCTGCGGGCCTCCTCCGACTCGTGGAAGGACTTCACTATGTAGTGCGCCGCGCCGTGGGTGCACACCCGAGTCGCCCACTGCGCGAGCATGAACGAGAAGCCGTATCCCTCGTCCGGGGGCCTGATGTAGAGCAGCTCGTTCTGGTTATCCATGCTGATCAGCGGCCGGCGCAGCTCGTGGGCGGCGATCGTGGTGAAGGGCTCGTAGGCCGTGATGAAGGCGTCCGGCCGGAACTCCTCGAGCTCGCGCCGCAGGCGGTGCCAGTGGCGCAGGTAGAAGGGGAAACACCCGAGGTTCTTTGTAAGCGTGTCCGCGAGCGACAGGCCCTGGGGCTTGAAGTAGAGCTGGATCCCCTCGATGCGGGTGGGGTTGAACGCCTTCAGCGACTCCACGGCCCGGTCGCCGTAGGTGAGGACCTTCACGGTGTGGCCCTCCTGCTGGAGGAACGAGGCGACCTCGATCGCCTCGTAGACGTGACCCAGCCCCTCGCCCGATACTCCGTAGACAATGTTCATCCTGCTCAGTGGTTTTGAAGGACCCGAGGCAATCGCACGCGACCCGCCAGCTCAAGCGATTCAATGCGCGCCCGCGCAGATGCCTCGAGCGGCCTACGGATCAGAGGTCGTGCTTCACAACCCACTGGTTGTCCAGGCGCTTGGAGAAATCCAGGGGGTCGCCGACGCCCACGCCCCCCCGGGGCACCTGATAGGCCCATACCTGGAAGTAGGTGAGGGACGCGGCCCCGAAGATCGTCGAGAAGGCGCCGTCGACAGCGTCCTGGCCGCACGACACCTTGATGCGGCCGATGCGCGGCTCGTGGAACCGGGCGTCGGTCGTGAGCCAGCGGCCGCCCAGGTACACCTCCGAGTAGGCGTGGAAATCCATGTGGTTGTCGGGGTCCGGGAAGCCGATGTCGGGCAGGTGGCCGGTCACGTATCGGGCGGGCACGTTGAAGGCCCGGTTGAGCGCGGTGACCAGGTGGGCGAAGTCTCGGCAGACGCCGTAGCCCCTCTGCAGCACGTCCCAGGCGGACAGGTCGGTGCGCCCCGACATGTAGCGGTACTCGATGTTGTCGTGCAGCCACCGGCTGATCGCCTGGACCCTCGGCCAGCCGTGCTCGACGCGCCCGAACTTCTCCCATGCGAAGTTCACCAGCTTGTCCGAGTCGCAGTAGCGGCTCGGAAGCGTGTAGCGCAGGGCCGAGAGGGGAAGGTCGCCCGGAGCGAGGGGGGTGAAGTCCGTGGCGTCGTGGTTGTCCGGAAGCGCGGAGACGGCCACCAAGGCGTCGTGGCGCACGTAGTTGCTTCCCGGGGCGAGCCTCACCCGCTGGAAGGGGTTCCCGTGGCTGTCGACCAGGTCCTCGACGCGCAGCCCGTCGCCGATGGTCAGGGCCTCGGAGAGCACCACGTGGTCCCCGTCGGAGCGCGGCCTCACGTTGAGCAGGAGCGCGGCCGTGCCCGTGACCTCGTACACCAGGCTGCAGCCCACCCTCACGGTCAGGTCGTAGCCTTGGGTGCTCTTGGGAGGCTCCATGAGGCACACCGGGAACCCAAAACGGGCCCTTGGCAACCCCGTATCCCAGAATCCTCGCCGGCAATCATGGAGACTTGCAGTGGACGCCCGGCTCGTGGTCAACTCCCGCCACCCCATGAGCTCTACCAAGAAAGTATTCATCGGAACCGACAGCGGCGCGACGACCTCGAAGACCGGGGGCGTGTGGGCCGACGGCTCCATGGTCTCCATGAAGCTGATGCAGAGCTCGACCAACTCCCAGCTAGGGACGCAGGCGGTGATCAAGGGCTGGGTGCAGGGGGCCGAGTCCTTCCTGTCCCAGAACGGACTCACGTGGGACCAGGTGGGCGGCGTGGGACTGGCGATCCCCGGACCCTACCAGCGGCTAGGCGTGCTCGGCCGCACGGCCAACCTGCCCGCGAGCTTCGACGGCTGGAACTTCCTCGAGGACTACAGCCGGGCCCTGGCCACCGCGGCCGGCAGGCCGATCGCGCTGTCGGTCGGCAATGACGGCAAGTTTGGCGGCGTGGCCGAGGCCAAGCTCGTGCGCGCGGGCACGAAGGCGTCGGTGCTCATGCTGGCCCCGGGCTCCGGCCTGGGCTGCGCCTACATCGACCCGAACGGCCTGCCGCTCGACGGCGAGACCCTCGCGGGGATGGAGGCGGCCCACATGCCCGCGCCGCTCCACCTGCTCGGGCTCCGGCCCTTCCCGTGCGGCTGCGGCCGCACGTGGGGCTGCATCGAGGCCTACACCACCCTCTCGGGCATGCCCCACCTGGTCGAGGAGATCATCAAGAAGCACCCGGGCCACCAGCTGGCGAGTTCCCAGCTCAGCTCCAAGGAGAAGGCTCTCTCCCTGCGGGGCCTCGCCCAGAAGGGCGACGCCCTGGCGATCGACGTGTTCGACTTCCAGGCCCGGGCCCTCGGGCTGCACGCGGCGGTGCTCTGCCTCGCGCTCGACCCGGGCTTCGTGGTGGTCGGGGGCGGCCTGATGGACCACGAGTCGACCACGCCCGCGTTCCGGGAGCGCTACCTGAACATCCTTCGCGAGTCCGCGATGCCCTACCTGTGGCCGGCGCAGCGCTCCACGATCAAGTTCGCGGCTTCCGAGCTCGGCGAGCTCTCCCAGTCGATCGGCGCCGCGCTCGTGGCGCTCTACACGGCGAAGTAGAGGGGGTCCTCAGGCGGACCTGGCGGGAAGCTCGCCGGTGCGTGCCGCCTCGCGCACCCTGCGGCGCAGGGCCCGGTAGTCCTCGGGAAGGAACACCGAGCGGGCGCCCTCAAACTCGGTCGCGCGCGCGCCGAAGGCGCGGGAGAGAAGCTGGGCGTGCTCCCCGGGGCCAAGCGAGGTCCAGTACGGGCAGTCGACGCAGTGCGACCCGCTGAGGCGCGAGCGGGCGCGGGCGAGATCCTGGCGGCGGCACACGCCGTCCGAGCCCGGCTCGCGGTAGGACTGCCTGCACCGCGCAAACTCAGGCTGGAGGCATCCCTTGACGAGCTGGCGCGCCGGCACCTCGAGGTCCGCCCGTCCGGGGGCCTCCCGCAGGAGCCTCGCGATCGCCGGCGCAACGTCTGCGGCGCCTAGCTCCTCGGGAGGTTCGAGGTCGCCGGGGCCCGGGGGCCCCGGCACGCCGCGCAGGAGCAGCTCGGCCCACAGGGACGTGCCGAGGGCCCGCGCCGCCTCGGGCTTGAGCGGGGGCAGGCCGTTCTGGCGCAGGTAGCGGCCGAGGAGCTGCTCGACCTGCCCGACAAAGGCGTCCTGCGTCGAGGGCATCGGCGGGTTCCCTGGGCGCCGGGCCCTCAGGGGCCCGCGGCCGCCGGCTTCCGCCAGAAGCCCACCCGTCGGCCGTCCTCGTCCTGGTAGGTCAGTATGTCGCACCAGACGTAGTCGGGCGCCAGCGAGGCGTTCACCTTGGCCCACAGGTCGGGCGTGTCCCCCTTACGGTACCAAAGGACGTAGTCGATGCCCTGGGCCGACATCCACTTCCCCGCGGCGGGGAGCGTTCCCTGGAAGAGCCTCATCAGGTCGTCGTGGCGCTTGCGGATGTCCTCGCGGTAGGCCCGCCAAAGCAGTTCGTGGCCGTACCACCCCATCCACATCGTCTGTCCGGCGAACAACGGCAGGCAGGCCGAGTCGGTGAAGTCCTCGGGCTCGGGGCGCTCGGCCACGACCCCGGGCTTCTCCCTCTCGAGACGGCCGAGCATGAGCCTCGGGAACTCGTCCTTCGTTAGGAAATAGGTGCCCTCCAGGTGACCGACCGCATCGCGGTTGCCATGGATCAGGTCCCGCACCGGCCTCGAAAGGTCGTAGAGGTAGAAGCAGGGGTAGAGGCAGAAGAGGGCCCCGACGAGCCTCACCCAGAGCTTCCCGGTGCGCTCGAGCACCCACGGCCCGAGCGTCATCAGCGTCCCCGCCGCCACCCACGGCCACCACTTGAGCGTCGTGTTGAAGCGGTCGAAGTGGCCCGAGTAGACATCGTCGACGTAGAAGTACTCGCTGAAAAGAAGGAACCCGAGCCAGAGGGCGCCAAGCCAGCGCCCGGCGCGCTCCCCCGACAGGAGCCCGAGCACGATCAGCGCCACGGTGGGAAGCATGAAGATGAGCAGGAGGAGCGGCGGCGTGTGCTCGTCCCACGGCACCGGCTTGAGCGCGGCATTGTAGCCGGCCGCCGAGACCGTGAAGGCCGAGAGGTAGACCCACGCGGCCAGCCACACACCCGCCGCGCCGGCCGCCACGGCGGGCACGAGTCGCCTGGCGTCGCGCGACGAGGCCGCGAGCCACGCCAGGGTTCCCAGGGCCTGCAGGGGGAGCACCCAGGTGTTCGCGAGCAGGGACCAGGTGAGGGTGCAGCCGACGATCACCGCGTAGCGCGCCTTGCGCTGGCGGCTCCAGAGGAGCATGGCCATCGCGGCCAGTCCCATCAGGTAGTAGCCGGAAAGCGGGGCATGGTAGTCGCCGAGGTAGATCGAGTAGGAGTAGGGTTCCCCGGGCAGCTCCATCGGGACCTTGTGGCCGGGCGACTCCTCGAAAGCGTGCCGCTGCTGGTAGTCCTTCAGCCAGGTCCCCTCCCATTCCCGGTCCATCTGCGCGCTTCCGATGAAGCGCATGCTGGTGGTCGGCCCAACGCCGGTGTCGGTCAGGTGGACGATCAGGGTCGTGCCCATGCCCCCGATCACGAAGCCCGCGAGCAGGAGCGCGCGCACCCATAGCTTGCGGGCGGCGAGCGCGACGGCCCCCGCGAAGGCCGAGCCGCCGAGCGCGATCAGCAGGCAGAACCCGAGGTTGTAGGTGGTTCCCGGCGGCAGGAGCAGCACCCGGCCCATGAGCGCGGCCCCGTAGTGCTGGAAGCTGTAGTACTGGGTCGAGAGGTACGGGTAGAACCAGACGTCCGGCACCGGGATCTTGGTGCCCGCCATGTAGCTGCAGATGTAGGAGAGGTCCGCGATCTTCTCCGAGGAGCCGTCGACGCTCGGGAAGGCGAACCGCCACGCTAGAGCGTAGAGGAAGATGGCCGCGAAGACGGCGGCGGCGCCCGCGACGCGCCTGGGCGCGAACTCGGTCCTCCACTCGGAAAGGGCCGGCAGGAGGCGGGCCGGGATCCACCCGGGAACCCGGCGCGAGCTGCAGAACCCGATCAGGAGCACGGAGAGGGCCGTGGAGGCGAGCTCCAGGCCCGGCAGGGTCCGGCCCAGGCCCACGTGGCACTCGATCCCGTAGAGGACGGTGACCGCGAGGATCGGACCGGCGGGCAGCGCGAACCACCGGTTGCGCCAGTAGGCGCCGGCCGCGAGCATGAGCCCCCACAGGTTGACGGCCAGGAGCGCGAGGGTGAACAGCAGGCCAAGGTGTTGCATGCGTGGAGACGGGCGCCTCCATGATGGGCCGCCGCCGCCGGCCCGCAAGATATTGTCCCGGGCCCGCGCCCCGCCCCCGGCCCGCGCCTTAGGCGGCCTCCGGGGCGATGATCTTCAGGACCGAGCGCACCCGGTTGAGCTCCCCGTGGAGGTGGCTCATGATGAAGGCGATCTCGATCGCCCTCGACTCCGGTACGTCCCCCTTGGGGTCCAGATTCAGCCGGGTCTCCAGGGTCGAGAAACGCCGCCCCACCTCGCGAAGGCCGAGGCTGAGGGCGTCGGCCTTCAGCCGGCTCGTGTCGGCGGCAAGCTGCTCGCGGTCCGGCGACTGGGCCCCGGCCTTCGCGTTCGTGAGCCAGCGCTCCATCGTGTCGAGCGTGTCGCCCACCCTAGCCTTGTAGGTCGGCAGGTCGATGCCGAGGCGCCCCGCCGCCTCCTCGGGCTTCTCGATCTTCTGGAGGCCCGCCAGTTCGGCCTTGATGATGTTCAGCTGCTCGAAGACCCGGATGCGGTCCGCGGGCTTCACCATGTAGTGGCGCACGCCGAGCCTGGCCGCGCGCACAACCGTGGCGCTGTCGGTCGACGTGGTGCAGATGATGACGCGCACGTACCGGCACGCCGGGGTGGCGCGCACCCGCTCAAGGAGGTCCAAGCCCGAGATCGAGGGGAGCATGAGGTCGAGGAACACCACGTCGAACGGGTGCCTCGGGTCGGCCATCAGCTTGAGCGCGTCGTCGCCGTCCACCGCCGTCAGGATGCGGTGATCCCCCTCGGCCTTGACGATGTTCAGAAGCATCTCACGGGAGGTAGCTTCGTCTTCAACGATGAGGATATTCACGGTTAGTAACTGGACCCCAAGGTTTCGGGAAATCCCGCGCCTGTGTCAACCGTGCGCAGCGGGGGGTTCAGAGAGGTCATTTTACGGCCGCCCAGACCCGCTGGACGTCCTCGTGATCCTCGATCTCCTGCAGGAACTCGCCCACCTCGGCGCGGGCCGCTTCGTCCAGCTCGGGGAAGATCTTGGCGCGGTAGCCGAGCTCGCTCGTCACCACCGACCAGCCGTGCTGGGAGAGCCAGACCGAGACCGCGTGCACGGCCGACTTGTCGGTCGTGAACCGGGCGCCCGCGTGGCCCTCGGGAATGTCGTCGTTCTGCATGTGGCTGATCGGCTCGAAGTCGTTGGCGCCCGCCTCGATCGCGGCAGCCTCGATGTCCACCCCAAGGTCAGGGTGGTGGGCCTCCACGATGCCCACGTGGTCGAAGAGGAACTTGTTGCTGCCCGCGTTCCCGAGGACGCCGCGCTTGAAGAGGAAGCGCATCTCCGGGGCGGTGCGCTGGTGGTTGTCGGTATAGACCTCCACGATGACCGGCACCTTGTGCGGGGCGTAGCCCTCGAACACGACGTGCTCCAGGGCGTGCTTGTCGTCGCCGATGCCGGCACCCTTGTTGATCGCCCGCTCGATCGCCTCGCGGGTGACGCTGGCCTTGCGCGCCTTCTCGAGGACCGCGGATAGCCGCGCGTTGGCGGCCGGGTCGGGCCCGCCGAGCTTGGCGGCCACCGTGATCTCCTTGACCAACTTGCCGACCACCTGCCCCTTCTTGAGGTTGACGATCGCGCGCTTCGCGTGGAGCCATTGACGTCCCATGGGACGGGAAGCATTGCAAAGGCGGGGTGCGGCCCGCAATTGCAAAGAATCGCCTTCTTGGGACCCCTTGCCGGCCCTCAGGCCCCCGGGGAGGGCCGCACCGAGATCACGACCGACTTCGAGGTCGGCGTGTTGCTCACCTCGGCCACGCTGTCGACCGGCACCAGCACGTTCGCCTCGGGAAAATAGGTCGCCGCGCAGCGCCTCGGGATCTCGTAGGGAGCGACCATGAAGCGCGGGGCATGGCGCAGCTGCCCCCTGAAATGCCCGGTAAGGTCGACGAACTGCCCCTGGACCAGACCCTCCTCCCGCATGTCCTCGGCGTTCATGAAGACCACCCTTCGCCCGTTGTAGATGCCCCGGTAGCGGTCATCCAGGCCGTAGATCGTGGTGTTGAACTGGTCGTGGGTGCGGATCGTCATCATCTGGTACTGCCCGGGTTCGAGGGGCTCGGTCGCGACGGTGTGCACCGTGAACTCCGCCCGGCCCGAGGCGGTCGCGAAGCTCCTCGAGTCGCGCGCCCCGTTCGGCAGGTAGAACGGCCCCTCGGCGATGCGGTCGTTGAAGCCCTCGAACCCCGGCACCACGCGCTCGATCAGGTCGCGGATACGCGCGTAGTTGCCGACCAGCAGGTCCCAGTCGACGGGCGTGTGCGCCCCGAGGACGGCCTTCGCCAGCCCGCCGACGATCGCCGGCTCGCTCAGCAGCCGCTCGGAGGCCGGCTCCAGGCGCCCCCGCGAGGAGCTGACGACCCCCATGCTGTCCTCAACCGTCACGAACTGCTCGCCGCCCCGCTGGCGGTCCACCTCGGTGCGCCCGAGGCAGGGCAGGATGAGCGCGGAGCGGCCGGTGATCAGGTGCGAGCGGTTGAGCTTGGTCGAAACGTGGACGGTCAGGCTGCAGCGCCTCAGGGCCTCGGCCGTGAAGTCGGTGTCTGGGGTCGCCGAGAGGAAGTTGCCGCCCAGGCCCACGAACACCCGCACCCGCCCCTCGTGCATCGCCTTGATCGAGTCCACGACGTCGAGCCCGTAGCGTCGCGGCGGCTCGAAGCCGAACGTCGAGGCGAGCTTGTTGAGGAACGGCGGCTGGGGCTTCTCGTAGATGCCCATCGTGCGGTCCCCCTGCACGTTGCTGTGGCCGCGCACCGGGCAGGGGCCGGCGCCCGGCCGTCCGATGTTCCCGCCAAGCAGCAGGAAGTTGAGCACCTCCTGGATCGTGCCGACCGAGTTGCGGTGCTGCGTGAGGCCCATGGCCCAGCACGCGATGATCGAGCGCGCCCCCATGGCGATGTCGGCAGCGGCGCGGATCTGCTCGCGCGAGAGGCCGCTCGCCTCGGTGATCAGCGACCAGGGCACCGACTCCAGGTGCCCGGCCAGGGCCTCGTAGCCGTGGGTGTGCGATTCGATGAAGGAGCGGTCGAGCACCGTGCCCGGCGCCCGCGCCTCGGCCTCGAGCATCTCCTTCATGATGCCCTGCATGGCGGCCATGTCGCCGTTGATGCGCACCGGCAGCCACAGGTCGCACATCGCGGTGCCCGGCCCCAGGAGGACGCCCGGGATCTTCAGGGGGTTCATGAGCTCCTGGGGGTTCTTGAAGCGCACGAGGCCCACCTCGGCGAGCGGGTTAAGGCTCACGATGCGGCACCCGCGCCTCTTCGCCGCCTGCAGCGCGCTCAGCATGCGGGGATGGTTCGTGCCGGGGTTCTGCCCGAGGATGAAGATGGCGTCCGCCTTCTCGAAGTCCGAGAGCTTCACGCAGCCCTTGCCTATCCCGATCGCGGGGCCGAGGGCCGCGCCGCTCGACTCGTGGCACATGTTCGAGCAGTCCGGAAGGTTGTTCGTGCCGTAGGCGCGGACGAAGAGCTGGTAGAGGAAGGCGGCCTCGTTGCTCGTGCGGCCGGACGTGTAGAACGTGGCCTGGTCGGGCGAGCCGAGCGCGCGCAGCTCGGAGGCCACGAGCGCGAAGGCGTCGTCCCAGCTGATAGGCTCGTAGTGGGTGGACCCGGGCCTGAGGACGAGGGGCTCCGTCAGGCGGCCCTGCAGGCCCATCCAGTGGTCGGACTGGGCCGCGAGTTCGCGGAGCGAGTGCTGACGGAAGAACGCCGCCCCGATGCGCTCGGTCGTGCCCTCGTCGGCGACGGCCTTGGCTCCGTTCTCGCAGAACTCGGCGATGCTGCGGTGGCCGTCGGGATTGGGCCACGCGCAGCTCTGGCAGTCGAAGCCGTCCTTCTGGTTCAAGTGCAGAAGCGAGCCCACGCCGCGCACGAGCCCCATCTCTCCCAGGGCGTACCTCATCGCAACCTCGACGCCCTTGATGCCCGCGGCCGAGGCGCTGGGCGCGGCCACGCGCGGCGCAGCGGGCTCGGCTGGGGTGAGGGCGGACGGCGGGGAGCCTTGCGGTTCGGAAGTGTCCATTTCGGCCAAGAGCGACACACGATGGCCACTTGCCGGCGTGCGTCAAATCGGGTTTGCGGTCGGGCTGCCGGGATGCGTGGATCGCCCCGATGCTGAAGCCGGTCAACGTGCAGCTGATAGGCGAGGAGGTCGCGATCGCATGGAGCGACGGGGCGGAATCCTACGTGCGCGAGGACGTCCTGCGCCGCGCCTCGCCGAGTGCGGAGACGCAGGGCGAGCGGGACGTGCTCGGCAACACCTACGGGGGGTCCGGGGACGCGGACTACTCCGGGGTCCGCGTCAAGGGATGGGAGCAGGTCGGCAACTACGCCCTCCGCTTCGATTTCAGCGACGGGCACCGGACCGGTCTTTACACGTTCGAATACCTGAGGAAACTCTCCGGAACCCTTTACTGACCCGCGACACCATGTCCCACCCCGCCTCATTTCCGGCTCGCACCACCACCCTCGAGGTCGAGATGGGCAGCCTCCTGCAGCCCAAGTTCGGCCAGGACGGCCTGATCCCGTGCATCACGGTCGACGACGCGAGCGGCGAGGTGCTCATGTTCGCGTTCATGAACGCCGAGTCCCTGGCCCACACGATCCGCACGAGGCGCGCGACCTACTGGAGCCGCTCCCGCGGCAAGCTCTGGACCAAGGGCGAGGAGTCCGGGAACGTGCTGAAGGTGGTGGACCTGTACGTCGACTGCGACCAGGACGTGCTGCTGCTGAGGGTCGTGAACGCGGGCCTCGGCGCCTGCCACAACGGCTACCCCTCGTGCTTCTACCGCAAGCTCTCGGCGGGGGCCGACGCCGGGGACCCGGCCTCGCTCAAGCTTGAGTTCACGTCGGTGCGGGCGTTCGACCCGTCCACCGTCTACAAGAAGTAGCCGATCACTCGGCGGCGGCCTCGTCGTCGATGGTCGAGATCATCAGGTCGGCGGTCGACACCACCTGGCCGTCGACGGTGCACTCGACCTCGGCGACGGCGAGCTTGTTGCCGCGGATCTTCGTCAGCTTGGCGTGGATGCGCAGCTGGTCTCCCGGGCGCACCGGGCGCCGGAACTTGACCTTGTCCGCGCTCATGAAGAACGCCGGCTTGGGCGTCCAGTTGTTGCGCCGGACGATCAGGATCCCGGCCGCCTGGGCCATGGCCTCGAGCTGCAGGACGCCGGGCATCACCGGGTTGCCCGGGAAGTGTCCGTTGAAGTAGGGCTCGTTGAAGGTGACGTTCTTGATCGCCACCAGCTCGTCCGCCTCCTTCAGGTCCACGATCCGGTCGATCATCACGAACGGGTAGCGGTGCGGGAGCATGTCGAGGATGCCGCGGATATCGAGCGACTCGACGTCGGGAGCGGGCTTCGGGCGGGGCCCCCCCTTCTTGCGGGCGCCCCCCTTCCTGCGCTCCTGCAGGCGCTCGAAGAGCGCCTTCGTAAGCTCCGCGTTGATCGCGTGGCCCGGGCGGGTGGCGACGATGTGCGCCTTCAGCGGAAGGCCGAGGAGCGAGATGTCGCCCACGATGTCCAGGATCTTGTGGCGCACGAACTCGTCGCGGAACCTGAGCGGCTCCTTGGACATGATCTTGTCGCCCTTGATCACGACGGCGCAGTCGAGGGAGCCCCCGCGGATCTTGCCGAGCTTGAGCAGCTCCTCGATGTCCTCGTAGATCGTGAAGGTGCGCGCGGGCGCCACCTGGGCCACGTAGGTCTCGGGGTCGATCGAGAGCGAGAGGTGCTGGGTGTGTATCCCGCGGTCGTCGGCCGACGTGCAGGAGATCTTCAGCCCGTCATGGGGAAGGGCGATGATCGAGGAGTTGCCGCGCGTCACCGAGATCGGCGCGTCGAGCACGAAGTACTCGCGCTCCTTGTCCTGGTCGACCGGCTCGCCCTCGATCAGCAGGTTGACGAAGGGCCTGGCCGAGCCGTCCATGATCGGCGGCTCCGAGGCGTTCATCTCGACCACCACGTTGTCGATCCCGCACCCGGACAGCGCGCTCAGGACATGCTCCACCGTGTGGACCTTGGCGTGGCCCGACTGGATGGTCGTCGCCCGGACCAGGTCCGTGACGTGGTCCACCCGGGGCTGGATCTCAGGCGAGCCCGCGAGGTCGGTGCGGCGGAACACGACCCCGTGGCCAGCCGGGGCCGGCTTCAGGGTCAGGGTAACGGCGTCGCCGGTGTGCAGGGAGCTGCCCTTGATAGATACCGCGTGCGACAGGGTCCGTTGTTTCATGTAGGGTAAAGAGGCTTCCAGTGTCGTCGGCCCCGGACCCGGAGCGCAAGCGCGGAGACGGGCGGGCCGGGCCTTGACAGGCGGGCCGGGGCCCTTAGGACTGAACATTCCCGAACTCACACCGCCCACATCGAACCGACACGCCGTCATGCCCGCCGCCAACGACATTCGCAAAGGTCAGGTCATCAAACACAACGGGGAACCCCACCTCGTCATGGAGACCCAGCACCGCACCCCTGGAAACCTCCGGGCGTTCGTGCAGGTCAAGATGCGCAACCTGCGGTACGGCAAGGCCCTGGACCAGCGCTTCGCCTCCACCGACACGATCGAGGTGCTGCCCACCGAGCGCAAGACCCTCGAGTTCAGCTACGCGGACCGCGAGGCCTTCGCCTTCATCGACCCGGAGACCTTCGACCAGATCGAGCTGAGCGCGGAGACGCTCGGTGACGTGAAGAACTACCTGACGGCCGGCACCAAGGTGGACGTTCTCTTCGTCGACGAGAAGCCCCTGACCGTGGAGCTTCCCTCCGCGGTCAACCTGAAGGTGGTCGAGTCCGCCGAGGGCATCCGCGGCGACACCACCAGCAACGTGCAGAAGCCCGCCAAGCTCGAGACCGGCCTCACGATCCAGGTTCCCCTCTTCGTCAAGGAAGGCGAGCTGGTGCGCGTCAGCACGGCCGACGGCACCTACATGGGGCGCGCCTGAGGCGCGGCCTCAGGCCACGCGGGCCCAGAGCACCTTCAGGTAGCGGCTCTCCAGGCAGTTGGAGTACACGGGGTGGTCCGCGCCCGGGCCCGTCCGGTCGAAGAACTGCAGCCTGCGGTTGAGGCGGTGGGCCGCCTTGATCACGTGCTGCTCGAAGTCCTCGAGGCTCAGGAGCCCCGAGCATGAGCACGTGACGAAGATGCCGCCCGGGCGCACGAGCCCGAGCGCGAGCTGGTTCAGGTCCTCGTACTTCTGGCGGCCCTCCCAGTTGCCGTGAGCGTCGCGGGTGAAGATGAACTTGGGAGGGTCGAGCACCACCAGGTCCCACGACTCCTTGTTCTGGAACATCTGGCGCGCGTAGGCGAAGGCGTCGGCGTGTACGAACGAGAGGCGCACCTGGTTCAGGTTCGCGTTGCGGCGGGCCTGCGCGATCGCGGCCTCGTCCAGGTCCACGCTGGTCACCTCGCCCGCCCCACCGAGCACCTTGGCGCTGAGCGAGAAGCCCCCGGTGTAGCAGCAGAGGTCGAGCACCCGGGCGCCCTTCGAGAACTGGGCCACGCGCTTCCTGTTGTCGCGCTGGTCGCAGAAGAACCCGGTCTTGTGCCCCTCGGCGAAGTCCACCTCGTAGCGCACCCCGTTCTCGCGGATCTTCACCGTTCGCGGCGCGGCGGCGTTGGTCTCGTTGAAGAGCGACGGCTTGATCCCCTCCAGGCTTCCCAGGTCGTGGTCCACGTGCACCCGCGCGAAGCGGGTCCCTGCCAGCTCGTGCAGGAGCGGCAGCCATCGGGGAAGGCGCTGCGCGATCCCGAGGCTGTAGACCTCGCAGAAGAGGACGTCGGCGTAGCGGTCTATGGTCAGGCCGCTCAGGCCGTCGCCGTCCGAGTTGACCAGGCGGTAGGCGTCGGTCTCTGCGTCGAGCTTGAACAGGTCCCGGCGCAGGGCCACGGCCCGGCGGATCGCTCCCTCGAAGTAGTCCTCACCGATGGGCCCCGGGCCGTGCGCCACCACCCGCAGCGGGATCTTGGCGCGCGGGTTGAAGAGGCCGGCCCCCACCGGCTCCCCGTTCTTGTCGTAGACCGAGACCCAGTCCCCGGGCCGCGCGTCGGGCGACACCTCCCCCAGCAGCCGCGGGAAGATCGCGGGCTGGAAGGTGACGTACTTGAGCTGTGCCCAAGGCCGCGACCAGGACGATCGGTCGACCACGGCTCGGGATGCTGCCGGGGGAATCAAGCCACGCGCTCGACGATCGCCGGGGGCGGCGTCGGGCGCTTGGGGGCGAGGCGGTAGGCGTTCTTGAAGTACTCGAGCGCCTGCTCCAACTTGGCCTCGTCGTTGTAATGGATCATCATGAGCGGCTCGCCCTGCTTCACCTGGGTGCCGACCTTCTTGATCTCGGAGACCCCGACTGAGTAGTCGATCTTGTCGTGCGGGTTCTCCTTGCCGGCGCCGAGCAGGTGCACGCCGCGCGCGATCATCGCCGCGTTGATGGTGTGCACGTAGCCGCGCTTGGGGGCGGGAAGCTTGCGTATGTGCCTGGCCTGCGGGAACTTCTCGGGGTGGTCGATGTAGGAGGTGTCGCCGCCCTGGGCGCGCACGAGCTCCTTGAACTTCTCGAGGGCCGAGCCGTCGCTCAGGTGGCGCTGGACCGTCTGCTTGGCGGAGAGGGTGGATCCGGCGACGCCGGCAAGCCGCACAATCTCCATGCCGAGCTTCAGCACGAGCTCCTTCACGTCCTCGGGGCCCTCGCCGCGCAGGAGCTGGATGGCCTCCTTCACCTCGAGGGCGGTGCCCACCGAGTCGCCGAGCGGCTGGTTCATGTCGGTGACCAGGGCGACGCAGCGGCGCTTCATCGAGCGCCCTACCCGCGTCATCGAGCGGGCCAGCTGCTTGGCCTGCTCCAGATCCTTGATGAAAGAGCCGTTGCCCCACTTCACGTCGATCACCAGGCCCTCGGCGCCCTCGGCGAGCTTCTTCGAGAGCACGCTGCCGGTGATGAGCGGTAGGCTCGGGATCGTGCCCGTGTCCTTGCGCAGCTCGTAGAGCTTCGCGTCGGCGGGGGCCAGGTCCTCGTTCTGGGCGACGATCGCTCCCCCGATCCGGGCGAGCTGCTGGGCGAACTGCTCGTTCGTCTGGTGGCCCTTGAAACCGGGGATCGCGGCGAGCTTCTCGAGCGTGTTGATCACGTAGTCGTGCTCCACCCCGCACATCATCGGCACCACGACGCCCGAGGCCATGGCGAGCGGTACGAGGACGAGCGACGTCTTGTCGCCCACCCCGCCGGTCGAGTACTTGTCGATCTTCGGCTTCGCGATGTGCGAGAGGTCGATCACCTCGCCGGAGAGCATCATCTCCTCGGTGAGGTCGGCCGTCTCCTGGGCGGACATGCCCGAGAAGTAGATGGCCATGGCGAGTGCCGCCAACTGGTGGAGCGGCATCTCGCCGTCCAGCGTGCTGTCGATGATGTAGCGAATCTCCTCCTGCGTGAACTCTCCCCCGTCTCTCTTCTTCTCTATCAGGAAGTTAAACGTGGGCTTGATGAAGCGTCGTGCTGGGATGGTGCGTTTGCTCGTCATGGATAAGGAACCGCCGCGGGGGAAAGTCCCGAGACGGGGAAAGCGTACTAGCCCACACTATTCCCTAGGAATGTCGAGCCTAAACGGATCATGAAATCATTTGCAGGAGCGGAGCCGGCACACCTGGAATCCGGCTGCGCCGGAAGGCGTCCGCCCGCTCGGGAGGGTCCCAAGTGATTGGGAGGGAGCCCCTAAGCCGCGGGGGCGCGGACGCGGCGGGCGAGGCCGCTTCCCCCCGGGTTGAGCCCACCCCCCTTCCCCGGTCCGCCGGTCCCCGGCCCCGAGGCGGGCCCCGACATCCGCGCTTGCGCCTGCGACCGGCCGGATGGTGAAGTGGGGGGATGCACCTTGCGTTCGATTTGATCGTTGAGCTGGACCGGGCCCTCCTGTCGGCCGCCGCCGCCGCCGGCGTCGAGGCGGGGACCTTCCAGCCCGGGGTGCGCACGTCCGACCCGCGCCACGGGGACTTCCAGGCCAACGGGGTGCTCGGGGCCGCCAAGCGGGCGGGCCGGCCTCCACGGCCCCTCGCCGAGGCCTTGGTCGCCCACCTGCCCGAGTCGGTTCGCAGGGACTTCGACGTGGCCGTGGCCGGGCCGGGATTCATCAACTTCACGGCGCGCCCGTCGCTGCTGCTCGCATGGCTGCAGGTCTACCGCACCGAGGGGGACCTGGCGGCCGGCGCCTCGGCCGCCCACGCGGGCGAGACCTGGGTGGTCGACTACAGCTCGCCCAACGCCGCCAAGCAGATGCACGTGGGCCACCTGCGCTCGGCCGTGATCGGCGAGGCGATCGCGCGCCTGCTCGCGTTCACCGGCGCACACGTCGTGCGCGACAACCACATCGGCGACTGGGGCACCCAGTACGGCAAGCTGATCTGGGCCTACCGCCGCCACCTGGACGCGGAAGCCCTTGCGCGCGACCCGATCGAGGAGTTCGAGCGGCTCTACAAGGTCGGCAACGCGGCCGCCGAGGCCGACCCGGCGGTGCTCGAGGAGGCCCGCGCGGAGCTGGTGAAGCTCCAGGCGGGCGACCCGGACAACCTGGCCGTCTGGCGCCACATCAACGAGGTGAGCCTCGAGGCCTTCCAGCGCATCTACGACCGCCTGGGGATCAAGTTCGACGTGACGCTCGGGGAGAGCTTCTACAACGACAAGCTGGAGCCGGTCTACTCCGAGCTGGCCCGCTTCGGCGTGTCCACCGAGAGCCAGGGGGCGCAGGTCGTCTTCCACCCCGAGCACCCGCGCTTCAAGACCCAGCCCTTCATCGTGCGCAAGTCCGACGGGGCCGCCAACTACGCCACGACCGACCTGGCGACCGTGCTCTACCGCGTCGAGCACTTCCACGCCCGGTGCGTGCTCTACGTGGTCGACAAGCGCCAGGGCGACCACTTCGAGCAGCTGTTCCTGACGGCGGCCAAGTGGTTCGAGAAGCGGGGGCAGGCCGTGCCGCGGCTCGTCCACGTCGACTTCGGCACCGTGCTCGGCGAGGACGGCAAGCCGCTGAAGACGCGCACCGGCGACAGCATAAAGCTGAGGGGCCTCCTCGACGAGGCCGCGGAGCGCGCGTTCGCGCTCGTCTCGCAGAAGAGCCCGGACTTCCCCGAGGACGAGCGCCGCAGGATCGCGGAGATCGTGGGCGTGGGCTCGGTGCAGTACGCAGACCTCTCGCAGCACCGCTCGAGCGACTACCTGTTCTCCTGGGACAAGATGATCTCGCTCGACGGCAACACCGCGGCCTACCTGCTCTACGCCCTCGCCCGGATCCGCTCGATCTTCCGCAGGCAGGGCCTCGAGTGCGGCGACCCCTCGGCCGAGTCCGGGGCCGACGCCTTCCAGACGCCCGGCGAGGTCGCCGTCGCCCGCAAGCTGATCAAGTTCGCGGACGCCCTGCGCCTCTCCTCGGAGACCCTCTGCCCTCACTTCCTCTGCCTCTACCTCTACGAGCTCGCCGGGGAGTTCAGCACCTTCTACAACGCCGACAAGGTGATCGGGGCGGAGCCGGCGGCCCGCGCGCGGCGCCTGGTGCTCTGCGCGCGCACGCTCCTCGTGCTCGAGACCGGCCTGCACCTCCTCGGACTTCGCACGCTCGAGCGGATGTGAGCAGAACGCGCTTGCCGACCCGCGGCCGCGCGACCAGTCTCCGCACCCACCTGGCCACGCAGGAATACTACATTCGCGAGGCGGCCGAGAACGAGGCGCGGGGCCCCTTCAACCAGGAGCAGCTCGTGTCGCTGGCCGAGACCGGCCAGGTCACGGCCGAGACCCTCTGGTACGACCCGACGGTCGAGGACTGGGCGCCCATCGGCACGAACGAGCAGCTGCGCCTCATCCTGTTCCCCGAGAAGCGCAAGCTGCGCATGAAGGTGAAGGAGATCATGCCCACCCACCGCAGCGCCGACTCGCTCGCGCCGATCACGGTCGAGGACATGCTCGCCGGCGCCGAGGGGCGCACGGCCGACACCAAGGACAAGAAGGACCCGGCCATCATGCAGGCGCACGCGGCCCGCATCGGCATGTGGTCGGTCGTGGTGGTGCTCGTGCTGGCGGCGGCCGGGGAGGTGCTCCCGACGGCGGACGCGATCGCGGCCCTCGACGTGAACAAGATCCTCGCGCAGCCGCTCGTTTTCCTCGGGGCGGCCGACCTGTTCATAGCGACCATGGTGGGCCTCGGCGTCGTGACCTTCTATCCCTTCGTGCGCTTCCGCGCGGCCGCCGGTCTCGGGCTCTACGGGTTCGTGTTCCTCGCGCAGGGCTCGCCCCTGCCCCTGCTCTGCGTCACGGCCGGCTCGGTCGGGCTCTACTTCGCCACGGTCTGGGTCGACATGCTGCCCATCTTGGTCGTCTCGGCGCTCGGGCTGCTCGGGATCGCGGGGACGTCCTACTTCCTGCTGTCGGTCTGAGGCGGGGCCCGAGATGCCTCTAAGGGCCATCGGAAAGCGCCTTGCGGACGTCTGGCGCAGGGACATCTGGACGGTCTCCAGCATCGAGGACCCCTCCCCGCGCGGCAGGCTCTACGCGCTCATGAGGGTGGTCTCCATCACCTGGGGCACCTTCCTCGAGACCAAGTCGGCGAGCCGCGCGGCGGACCTGAGCTTCAGCCTCATGCTGGGGCTCGGCCCGCTGATCGCCATCGTGATGCTGGTCGCCTCCAAGGTCCTCGGTCAGCGCGACCCCGACCTGGCGGTCCACGTGCTCAACCGGGTGATCAGCTTCGTGGCGCCCCAGTTGAACCAGTACGAGAGCCTGGGCTCGGGCGGCTCCGTCGCCGTGAACCCCGACCTGGTGCGCCTGATCAACGGTTTCATCCGCGGGGCCCAGTCCGGCACGGCCGGACTCCTCGGAGCCCTCTCGCTCGTCCTGGTCGTGCTGCTTCTCTTCAAGTCGGTGGAGGACGTCTTCAACGAGATCTGGGGCGTGCGGCGCGGCCGCTCGCTGCTGCGCCGCCTGGGCTTCTACGGGACCATCCTCGTCCTCGGGGGCATCCTCTTCCTGGCGACCGTGGCGCTGGTGGGCGCTGGGACCTTCGTGCAGGTGATGGCCGGGCGCCTGCCGTACGGCTCGCAGATCATCCGCCTGCTGCAATGGACGCTGCCGAGCGCCTCGTTCGTGCTCCTGGTGGCGGTCCTCGCCGCGTTCTACCGGGTGATCCCCAACACGCGGGTGCGCTGGGGGGCGGCGCTCGCCGGGGCGCTCGTCGTGGCGGCGCTCCTCACCACCAACAACTACCTGCAGTTCCTCTACCTGAAGCGCGTGCTGATCACGAAGAGCCTCTTCGGCTCGCTCGGCATCATCCCGGTGCTGATGTTCGGCCTCTACATCTTCTGGCTCTTCGTGCTGATAGGCGGCCAGATCAGCTACGCCGTGCAGAACGTGCACGCGCGCAACAGCCAGCTCGCCTGGCGCACCCTGAGCGCGACCAACCGCGAGCGCCTCTCGCTCGCCGTCCTGATGGCGATCTGCCGGCGCTACCACGCGGGGAGGCCCGCGCTCTCGCTGTCCGAGCTCGCGGCCGTGGTGAAGCTTCCCGAGCAGGTGCTCAACGAGTGCCTCAACCAGATCGCGGACCTGGGCTTCGTCGTCGCCTCGCCCCAGGCGCCCGGTGACCCGTCCCTGGAGCGCCGCTACCAGCCGGCGCGACCGCTCAACCGCATCACCCTCTTCCAGTTCAAGAGCGCGGCCGAGAACGCGGGGGCCGACCTGGAGGGCGACCTCGCCGCCCGGATCGACCCCATCGTGCGCGAGTTCGGGGCCGCGATCGAGCGGCTGGGCAAGGAGGCCTTTTTCAGCCGCTCGGTGGAGGAGCTGCTCTCGGCCGAGTCGGCCGCCAAATAAAGCGTTGCCAGTGCCCGGCGCCGCCCTAGGGTTCGCTCCCCTTATACCCACATGATTTCCTGGATCCAGCGGACCTTCCAACATCACTTTCGCCTGATCTTCGCGGTGCTGCTGCTCGGGATGGTCATCCCGTTCATCTTCACGATCGGCTCGACGCCCGGCATCGGGCGCGCGGAGCACGAGACCCAGACCAAGGAGTTCTTCGGCCATAACCTCGCCTCGCGGGAGGATGACCTGCGCTTCCGCGAGGACGCTCGCATCAGCGCCAGCCTGCAGAACGGCGGGGCCCTCTCCGAGGAGCAGGTCCAGTACTACGCGATCCGCCGCATCACCTCGCTCTACTTTGCCGACGCGATGCACATCCCGGAAGCGACGCCTGCGGAGATCACCAATTTCATCAAGGACTTGCGCGCCTTCCACGGCCCGGACGGCCAGTTCGACGTCACCCGCTACGACGCCTTCCGCAGCAGCCTGAAGGCCCGCGGCGACAGCACCGAGGCCGACATCGTGCGCGTGATCGGCCAGGACATACGCGCCGGTAAGGTGGAGCGCCTGGTGGGCGGCCCGGGCTACGTGATGCCGAGCGACCTGCGCTCCGTGCTCGAGAAGGAGGACACCACCTGGACCCTCGAAACGGCCACGGTGGACTACGCCTCCTTCGAGCCCTCCCTGAGCCTCTCCGACGCCGAGATCGCCAAGTTTTTCTCGGATAATACCTTCCGCTATACGATCGCCCCGAAGGTCGGGGTTGACTACGTGGCCTTCCCGGCCGCCGGCTACCTGCCCTCGGTCACCGCGACCGATGCCGAGGTGCGCGAGTACTACGACGCCCAGCCCTCGCGCTTCCCCAAGCCCGGTGCGGCCAAGGCCCCCAGCCTGAAGGCCGACCCGTCAGCGGACTTCGCGGCCGTCCAGAAGGACGTGCGCCAGGCGCTCCTCGCCGACAAGGCCGAGCGCGCGGCCGTCCAGGCGGCCTCCGACTTCGCCTTCTCCCTTTACCAGGGCAAGGTGACCCGCGGCACGCTTGACGGCTTCCTCGCCGCACACCACCTCACCAAGGCGAGCTTGGTCCCGTTCACCGCGGAGGAGGGACCCGCCGAGCTCCTCGGCTCCCCCCAGGTGGCGAAGGCGGCCTTCGAGCTGGGCGCGGATCACTTCTATTCCGAGGGGGTGCCGACCCCAACGGGGGCCGCCGTCCTCCTGTGGAGGGAGTCGCTGCCCTCCCGCACCCCTCTGCTGGCCGAGGTGCGCGACAAGGTGAAGGCCGACGCCGTGGACAGCCAGAGGCGCCAGCACTTCATTGAGTTCGGCAAGACCTTCCAGGCCGGGATCGAGCGGCGCCTGAAGGCGGGCGAGGCCTTCGACAAGGCGGTCGCCGAGGCGGCCGGCAGCCTGAAGGTCTCGGTCAAGTCCTTCCCGGCCTTCGTGTTCAAGAGCAAGCCCGCCGACGTGGACGAGACGGTCGTCGACGCGCTCACCCACCTCGCCAAGGGCGGCGTGTCCGACCTGAAGGCCACCGCCGACCGTGGCGTGCTGGTCTACGCAGCCGACAAGAAGCTGCCCGCACTCGACGAGTCGAACCCCGACTACGCACGGTTCAAGGCGCAGCTCGCGATGAACTTCGCCCGCCTCGACTCGACCGCCATCCTCACCGAGCTCATGCAGAACGAGCTCAAGCGCTCCGAGGCCGTGCCCCACTAGGCCCGGGCACCCCGCGCCGCTCAACCGCGGCTTTCGACCGTCCCCCTCCCGCGGCGAGCCACAGGTCGAAAAAAGCGTAACTTTCGTGGCTGCCGCGGTGTTGAATAGGGGTTAAACCAAGCGAATCTCCCTAACATGCCCTGTTCCCTCCCGCGCCTACGGGCCGCCCTGACCCTCGCCCTCTGCTCGCTTCCCGCCTTCGCCGGAGCCGCCGCGGCACCGGCCCCTGCCTCCTTCGGCGACGCCCTGCCGCCGGTGGACCTCTCCGGGCCCGTGAGCCTCCAGGGCTGCGTCGGGCAGGCGCTCGGGCGCAACTTCACGGTCCGCATCCAGCAGTTCAACGTGGAGGAGTCGATCGACAGCGTGGTCATCCAGCAGGCCGCCTTCGAGCCCGTCTTCGGGTTCAACGCCAACCGCTCGGTGTCGCAGACGGCCACCAACGAGTCCTACCTGGGAATCGTGCCCTACTCCCGGGTCGACACGGGCACGTTCTCGGTGAACGACACGATCCTCACCGGGGGCACGCTCTCGGCGAGCTACAACCTGGAGAAGATCCTCTACAATCCGACGTTTTCGCTCCCGAACCCGTCCTACAGCAGCAACGCGTCCATTTCGGTCACGCAGCCCCTCCTGCAGGGTGCGGGGACCGACTACGGCCGCGCCCTGATCGAGAGCGCCCGCCTGGGAGTGCGGATCTCCAACCTCACGTTCAAGAGCACCGTGCTCACGATGATCTACAACGTGGAGACCACCTACTACAACCTGCTGTATCAGCGCGAGCAGTACAAGGTCGCCACCGACACGCTCAAGCAGGCCCAGCAGCTCCTCGACGAGAACACGATCCGCCGGCAGACCGGGGTCCTCACCGACCTCGACGTCATGAACGCACGCGCCGGCGTCGCCGCCGCGCAGAACCAGCTGATCCTCGACGAGCAGGCGGTCCACAACAGCGAGGACGCCCTGCTCCAGCTCCTCGGCGACCGCGAGTTCAAGTCGGCCGTGGGCTCGATCGCCTTCCCGCCCCTAACAGAGCCCGACGTTTCCTTCGATCGCTCCTACAAGCTGGCCCGCGACAACGGGCCGAACCTGGCGGTCGCCCAGGCGACAATCGACCAGTACAAGCTCACCGCGCTGCGCGCGAAGCGCAACATGCTGCCGCAGCTCAACGTGAACGGCGGTCTGGGCTACGGCTCCTACGCCGCCTCCGCAAGCGAGTCGGTTACCGGGGCCTGGAACGGCTACAACTGGACGGCCGGCCTCACGGTCTCGATCCCGTGGGAGATGAGGGCCAACCGCGCGGCCTACCGCCAGGCACTCTCGGGCGTGCGCAGCCAGGAGGTCGCGTACGACCAGGCAGACCAGGCACTGGTCGTTCAGGTGCGCGCGGCCATCCGCAGCGTCCAGGCGAACGCGGCCAGCGTGCGCAGCTCGGGCGAAAACACGCGCTACGCGGAGAAGGCCTACGAGCTCCAGAAGGCCCAGTTTGACGCGGGCCTTGCCACGAGTTATCTGGTGCTCCAATCTGAGAACAATCTTGAAACCGCGCGAGTCAGTGAGTTGCAGGCAAAGGTCAATCTGCTCTCCGCCATCGCCGACCTGCGCTTCCTCGAGGGCAGCTCGCTCGCGCTCTACCACATCCAGCTTCCCGAGTAGGGCTCGGTCGCAGGCGGCCTTCAGCCTGCTCGAGATCTCGATCGTGGTCCTGATCATCGGTATCCTGGGGGCCCTCTCGATCCCGGCCTTCAAGAAGAACACGATCAACGCACGCTCGAGCACCGTGATGAATGACCTGAGGGTCTTCTCCGGCGCGTTCCAGGAGTACGTCCAGGAGCACGGCGACTGGCCGCCCGGGGGCGGTGCACCGGGAGAGTTCCCCCCGGGCATGGACGGCTACCTGAGCCAGACCAACTGGGGACGCACGACGCCCATAGGCGGGCTCTACCAGTTCGCGACCCAGAGCCCCCAGCAGGGGGGACGCTATGCCGCAGTGATCATCATCGCCAGCTCGGGGGCCAACCTGGTGAGCTCGGACGCCAACCAGCTCACCGACATCGACACGAAGCTGGACGACGGCAACCTCTCGACCGGCAACTTCTTCCTCGGATACCGCAACCAGCCGGTGTACGTCCTCGAGCACTGACATGTACCGCGTCACCACCTACCGGCTCGGCCCCGACGGCACCTCGACCGTGGCCTCGATGGACGCCGATGACAGGGGCGAGATGGACGCCGTCGCGCTGACCACCCTGCTCGACCGCTTTGCGAACGTGCACCCCGCGGAGAACGAGGACCGCGACCCGCACATCGTGGTGGCCGGCCGGGGGGCGAAGCTGATCGTGCGCACGAGCCGCGGGCGCCTGAACGTCTACGACATGCGCGACCATTCGGCACCCGGGACCGAGATGTCGGTGGCCGGGCTCCTGGAGCGCCTGGACCGCGTCGGCGCCACGTCGTCGCCCTTCTCCTCGCCCGACGAGGAGCTGCCGCAGCCGCCCCCGACCGCGCCCCACAAGGGCATCGCCTTCGCCATGCTGGTGGTCGGCCTGCTGCTCAACGGCTACATCCTCTACTCCGTGTTCTACGTGGAGAGCGTGAACAAGAAGGTGCCGGTCACCCTCATGAAGGACCCCGCGGTCGCCGCGGCCAAGGAGGCGGCACTCGCGGGCACCTACGCGACCGGGACCAAGACCGGCGACCGTGTCATCGAGGTGGGGGCCACTGGAAAAATCCGCTTTTTCGAGCTCGGCGCCAAGGGCCCGATCAACGAGTACTCCGATTCCTACCAGGTGGGCTTCCACGAGGGGATCCTCTGCCTGTCGACGGTGGACAACGGAGTCGTCGACCTCGTCGGCGAGAACCTGGTCTACTACAAGGACGTCTACCAGAGGCGCAGGCCCTCAACGAAGGAATAGGCGCCCCAGGACCTCGGGGCCGGAGGCGTCGAGCACCGGATGGGCCGGCAGCTGGGTCCGGAACCAGGTGCGCTGCTTCTTAACGAGGGCGCGCGTGTCCCGGCGTATGGCGCCGGCAAGACCCTCGGGGGCCGCCCTGCCCTGCAGCACGTCGATGGTCTCCCGGTAGCCGATGGCCCTGGCTGCGCTGGGGTTCTCGAGCAGGCCGTGTTCCAGGAGGCGCGACACCTCCGAGACCAGGCCGGCGCCCAGCATGGCCTCGGTGCGCGCGCGAATGCGCTCCTCCAGTTCGGCGGCGGGGCGCTCGACCCTCGCCAGGCGCACCTCCCATCCCGCGAACGGGTGCACTACCCTGGAAAACGCCTCCGAGAGCTCGGCCAGCGTGCGGCCCGACGCGAGGCACCGCCCGAGCGCGCTCGCCACGCGGCGGGGATTGTCCAGATCGAGCGGCCCGAGGCCGCCCGGGTTCAGGCTCCGCAGCAGCTCGACGGCGCCGGGCAGGCCCGAGGTCTCGAGAAGCGCGGCGACGCGGGAGCGGACGCCGTCGGGCACCTCCACGCCGTCGGCGACCGGCGCCAGGAAGGACTTCAGGTAGAATCCGCTCCCGCCCACGACAAGGACGGGCCGGCCCCTCTCGGCGATGGCGCAGGCAGCCGCGTGCGCCAAGGAGGCGTAGGTCGCCGCGTTCATGGGGTCTCGCACGTCGCGGATGTCGACCAGGTGGTGCGGCACCCTCCGCAGCTCCTCGCGCGAGGGCTTGGCGGTGCCGATGTCCATGCCCCGGTAGAAGAGCAGCGAGTCGCAGGACACGATCTCGGCCCCGTGCAGCTCGGCCCAGCGCAGGGCGAGCTCGGTCTTTCCCGCTGCGGTGCAGCCGGTGAGGAGGTGCAGCGTGCGGCCGCTCCCCGCGGCGGGGCTCACGGCAGCCCCCGCATGGCGCGCGCCGAGACGGCGCGGTTTCGCCCCGACGCCTTGGCCTCGTACAGCGCCCGGTCGGCCGCCTGGAAGAGGTCGGGGCCGCTCCCTGCGTCGCCGGGGATCTCGGCCACGCCCGCGCTCGCCGTCACGACAAGCGTCAGCCCCGAGGCCGCCTGGATCGGCGCCCGGGAGACGGACGCGATGGCACGCCCGGCGACCTCGAGGGCCGAGTCGAGGTCGGTCCGCAGCAGGATGAGCGCGAATTCCTCGCCACCGACCCGGAACGCCCGGTCGACCGAGCGGATGGCACCGGAGATGCGGCGGGCCGCCTCCGCGAGCACGGCGTCGCCGGCAGCGTGGCCGTGGGTGTCGTTGACGGCCTTGAACCGGTCGAGGTCGATCAGGACGAGCGAGAGGGGCTGGTCGAACCGCCTCGAGCGCTCCTCCTCCTCCACGAGGATGCGGTCGTACTCCCTGCGGTTGAGGAGCCCGGTCAGCTCGTCGCGCGTGGCGAGGCGCCTGAGGGCCTCGAGCGTCTCGCCCAGCTTGGTAGCGTACCTGAGCGATCGTTCGAGCGAGCGCGCCGAGATCTCGCCCTTCACGAGGTAGTCGAGGGCTCCGGCCTCCATGGCCTGGAGGTCCACCTTCTCCGAGGCGTCCGCCGTAAGGAACACGATGGGGGTGTGGCAGCCCTTGGCGGTGGACTCGCGGATCAGCTGCAGGCCGTCACGGTCGCCGAGCCGGAAGTCGAGCAGGCAGGCGGCGTAGGTTCCGGAGAGCAGGCGCTCGAGGCCCTCCTCGTAGGTGTCGGCCCAGTCGACGTGGTAGGCTCCCTTGCCGAAGCTCTTGAAATGCTCCTGGACGATCCGGAACTGGAGCCGGTCGTCGTCGATCACCAGGATGCGGGTCATGGGCGCACGGTCCCCGCGGCGAGGTCGGAGACGACCCGGGAAAGCCCGGGGGCGATGCCCGCGCGGGCCCCGAGGCCGTCGCGGATCACGTTCACAAGCGCGCTTCCCACCACCACGCCGTCGGCCACGGCCGCGACCTGGGCGACCTGGGCCCGCGTGGAGATGCCGAAGCCCACCGCGACCGGCAGGGCGGTGTGCCTGCGGATCCGCGCCACCGCCTCGGCGATGCCGGTAGCGAGCTGCTCGCGGACGCCGGTGACGCCCTCCCGCGAGACATAATATACAAAGCCGCTCGCTGCGGAGGCGATCCGGGCCAGGCGCGCCTCCGGGGTGGTCGGGGCAACGATGCAGACCGTGTCGAGCCCGTGCGAGCGGCAGGCCGCGAGGGCCTCCTGGGACTCCTCCGGGGGCAGGTCGAGGATCAGCAGCCCGTCGACGCCCGCCTCGCGCGCGGCTCGCACGTAGCGGTCCACGCCGTTGGAGAAGACCAGGTTGTAATACGTGTAGAAAACGATCGGCACCTCGCTAGAATCGCGGATCCTGCGCACGAGCTCGAACACCCGCTCGGCCGTCATCCCGGCCTCGAGCGCGCGCTGCGCGGCGAGCTGGTTGGTGAGCCCGTCGGCCAGCGGGTCCGAGAACGGGACGCCGAGCTCGAGCACGTCCGCCCCGGAAGAGATCACCGCCCGGCAGGCGGCGAGGGAGGTGTCAAAGTCCGGGTCCCCCGCGCAGAGGTAGGCGATGAAGGCGGCGCGACCCTCGGATCGGGCCCGGGCGAAGGCGTGGGAAATCCGTGACATGGAGAGGTCGTTCAAGAGGAAAACGGGCCGTCACGCCACCGAAAACTCCACCATGACGGGGCGGTGGTCCGACAGGAAAGAGCGCACCACCTCGCTCCGGGCGGCCCGGCATCCGTGCGGGACGAAGACGAAGTCGAGGGCCCGCCCGGGCATCGGAGACGGGAAGGTCTTCCCGCCCACCGGATGCAGGCTGTAGTCCCCGTAGTCGGCCAGGTGCCTGAAGAGGCCGGCCGTGGCGTCGTCGCCGGTGTCGGGCGTGTTGAAGTCCCCGCAGACGATCGGGGGTATCGCCCAGCCGCGCCCCCGCTCGCGCTCCTTGGCGCGCAGCCAGGCGACCAGGTGCTCCAGCTGCACCATCCTCTTGCGCCGGAAGCCGAAGTGAAGGTGGAGGTTGACCAGCGGCAGGATGCGGCCGCCGACGTCGATCTCGGTGAAGAGGAAGCCCTTCTCGCCGAGCCTGCGCTTGCCAAAGACCACGGTCTCGGTGTCCACGATCGGGTACCTGGAGAGGACCGCGTTGCCGTAGTTGAGCTTCACCAGTCCCGACCTCCGGTTGTGGACTCCGAAGGCGGCGTGCGCAAAGCCCGCGTGGGCGCGCAGGTAGTCCAGGTGGTCGAAACTGCCCGCCCAGAGCGAGCACTCGTCGATCTCCTGCAGGGCGACCACGTCGGCATCGAGCTTCACCAGGAGGTCGGAGATCCTCCTTAAGTTGGAGCGCAGCTTGCGGGAGGACGTGAACCCCTGGATCGGGGTTAACCCGCGTCCGTGCGCGATGTTGAAGGTTACGAGGCGCAGGCGCTGCATCGACGCCCCCACCCTCGCACCGGGTCCCCCCTTACACAACCGGGAAACAGGTTGACAGGGGTTTAAGCGGACGGGAAGGTTTCCGTTCCTCAGGTTATACGGCGGTCATAGCTCAGTTGGTTAGAGCACAAGATTGTGAATCTTGGGGTCGCGGGTTCGAGTCCCGTTGGCCGCCCCATTTCCCCTTCGAAGAAGCGATTTAGGCTGGAGCATGGGTAAACAAGCCGGTCGCGATTGGTCGGCGATCCGAGGAGGCTGCGGAAACCCCTCTCGGCTCAGAGGTCGAGGACCACAACAGAGAGCTTGGGCAACAGGATCGTGAGCTTGCCGCCGGCGAGCGCGGCGCCTGAGAAAGGAACCGGCTCGACCCGATGCGGATCCTCAAAGGTGTTGTGGGCCGTGAAGTCGGCCGCGGTGAGGATCCTGCCGGAGACCGACGAAGTCGCCGCGCCCTGGACGGAGCACGCGACCGTGGCCGCCGAGTCCGGGCTCGTGTTGACGAGCGAAAGGTGGATGCGGCCCGCCGGGTCCCGGCTGGCCGAGGCGCTCACCAGGGGGATCCTTTGGGCGGCCCCTGGGAGGTCCGGCGTCCTGAGCTCGACGGGCAGGGACGTCGCGCCCTGGTGCACGTTCAGCATCTTGAAGACATGGTACGTCGGCGTGAGGACGACTTTCCCGTTCTCGGTGAGGATCATCGCCTGCAGGACGTTCACCATCTGGGCGATGTTCGCCATCTGGACGCGGTCGGCGTGGGCCTGAAAGATGTGCAGGTTGAGCGCCGCCACCACGGCGTCGCGCATAGAGTTCTGCTGGAAGAGAAACCCAGGGTTCGTGCCTGGCTCCACGTCGGTCCAGACGCCCCACTCGTCGACGGCGAGGCCGACCCGCTTCTTGGGGTCGTAGCGGTCCATGATGGCGGAGTGGCGGCTGACCAGGTCCTCCATGTTGAGCGTGTTGGCGAGGGTACTGAAGTAGGCGTCCCTGCCGAACTGGGTCGCCGAGCCCTTGTGGGACCAGTCGCCGGACGGGATCGTGTAATAGTGAAGGGAGAGGCCGTCCAACTGGTCTCCCGCGAGCCTCATCAAGGTCTCGGTCCAGGCGAAGTCGCCTTCGCTGGGCCCGCAGGCCATGCGCATCAGGTGCTTGTCCTGGTAGTCCTTGATGAACGTGTTGTAGCGGCGGAAATTGTCGGCGTAGAACTCGGGTCGCATGGCGCCGCCGCAGCCCCAGCTCTCGTTGCCGACGGCGAGGAAGTGTACCTTCCAGGGCTTCGCCCGTCCGTTCGACCTGCGCAGGTTCGCCATGGGCGAGGTCGCGTCCGAAGTCATGTACTCTACCCATTCCATAGCCTCGTGCACTTCCCCGCTCCCGACGTTCACGCACACGTACGGCTCGATGCCGAGCATCTCGCACATGTCCAGAAACTCGTGCGTGCCGAAGCTGTTGTCCTCCACCACGCCACCCCAGTGCGAGTTGTACACCGACGGCCGCTTCTCCCTGGGGCCGACGCCGTCCCTCCAGTGGTATTCATCGGCGAAGCACCCGCCCGGCCACCGCAGGACCGGCACCTTCAGGGCCCTGAGGGCCTCCATGACGGCCGTATTGTAGCCCCTCGTGTTGGGAATGGCGGACTCCGGGCCGACCCATAAGCCGCCGTAGATGCAGTGCCCGAGGTGCTCCGAGAACTGCCCGTAGATGTTGGGGTTGATGATGGGGCCGGGATGGTCGGCGGCGATCGCCAGGGTCGCGTCGGCGCCACGGGCCGCGAGCGCCCCGGCCAGACCCAGCGCGAGGAGGATTCGGGTAAGGGGTAGTTTCATAGGGCGAGGCGGACGGAGGGGGCGTCCCGGGAAGCCTAGCGGCCCCCGATGAGACGCTCCGGATGAGGCACAGAAGGCCGCAAGACCCCTCATGGAAAGAAATTAAATAATCACCCAACTCCCGGGGCGCCGTCGCCGGGCCCGCGTCCCGGACGGTGAACCATGGCATGTTTTAAGCTCCCGCGCCGGGGGAATGCCCGCGCCCAGCGAAACCCTGATCCGCCAGCAGCTGGTTCAGGTGGCGCTCGGCAGGTCCCCGGCCGAGCTCCTGGTGCGCGACGTGCACCTCCTGGACGTCTTCACGCTCACCTGGCTCGAGCACCAGGACATCGTCGTTGCCGGGGAGCGGATCGCCTGGACCGGCCCAAGCGGGCAATGGAAGGGAGCCGCCCAGCGAAGCCTTGAGGGCCTCCACCGCCGCGTGGTGCCGGGCTTCGGTGAGGCGCACAAGCACATCGAGAGCAGCCACCTGAGCCCGGAATGGGAGGCGGAGCTTTCGCTGCGCACGGGAACGACCTGGGTGGTCGAGGCCTCCCACGAGTACTCCAATGTCGACGGCGAGGGAAACACCGCCTTCTGGCTGCGCGCGCGCGCAGAGGGCAGCCCGTTCAAGATTTTCGTCGCCCCGGGCTCGGCCACGCCGCCGACCGCCTACGAGGAGACCGGCGGCTACTACGGCTACCCCGAGATCCGCGCGGCCATGGAGGAGCCCTGGGTGCCGGGCCTCGACGAGGTCATGGACTGGTCGGCGCTGACCCAGCCGTCCAACCCGGGCTACGACCGAATCTGGTCGAACATGCAGGCGACGTGGGACGGCCGGGGGGTGATCCAGGGACACGGGGCCGGGCTCACCGCGCTCAGCGACATCTCCGCCTTCGCCGCGGCGGGGCTTGCGGGCGACCATGAATGCCGGGACGGGGCGGACGCCTGGAACAAGCTCTCGAGGGGCATCTTCCTGCACGTGAGGGCGCGGAGCGCCCCGGAGATCTTCGGATACCTGGTGGGCAAGGGCCTGAAGGACTGGTCCAACCTGTCGGTCACGACCGACGACCGGGGGGCGGATGTCGCCCTGCGGTGGGGTACAATGGACTACAATGTGCGCGCCGCCATCGCGGCCGGCGTCCCGATCGAGGCCGCCTATGCCATGGGATCCTACTATCCGGCGCGCCACTGGCATCTCGAGCACCTGGTGGGCTCGATTGCGCCGGGTCGCTACGCGGACCTCGTGTTTGTGGACGAGGATCTCGCGCGGGTCCGTGCGACGGCGGTCCTCTCGGATGGACGGCCGGTGGCCGAGGCGGGGCGGTCCACCTATGCGGTGCCGCGGATCGCCTGGCCTGAACGAAGCCTTGGCACGATGCGGGTCGCCAGGCCGCTTGTGGCGGGGGACTTCGCGATCGAGGCACCCCCGGGCCGCACAGAGGTCCAGGCGGCGCTCCTGCAGCCCTTCTACTTCCTGCCCGAGTTCCCCGTGGCCACGCTCGCAGTGAGGGACGCGCAGGTGCAGCGCGACCCCTCGGCCGAGATTTCCAAGGTGGCGGTCATCGACCGGCACCACGCGAGCGGCAACATCGGGCGCCTGTTCTGGCAGGGCATCGGGCCGCGCACAGAGGACTGCGCCATCGCCTGCTCGGTCGCCCACGACCACCACCAGCTCTGGACGCTGGGCTCGAGCGACTCTGCCATGGCCCTGGCGGCGAACGACTGCATCTCGAACCAGGGCGGCTGGAGCCTCGTCAACCGGGGGTCGGTGACGGCGCGCATACGCCTGGAGGTGGGCGGGCTGATGACCTGCCGGCCGGCCGAGGCGCTGGCCGCCGAGATGGAGGGCTTTGACGAGGCCCTCGCGGCGGTCAGCTGGTACGGGAGCCCCGAGTTCATCGGCCCCTTTACCGCCTCGATCGCCAAGGCCCACGGCGACCGGCACCTCGTGAAGGCGATGATCTTCGCCTGGCTCACCTGCACCCCGTGGCACTGGGTGCTCCTGCCGCCCGGCCCGCGCAACCCGACCGGTCTTGTCAACGTGACCGACGGCCGCACGCACCCCATCGTCTGGTAGAGCCCCTTCCCATGAATCCCGCAGCATCCTCCGCAGACGCCCCGCCCCGACGCACCTTCGCGGACTTCCCCCTCTATGCTCCGGGCCCCAAATATTGGGGACCCACCCGGGGGGTCCAGCGCGACCCGATCGGATACCACCTGAAGGCTGTCAGCCTCCACGGACCCGTCTACCGCACCACCTACCACGGCCGCGAGAGCCTCTGCATCGGGGGGCTTGAGGCCAACGACTTCGTGTGGAGAAACAGCGCGCTCTGGGACTACTCGGTCACCCGCGCGAGCTTCCAGCAGGAGTTCGGGAGCGACTACCTGACGGGGCTCAACGGCGAGCGCCACAAGGACAAGCGGCGCCGGCTCAACCCGGCGTTCCGCCCGGAGTTCCTGTTCGCGTCGGCCCCGCGCATGTGCGCGACCGCACGCTCGGAACTGGCCGCGGCCAAGGGCCCGGTCGAGCTGCGACAGCTCTGCCACCGGCTGCTCCTCAACATGACCGCGCACGCGCTCCTCGGCCTCGACGTGCCGCTGCCCATGCAGCGCGCGATCATCCGCGTGGAGCGCGACCTGCTGCTCGGGGGCGGCAGGGGCCCGGGGCGCGAGGCCTGGTTCCGGCGTCCCGTCTACACCCGGGCGAAGGCCAAGGTGGTCGACTATCTGGGGCAGCTCGCCCGGACCTGGGCGGCGGATCCGGCATCGGCCCCCGAGATGTTCCGGGCGGTCCTGCGCGAGGGCGCGGAGGGCGAACCGGCGCTTAGCGAGAAGGAGCTGCTCGGCGACATCTACCTCCTGCTGACCGGGGGACTCAACTCGACGGCCAACCTGGTGCTCTGGACCCTGATGTACGTCTACCACAGGCCCGACTGGCTGGCCCAGCTCCGGGCTGAGGTGGAGGCGGTGCCCCCCGAGAGGTTCACGTCGATGAAGGAGTGGCCCAAGATCAAGGCCACCGTTCTCGAGATTGAGCGGCTGCGGCCCCCCACCCCGATCAACACGCTGGTGGCGGCGAGCGACTGCGAGTACAAGGGGATCGAGATCCCGAAGGGCTCGGCGCTGACCCATTTCCTCTCGCTCACGCATTTCCTTCCCGAGATCTACGCCGAGCCCCACGAATTCCGCCCGGAGCGATTCCTGGGCGACGCTGCCTACCCTCCCAAGGCCCACGCCGCGTTCGGGGGCGGGGCCCACATGTGCATCGGCATGCCGCTCGCGCGCCTGGAGGTGCCGCTGATCCTCGCCACCCTGCTGCCACGCTATGACGTCGAATTTCGCATCCGCCCCTCGTTCGCCGCGCGCCACGGCGCCGCGCTGACGCCGCGGGAGCGCGGGCTCTGGGCCACCCTGAAGGAGCGCTCGTAGCCCCATGGCCGTCGCGTCGGAAAGGCCCCGCTGGTTTGTCCCCGAGGACGTGGACGGCTTCTTTGGGCTGTTTTTCAGCGGCCTGCCGGACCTGCTCCTGATCGCCGCCCTCTGTCCCCTGTGCGGGCTCCCCGAGGCGCTCGTGACCTCCCGCATCCTGCCCGCGATCGCGCTTTCGGTCGTCGGCGGTAATTTCTTCTACGCGTGGCTGGCGCGGCGGCTCGCGGCCGCGAGCGGACGCAGCGACGTGACGGCGATACCCTTCGGGGTGAACGCACCCACCATCTTCGCCTACATCTTCCTGATCATGGTGCCCGTCTACCGGCACACGCACGACGCGATGCTCGCCTGGCACATGGGGATCTTCGCCTGCATGCTGAGCGGGGCGATCCAGACCGCGGGGGCGTTCTGCTCGGACTGGATCCGGCGCTCGCTGCCCCCCGCGGCGACGCTCGGTCCCCTGGCCGGGGCCGCCATCGCCTTCCTCTGCCTCGGCTTCGTGATGCAGATTTTTGAGCAGCCGCTCCTCGCCCTGGTTCCGACGATCGTGATCCTGGCCTCCTACGCCTCTCGGCTACGCCTGCCCGGGCGCATCCCGGTCGCCGGCATGGCGCTCGTTTTGGGGATGCTTCTTTACTGGGTGCTCGGCTGGCTGCACGTGACGGGCCTGCCCGAGGCGGCGGCCATGGGCACCCCGGCCCTGCACCTGCCGAGGCCGATCAACCTCGTGGAATTTTTCCGCATGCCGGGAGGGTGGCAGTACTTCTCGATCATCCTTCCCCTGGCGCTCATCGACACCCTGGCGGCCGTCCAAATCCTGGAGAGCGTGCGGCTGGCCGGCGACGACTACCCGACGCGTCCCGCCCTGCTCGTGAACGGGCTGGCGACCCTGGGCGCCAGCCTGTTCGGAAGCGCGTTCCCGACGACGCTTTACTTCGGCCACCTCTCCCACAAGGCCAACGGCGCGCGGATCGGGTACTCGATCATCAACGGGGTCGTGGTGGGCGTCATCTGCCTCACCGGTCTCGTGCCCCTTGTCCTGCATTTCGTGCCCTACCAGCTGGTCGCATTCATCATCGTGTGGTTCGGGCTGGAAATGGTCGGGCAGGCCTTCGCCGAGTCGGGGCCGCGCCACGGGGCGGCCGTTGCGATCGGGCTGATTCCCCTCATCTGCTCCTGGGGCCTCCAGCTCGTGACCACCTGCCTCGACCACGCCGGGATCACGATGGCCGACGCCGCCGTGCGCCTGGGCTCGGAGCTTCCGCTGCACGGGCTCATCTCGCTCAGCCAGGGCGCGTTCCTCACCTCGATGGTGTGGGCGGCGGCCACCAGCTACCTGCTGGACCGCCGGTTCCTGCCCGCGGCCGCCTGGTTTCTCGCGGGGTCCGTACTGTCGTTCGTGGGGATCATGCACGCCTTCACGCTCACGCCCGAGGGCGTGCGCAACTGCATCGGCTTCGGGGCGGAGTGGCACTTCGCCGCGAGCTATGCAGCGGCCGCTTTGATCATGGTCGTGTGCGAGGTCTACGTGCGGAGCTCCTCGCACGCCTTCGCCACCGACCTGCCTAGCTGCGCCTCCCGGGACGAGGGCGCCCTTTCGAACCCGGAGTCCAAGCCCGCCCTCAACACGGCTTCGGTTCCCTCATGACAGACGATCCCGTGATGCTCCGCCACTGGCACCCGGCTGCCTTCTCCCACGAGGTACCCGCGGGCTCCATCAAGCGCTCCCGCATCCTCGGCGAGGACCTCGTCGTTTGGCGCGGCAGGGACTCCCTCCAGGTGTGGCGCGACCTGTGCATCCACCGGGGCGCGCGCCTCTCCCTCGGCAGGATCGCCGACGACCACCTCGTCTGCCCCTACCATGGCTGGCGGTACGGCGCCGATGGCCAGTGCGCGCACATCCCCGCCCACCCGGACCTGAAGCCGCCCGCCAAGGCCAGGGCCTCGACCCTGGCTGTCAGCGAAGGCTCGGGCCTCATCTGGGTCTGCCTCGGAACCCCCGAGGGGGCGCCGGCGCCGTTCCCCGAGTTCACGAACGCTCGCTTTCGCTGCGTGCCCTGCGGCCCCTATCCGCTCTCGGCCAGCGCCCCGCGGGTCATGGAAAACGGGCTGGACGTCGCCCACCTCTCGGTGGTGCACGAGGGCATCCTGGGCGACCTCGACCACGCGGCGATCGAGGACTACGCCGCGCGGGAAACGCCGGAGGGCGTCTTCGCTGCCGACATCAAGGTGTGGCAGAATGACCTGGACGGCACGGGCCGCTCGGGCGTCGCCTCCTACGAGTTTGAGGTGCTTCGCCCGTTCGCGATGACCGTGCGCAAGCCGGCGACCGACAAGAACTTTGCGATCCTCGTGGCGGTCGCGCCGGTGGACGAGGTGTCGAGCGTGTACTACTCGCTCGTGGCGATGGACTACGATCACGATCTGCCCGCTCCCCGCGTCAGCGGCTTCCAGGACCGCGTCTTCGCCCAGGACATCTCCGTCATCGAGTCGCAGCGGCCGGAATTGCTTCCGCTGGACCTCCAGGAGGAGCTCCACCTGCGCTCGGACCTGGCCTCGATTGCCTACCGCAAGTGGCTTAACCGGATCGGCCTTTCCTTCGGCACGTCCTAGCCAAATCACGCTTACACGATGTCTTTTACGCAGCGCCCAGACCTTCCCAAGGCCACCCTGCGCTCCGGCTACCTGAACCGGCTCGAGAACGCAGCCCAATCGCTCGGCACGCTGGCGCCGAGCGTCACGATCGGGGTGGGCCTGCCCATCATCCTCGGTGAGTCAGGCCACGCCAGTGCGCTGCTGATGGCGCTCGTTCTCGTCATCTTCCTTGGCATCGCCGCCGGGGTGCACACCTTCGCGGCCCGCTGCTCGTCGGCGGGATCGCTGGGCGCCTACACGGCGATGGGGCTCGGCCGGCGCCCGGGGATCGCCGCCAGCTGGGCCTACATCCTCGCGATGGCGTTTGTCGCCATCAGCGCCGCCGTCTGCGGCCAGTTCTGCATCGACCTGCTGCTCAACCAATGGATCGGACCCGCCCACGGGCCCTGGAGGGCCCTGCTCATCCCCAGCCTGATCCTCGGTGCCGGGTGGTATTGCGCCCACCGCGACGTCCGGCTTTCCACCAAGGTGATGCTCGCCTCCGAGATGACCTCGCTCGTGCTGCTCTGCAGCATCATGCTGGTGGCCCTCTCGAAGGGCTCGTGCTGGGACGCCCGACAGCTTGATTTCACCCACACCCCGTGGAACGCGGTGCGCGTGGCGTTCATCACCGCGGCCACCACGCTGGCCGGATTCGAGAGCGCCTCGACCCTGGGCGAGGAGGTATCCGAGGCTCGGACCACGGTTCCCCGAACCATGCTCCTGTGCTTGATTCCCACCGGGGTCCTCTACCTCCTCAGCACCTACTCGCTAGGCCTATTGGAGGATCGATACCACGTTCACCTGGACGAAACATCCATGCCGTTCGATCTCCTGGCGCGCACGGTCGGAATTCCCGTCTTCGGGACCCTGAGCCTGATCGGCATTTCGGTCAGCTCCTTCGCGGCGGCGGTGGCGGGGATCAACGGAGCGTCGCGCGTGATGTATGACCTGTCGCGCCAGAAGGCGCTTCCCGAATTCTTCGGATACATCCACCCCACCCACGCGACGCCGACCCGAGCGCTCGCGTTTCTAGGCGTCGTGGCGATCGCGGTCCCGGCACTCATCTTCGCCGAGGGTGTCAGCGTTACGGATTCCATCAACTACACGATTCAGGTCGCCTCGTATGGATACATGGCAAGCTACCTGTTCGTGTGCCTGGCGGCATTCGCCTTTCTGCTGAAGGGGCGCGTCAGCACAGGCCTGGCACTCGCGGCCGCTGGGGGGTTTGCAGCGATGGTCGCAGTCCTCGGCATGAGCATCATACCCCTGCCTGAGGCCCCTTGGGGCTACGTTGCCTTTGTCTCGCTCGCCCTGCCGGTCTGCGGGGTCGCCTGGTCCGAACTCTGCCACATTCGGGCCTCGGCGCCCCGGACTGCGATCGGAGTCGACGAACGCCCGTCCTCGCTTCCTGGGTTGGCGCGCTCCGCAAAAGGGTGACAACCCAACTGGCCGGGGGTGCCGGACCCTCGGCCCGTGCCCGCGTTCCGCCGAATGCCCTCCGGGCGCAAAAAACCGAAACCCCTCCCGGAGGCTCCGCAATGCCCGGAAGGAGGCATTCCAGTGCGTTCGGGAGGGGTATGATGCGGGATCCGGGGCGCGTCGCCTTCGAAGCCCCGGAACCTCAAACCTCGGCAGGAGGTCGATGTCGGTCGAACCCGATCGACTACCACCACCACCACCAGGCGTGGTGCTTGAGCTTCACCTGGTCGATCACGTTGGTCGCGCCGCCCTGATAGGCGTCGCTGTCGATCTCGCCCATGCCGATGCGGGTGCCGACCGTGCCGGTCAAGGTGGCGACGCCGCCCGTGACGGAGACCTTGATGTCGCTGTTGTCCACGAACGGGCTCCAGAAGAACTCGTCGCGGATGCTCTTCTTGATCTGGTCGTCGGTCATATAGAGCGGCGGCTCATACATGCCGTAGTCGTAGTTCAGGACCTGGTTGTTATACAGGCCGCCGTCGTAGTACGAGTAGTACGGCCAGTCACCGTAGGTGTAGTAGGGCCAATAGGAGCTGTTGTTATATGAAAACTCCGGCTCAGCCTTCAGGTTGTTTCGGACCGACAGCACCCCGTCGATCCTCGAGGCGAGGTCCTGGGCCTCCGACTTGTCGAAGCTCGAGTCAACGGAGCCGGAGAGGTGCACGATCCGCTTGGTGACTCCTACGGTGATCGTGTCGCCGTCGATCAGGGGATCCCAGGCGAGCGCCGCCTTCAGCTGGCTCTCGATCTGCGCATCGGTGGGTTGAGCCGTGGGCTTCACCTGGAGCAGGTTGTCCACCCGCCAGACGCCGACGATGTCCTTGGCATCCTCCCCGGCGGAGGTCTTCGCCTTCAGGTTGCCGACGTTGCCGCCGAGAATGACCCCTCCGTCCTCGACAGTCACGTCGGGAGCATAGGCAGAGACGCGGGGATCGAGGCGAAGGGAGGCCAGGATGGCCTTCTTGATGTCGCTGTCGGACCGAGCGGCATAATCCTGCTCCTGGTGGGTGGCCGTGCCGGTGCGCGGCGCGACGACGACGCCCTTGTCGTCCACGGACATGACGCCGTTGACCCAGGCATCGTCCTCCGCCCTCGACTTGCTGATCGCGCTCCCGATCGTCCCGGTGAGAGTGACATTGCCATTGACGACGACGGCCTTGACGAGGTCGCCGTTGATCCAGATGTCCCATTGGAGGCGTGACTTGATGTCGCTGGCGATCTGCGCGTCGCTCGGGCTGGTTAGGTAGCTTATCGTGACATTGTTCTGTACCGCCTTCACGCCCCGCACGCCCTCAGCTATCCGGGTCGCGAGCCGCTTCTCGCCGTAGAAGCCGACGGTGCCCGCCAAGGTGGCGACGGCATCCTGCACGGACACGGTCACCTTGCTCGACTGGGTGGCGGGATCCTGCTTCAGCGCCGAGGTGATGTCCCTGCTGATTTCGTCATCGGACCGCGAGACCGGGGTCACGATGGTCTGGTCGATCACGCCGCGCACGCCGCGGATGCTCTCAGCAATCCTGACCGCACGCTCCTTGGCGAGGAGGTTGTCCAGCGATCCGGAGAGGGTCACGATGCCCTGGCTCGTGCTGACGTCCACCGTGTCCGGGACCACTCCCTTCTCCTGCTTGAACCCCTTCTCGACCACGGCGGTGATGCCGCTGTCGGTGATCTGCTTGTCCTTGGTCTGCGCGTTCAGGTGAGGGAGGGCGAGGACTTGCATCCCGGCTGCCACAAGGAGGGTGCCGGACCATCGACCGATGGTCTTGCGTTGGGTCGGTTCGTTCAATTTCAGGGTTTTCATGGTTTTGATCCTCGACGTTCCGTAACGATTCTCCGGGGGGCCATCTGCAGCTTGGGTTCGGGTTGAACGGCAAGCCGACGGGACGCGCCTATCATGGCTGTGGTTGCAGGTACCGTTGCAGTTGGCTTTATCCGGACTCTCACCTTAGAGGACAGTGCGGGCGGCGGCCTATGGGGTCTTACCCACGCCGCGTGGGCCCCGATCCCGCCGGGCGATCGGCTCGAAGCCCGGCTTGCGTTTCGCCGGGCGCTTTCAGGGTTGCGGTCCCCGTGGGCGCCGCGCGCAATGCGAAATGGGCCCAGGGCTTAGGAGCCTTCATTCTCTGAAGCGGACGCTTGGGGCGGCCGCGGTCCTCTGCTTCGCGGGCACGGGGCTCGCGACCCCGCAGGCGACCTACTTTCCGCCGCGCGGCAGCTGGGAACACCGCACGCCCCAGCAGTCCGGAATGGATCCGGGGCGCCTACGGGAGGCCATCGACTATTCCCTCGCGAGCGAGAACCCGAGGAGCAAGGACCTCGCCGTGGACCTCAAGGAGACCTTCGGGGCCCGCGAGCCCCTCTGGAGGTTGCTCGGGCCGACCTCGGTGCGGGGAGGCATGACCGGCGTCGTCATCCACCGCGGGTACGTGGTCGCCGAATGGGGAGATCCCTCGAGGGTCGACATGACGCACAGCGTCACCAAGACGTTCCTGACGACCGTCGTGGGCCTAGCCTGGAGCCGGGGCATGATCCATGACCTCGCGGACCCCGTTAGGCGGTACTTCCCCACCCCCGAGCTCTTCGAGTCGCCCCACAACGCGCCGATCACTTGGGACCACCTGCTTCGGCAGACGAGCGACTGGTCGGGCACCCTGTGGGGCATCCCCGACTGGGCCGACCGGCCCGAGGGTGCCACGCCCGCCGACCACCCGCACCGCGTCCTTCACGAGCCCGGGACCCACTTCAAGTACAACGACGTCCGCGTGAACCTGCTCGCGCTGGCGGCCCTGCAGGTTTGGAGGCAGCCGCTTCCCGAGGTGCTCCGGCGGCAGGTCATGGACCCGATCGGGGCCTCGGATACCTGGCACTGGGAGGGGTACGGCAACTCCTGGGTCGATATCGGCGGCCGGCGCATCCAGTCCGTCACCGGCGGCGGCCACTATGGCGGCGGGATGTTCATCAACGCCTGGGACATGGCCCGCTTCGGCTATCTCTTCCTCGAGGGCGGCCGCTGGGCCGGCAGGCAGATCGTGCCCGAGCGCTGGATCGCGCTCGCCCGCACGCCCGGACCGGCGAACCCCGCGTACGGGTTCGCGAACTGGTACCTGAACCCGGGCCGCAGGGAGCTGCCGTCGACCCCCGAGGACAGCGTCACGTTCGTCGGGAACGGCGAGAATGTGGTCTACATGGACCGTGCCAACGACCTCGTCGTTGTCGTCCGCTGGATCCAGCCCAAGTCCCTGGACGCGTTTCTCGGCAAGGTGATCGGCGCCCTGGATTCGCCGCCCGTGCATTGAAGCGCCCGCGCCTGTCATAAAAACAACGCGGGCCGCGGCCGCGCCGCCCTTTGTTCTTTTTTCTTCCCGGGGACGCCCCTAGACCGCTCTTCCCCGCCGCGCCGATGCCCCGCACCTCCCAGAGAACCTCCGTCTTCACCGAGTCATTGATCCGAGAGATGACGCGCGTCGCGCAGCGCCACGGCGCCATCAACCTCTCCCAGGGCTTCCCCGACTTCGACCCGCCGCCCGAGCTCGTCCAGGCCGGCAAGGACGCCATGGACGCGGGTCGCCACCAGTACGCGATCACGTGGGGGGCACCCGAGCTCAGGCGGGCCCTGGCCGCGAAGATCGGGCGCTTCACGGGCGTCCCCGTCGACGAGGCGAGCGAGCTCGTCGTGACCTGCGGCGCCACCGAGGCCATGATCGTCGCAATGATGACGGTCTGCGACCCGGGCGACCGCGTGGGGCTCTTCTGTCCGTTCTACGAGAACTACTCGGCCGACGCGATCCTCTGCGGGGCAACGCCGGTGCTCGTGCCGCTGCACCCGCCCGGATACGGCTTCGACCGAGACGAGCTGAGGAGAGCCTTCGCCTCGGGCCTGAAGGCCTTCGTCCTGTGCAACCCGTCGAATCCCTGCGGCAGGGTATTCACCCCCGCCGAGCTCGGCCACATCGCCTCGCTCGCCGAGGAGTACGACGTGTGGGTGCTGACCGACGAGGTCTACGAGCACATCGTCTTCCCGCCCCACCGCCACACGTACTTCTCGTCGCTGCCCGGCATGGCCGCGCGCACCCTCATGTGCTCGTCGCTGTCGAAGACCTTCTCGATCACCGGATGGCGGCTCGGCTACGTCTGTGCGTCCGCCGACGTGATCGCCCAGGCCCGCAAGGTGCACGACTTCCTCACCGTCGGCGCGCCGGCGCCGCTCCAGCACGCCGTGGTCACGGCCCTCGGGCTCCCAGACGGCTACTACGCCGCGCTCGCCGAGAAGTACGCGCGGTCTCGCGACATCCTCCTCGGCTACCTCGACCAAACGGGCCTCGCCTACATCCGGCCCGAGGGGGCCTACTTCGTCATGGTGGACATCTCCCCCTTCGGCTACGCCTCGGACATCGAGTTCTCACACTGGATGGCCAGGGAGATCGGCGTCGCGCCCGTGCCGGGTTCGAGCTTCTTCGCTCCGGGCGAGAACCGCTACATCCGCCTCAACTTCGCGAAGCGGCCCGAGACCCTGCACGCGGCGGGCGAGCGCCTGCTCAGGCTCAGGGCCTGAAGCCCCCTCACACCGTCTGCGAATGCCGCCCGGCCGCGGGGGCCGGCGTCTCGTCGAAGCGCATTGCGATCACCCGCAGCAGCGGCGCGCCCCGCGGGAGCACCTCGATCCCCTCCTTCGTGCGCGAAATGAGTCCGTCCGCCTCGAGGTCCCCGAGGCCGGCGATCTCGGTGGCGTAGGTCGCGGCAACATCGATGCCGAGCTCGGCGGAGAGCGCCGCGAAGTCGAGGCGGCGGTCGCACATGATCCCCATCACGAGCGCGCGGCGGCGGCGGTCCTCCTGGTTGAGGAGAAGCCCCCGCTCGACCGGCAGCCGGCCTGCGGAGAGCGCGGCGGTCCACGACTCGACGTCCTTGAAATTCTGGCGGTAGCTGCCCGGGGTCGAGGAGATCGACGACACCCCGAATCCATAGAGCGAGGTGCCGGCGGCCGTGCTGTAGCCCTGGAAGTTGCGCTGGAGGGTCCCGCTGCGCTGCGCCTGCGCCAGCTCGTCGTCAGGCCGCGCGAAGTGGTCGAGGCCGATGTCCACGTAGCCGGCCTGGGTCAGTTTCTCGTGCGCCAGCGCGAACATCGAGAGCTTCTCCTCGGGCTGCGGCAGCTCGCCGCGCTTGTCGAAGATGCGCTGGGCCGGGCGGATCCACGGCACGTGCGCGTAACTGAAGACCGAGAGGCGGTCCGGGGCGAGCCGTAGCACCTCGTCGATCGTGCGGCCGAACGAGGCCGTCGTCTGGAGCGGCAGGCCGTAGATCAGGTCCACGTTGACCGAGCGGAACCCGCCCGCGCGCAGCCAATCCATGGCCTGGCGGTTCAGGCGGGACGGCTGCCAGCGGTGGATCGCGAGCTGCACGGCGGGGTCCGTGTCCTGGATGCCGAGCGAGGCGCGGTTGGCGCCGATCGAGGCCAGGGCCTCCACGTGCTCCTCGCTCAGTCGCCGGGGATCGACCTCGACGCCAAACTCGCAGGCGGGATCCACGTCGAAGTGCTCGAGAATCAGCAGGCCGAGCTCGGCGAGCAGCTTCGGCGGGAAGAACGTCGGGGTGCCCCCGCCGAGGTGGATCTGCGTGACCGGGCGCCTGCGGTCAATCCGCGCGGCCGTCAGGCGGATCTCGCGAGCCAGGCCCTCCAGGTACTCGGCGGCGCTCTCGCGCCGGCGCGTGATCACCGTGTTGCAGCCGCAGTACCAGCAGAGCGACTCGCAGAACGGCAGGTGGAAATAGAGGGAGAGGGGCCCCGAGCCGGGGGCGTTGTCGGCGGCGATCGAGTCCTCGACCTGCTCCCGCGAGAACGCGGTCGTGAAGCGCGTGGCCGGCGGGTATGAGGTGTAGCGGGGGCCGGCGACCGAGTACTTTCGGATGAGCTCGAGGTCGAGCTGCGTCGCGGGGGGGTGCGTAGGGACGAGGCTCACCATGGCGCGGGTGCTCAGGCAAGGGCGAGCGCGGGGGCGGCCCTGGGGGACGGCGCCGAGGGGGCCGGGGCGCCCCGCGGCGCGCTCATCTGGTCGCGCAGGCGCTGCCAGAGCGCCTCGGCGCGGGGCGCGAGGATCAGCCTCGCGCGGGCCGCCTCCTGGAGGCGGGCCAGGCGGTGGCGCTCGGAGAGGGCGGCCAGGTCGTCGAGGTTGTAGAGGAAGACACTTCCCGCGTCGGCGGCCGAGGCCTCCACGTCGCGGGGCATCGCCAGGTCGAGGAGAAGCATCGGGCGCGCGCCCCTCGCCCGCATCGCCTGGCGCACGGCCGAGGCGGAGAGCACGGTGCCCGGCGCGGACGTGGCGCACACGACGACGTCCCACTCCTGGAGACGCGCCTCGAACTCGGAAAGCGGGACCACCTCGGCGCCGACCTGGGAGGCGAGCGCGCTCGCGCGCTCGTGGGCGCGGCTGCACACCGAGATCGACCCGGCGCCCCTGCTTGCGAAGGCCCGGGCGCTTTTCTCGCCCACCTTGCCGGCGCCAAGGACGAGGCCGCGCGCCCGGGAGAGGTCCCCGACCACCGTCGAGGCCAGGTCCACCGCGAGGTTCGCGTGGCTCACCTGGCCCGAGGAGAGCCCGGTGTCGCTGCGCGCCCGCTTGGCGGCCTGGAAGGTCTTCTGGAAGAGGCGATTGAGGATGGCGCCCACCGAACCCCGCTC